>JAEYZR010000337.1 GCA_023427945.1 Pseudomonadota bacterium | reverse complement strand
TTGCACATGCACGATTTGATGGCAGCGAAAGTAATATGAACAGTTCTTCCCCGTTTCCGATTTCCGCCCATCCCGCCGACGCCCTGGTGCTCTCCCGTGTGAGTGCCGAGGTACGCGAGCGTGCGGCCGCCGTGCGCCTGATGGTGTTCGACGTCGATGGCGTGCTCACCGACGGCAGCCTGTATTACGGTGAAAACGGCGAAATGCTCAAACGCTTCCACACGCAGGACGGCCACGGGCTGCGCCTGTTGAGCGAGACCGGCGTGGCGGTGGCGCTGATCACCGGGCGCTCCGGCCCCATCGTCGCGCGCCGGGCGGCCGAGCTGGGAATCGCCGAAGTCATGCAGGGCGTGCGCGACAAGGGCAGCGCCTTGTCCGAGATGGCCCAGCGCCTGGGCGTGCCCCAGGAACAGATCGGTTTCATGGGCGACGACATCATCGACCTGTCGGCCATGCAGCGCGCCGTCTTTGCCGCCACGGTGCCCCACGCACCGGTCTACGTGGCGCAGGCTGCACACTGGAGCTCCACCCTGTCCGGCGGCAACGGCGCCGTGCGCGAATGCTGCGACCTGCTGATGGCCGCTCGCGGCAAATTGGGCAGCTTCCTCTCTTCCCCCGGGCTGCTGGGGCCGGGCGTCATTCAATGAGAGAAAAGTTTCCCTCGATGGTAGCCCTGGGGCTGCTGATCATACTGGTCGCCGGCACCTGGTGGGCCGCGGACTACGCCGACCGGGCGCTCGCCATCGATCCTCCCGCGCGCAAGACCCACGAAATGGACTCCTGGGCGCGCAACTTCGTCATGTTGCGCACCGATCCCTCGGGCACACCCATCAACCGTCTCGAAGGCGATCTTGCACGCCACTACCCCGACGACGACTCCTACGACATCGACAAGCCCAGGGCAGTCGGCCTTCAGCCCGGCAACCCTATCACGGTAGGCACCTCCGACACGGCCGTCATGGACCAGAAGGGCGCGCGCATCGTCATGAACGGCAATGCCCATATCCATCGTCCCGGCGATGCCCAACGCCAGGAACTCGATGTGCGAAGCCAGCAACTCACCCTGCTGCCCAACAGCGATGAGGTCTTCACGGACCTGCCTGCACAGGTCACGCAGGGACGCTCACGCATGAATGGCACCGGAATGCGTTACAACAACAAAACCCGGCAATTGCAGGTGTTTTCCAGCAGCGATGTCGAGATCGCCGGACAAGACACGCGACGTCAGCGCTCGCCCGAAAACGCCACACCCAACAATCAGACACGCCCATGAAAAACAATCGACCGCACCATCGCGTTGCCGCAGCGCTCGCCGCACTCCTGTGCGCCGGCGCAGCCAGCCTCTCCGCCCTGCCGGCCAGCGCAGCGCCCGCAGCGCAGGAAGAACCCAGCACGCTGATTCTCTCTGACACGCTGAACTACGACGACATCAAGAAAGAAAGCAGTTTCACCGGCAACGTCGTGCTCACACGCGGCGACATGACGCTGCACGCCGACACCCTCACCATGCGCCAGTTGCCCGACGGCACACAGCAGGGTACGGCCAGCGCCAACAAAGGCAAGATGGTGCGCATCCGCCAGGAACGCCCCGCCACGTTCGAGGCCGTCGAAGGCACCGGGCTGCGCGCCGAATACGACGACAAGAAGGGCGAATTCGATCTCATCGGACAGGCGGTCGTGATCCGGTATGTCTGTGGCAAGCCCTTTGACACGATCCGCGGCGAACGCGTGCGCTACAACGAAAAAGCAGGCACGTATCACGCCCAGGGCGGGCCCAATTCCGCAGCAGCCGGTGGCCGCGTGCGCTCGGTGGCCGAACCCCGCTCCAAGTCAGACGCTGCCCAGGCAGCGTGTCGCGCACAGCAATCCTCAGGCAAGGCAAAATGACAGCAGCACCCGTCGCATCACCCTCAACCTCAACGGTCGCGGGCGCCGTCCAGTCGGGCAACCTGGTGGCTACCGGCCTGCGCAAGACCTACGGCGGGCGCACGGTCGTCCAGGACGTTTCCGTCTCGGTACGCAGCGGCGAAGTCGTGGGCCTGCTGGGCCCCAACGGCGCAGGCAAGACCACCAGCTTCTACATGATCGTCGGCCTGGTTCCGGCAGACTCCGGCCGCATCGAAATCGATGGCCAGGCCATCACCGCCATGCCCATGCACAAACGCGCCCGCATGGGCCTGTCCTACCTGCCACAGGACGCGTCGGTATTTCGTCGGCTCAACGTCGAGGAAAACATCCGTGCCGTGCTGGAAATCCAGCAGGATGCGCAGGGGCGCTCACTGAGCACGGCACGCGTGAACGAAGAAGTCGAGTCCTTGCTTGAAGAGCTGCAGATCGGACACATACGCTCCAGCATGGCGCTCTCGCTCTCCGGAGGCGAACGCCGCCGTGTGGAGATCGCCCGGGCACTGGCCACACGCCCGCGCTTCATTCTTCTGGACGAACCGTTTGCCGGCGTCGACCCTATCGCTGTCATCGAAATCCAGCGCATCGTCCGATTCCTGAAGAGCCGCAACATCGGCGTGCTCATCACCGACCACAATGTGCGCGAGACACTGGGCATCTGCGACCGCGCCTTCATCATCAGCGAAGGCCGTGTGCTCACCAACGGCCACCCCGACGAAATCGTCGGCGACCCGGCTGTGCGGCGCGTGTATCTCGGCGAGCACTTCAGAATGTAGAGCCGGCCTGGCCGAGCGTGCCCCGATGGGCGCGCCAGCAGACCGGGAGGTGCTGCGGCAACCGCCTCGACCGCATTGTTACCAGACGTCGCCAAGTCCGTTTCAAGCCATTGAAATCATTCATATTTGCCCCCGAAAGCCGGCCCGCTTCGGGGGCTTGTTTTGTTTGGCGAACCCTATACACTTGAGACTCACACATTTAAGACAGGAGTATTGCCTTACGTATTCACCGCGCAACACTGCGCACCTTTCTTTCTATATGGGAGAGCTTTATATGAACCTGAATATTTGCGGTCGACACCTCGATGTCACCCCGGCCATCCGGGAATACGTCATGAACAAACTGGCACGCGTGCTTCGGCACTTCGACCACGTCATCGATACCCAGGTCATGCTGTCTGTCGAACCTCTTCGGCACAAGGCCGAAATCACGATGCGTCTAAGCGGCAAGGATATTCATTGCGAAGCGCTGGACGAAAACCTCTATGCTGCCATCGATGCATTGGCAGACAAGGTCGACAGGCAAGTCCTCAAGCACAAGGACAAAGTGCAGAACCATGCGGCAGAGCCCGCAAAGCGGCAAATGGCCGCCACGCTGTAACGTCTATGAGGTGCTACCCCTCGGGTAGATCCAAACACCATTAATATGACGCACAAGAACCGATGCCAATCCGCAGTTCGTCGCAAATTGGCATCGGAATCGACCCTCTTTTTTGCACCGCGTCATTAACCTTTATAATTCCCTGCATGAACCATCTGTCGCGCATTCTGCCCTCCGGCAATGTCGTGCTCGATCTTCCTGCGACCAGCAAGAAACGAGCGTTCGAGCAGGCCGGCTTGCTCTTCGAAAACCATCACGGTCTGACCCGTGCCATTGTGTTTGACAGCCTCTTTGCGCGCGAGCGCCTGGGCTCGACAGCACTCGGCCAGGGCGTTGCCGTGCCACATGGTCGCGTCAAGGGATTGACCGAACCGCTGGCAGCCTTCATCAGGCTGGCAAACCCGGTTTCGTTCGACGCACCCGATAGCCAGCCCGTCACCCTGCTGCTGTTCCTGCTGGTGCCCGAGGCGGCCACGCAGCAGCACCTGGATATCCTGGCCGAGCTGGCCCAGCTCATGTCCAACAAGCCGCTGCGTCAGGCATTGACCACCGAAACCGATCCAGCCGTCGTCCATCGCATGCTGACGACCGGCGAACTCTAGAGGTCCCTATGCTGACTGTCCAGGATCTGGTCAACGACAATGCTGAGACCATTCCGTTAACCTGGATTGCCGGACACGACGCTGCCGACCGACATATTCCGGATGATGGCATGGCGGCCGCCGACCTGGTCGGCCACCTGAACCTCATCCACCCTTCGCGTATCCAGGTCTTCGGCCAGGTCGAACTCGACTACTACACCCGTATCGACATGCGACGCCGCATGCACCATATGGACGAGTTGCTGATCGGCGGTGTGCCTGCCATCTTGCTGGGCGACAGCCTGTCGCCCCCGCAAGACCTCATTGACCAGTGCGACCAGCATCATGTGCCCTTGATGACGACATCGGTGCCGGCCGCTCAACTGATCGACCTGCTGCGCATCTACCTGGGTAAAAAGCTCGCCCCCATCACCACCGTGCATGGCGTGTTCATGGACGTGCTGGGCGTGGGCGTACTCATCACCGGGGAATCGGGCCTGGGCAAGAGCGAACTCGCCCTGGAGCTCATCTCAAGGGGGCACGGCCTGGTGGCCGACGACGCCGTCGAGCTCTCGCGCACCGCGCCCAATGTCATCGAAGGCCATTGCCCGCACCTGCTGCAAAACCTGCTTGAAGTTCGTGGACTGGGTTTGCTGGATATCCGGACGATCTTCGGCGAGACATCCGTACGCCGGAAAATGCGTCTGAAGCTCATCGTTCACCTGGTGCGCGCCACAGCACAGGACAAATTCGAACGGCTGCCGCTTCAGGATATCACCCAGGATATGCTGGGTCTGCCCGTTCGCAAGGTCATGTTGCAAGTGGCTGCCGGACGCAACCTGGCGGTGCTGGTGGAAGCGGCGGTAAGAAATACCATATTGAAGTTGCGAGGCATTGATACCTTGGGCGAATTCATGGAGCGCCAGGCCAACGCCATCCTGCAAAGCAGCCGATAGGCAAGTTGTGCCACAATCACCGGTATGTTGAGCGTCGTTCTTATCACCGGCATTTCCGGATCAGGCAAATCCGTAGCGATACGGATGTTGGAAGACACAGGCTACACGTGTGTAGACAACCTGCCGGTCCGCTTTCTGGCCGAATTCATCCAAAACGCGAAAGTCGACCCTGTCCTGCAAAGGGTTGCTGCCGCCATCGATGTGCGCACGCCAGGCGAACTGGCTGAACTGCCCAATATCATTGCGGCCAGCCGCGCTGCCGGCATCAATCTGCGCGTGGTCTTTCTGGATGCCGGAGACGCCACGCTCGTTCAGCGCTATTCCGAATCGCGCCGCCGCCATCCCCTCACCGACCGCCTGCGTCTGCTGGGCAAGCCGGCATCACTGAGCGACTGCATCGCGCTGGAACGCGACATGCTGGCTTCGCTGCGCGACCACGAACACGTCATCGACACCTCGGATCTCACGCCCGGACAACTGCGCGCCTGGATTCGCGACCTCATACAAAGCGAACGTCCGGCACTGGTGCTCACTTTCGAGTCCTTCGCCTACAAGCGGGGCGTCCCGCGCGACGCAGACCTCGTCTTCGACGTGCGCTGCCTGCCCAACCCGCACTACGATCCAAGGCTGCGTCTGCTGACCGGCTGCGATGCGCCGGTGGCCGAGTGGCTGTCCGCCTTCGATGAAGTGCGCGAGATGATCGATGACATCGAAGCCTTCGTGCTGAAGTGGCTGCCGCGCTATGTGCTGGATACCCGCAGCTACCTCACCATAGGCGTGGGCTGCACGGGCGGGCAACATCGATCGGTTTACGTGGTCGAGGAACTGGCCAAACGGTTTGCGCCCGACCACGCACTGCTGGTGCGCCATCGCCAGCAAACACCGGCAGATCACTGATGGTGCGCAGGACCTGGTCCGGCGCGCTGCAACTGATACTCGCCCTGCTCGTGGCCGTGACGGTGGCGGGCTGCGGCTCCAGCAGCTCGTCCAAACGCGGGGGCGGCTACTACAAGGACGACGGCCCCGACGCCAATCCCCCTTCGAACCTGGACGCCGTCCCTGACGCCGTACCCCGTATCGAACCTTACGCACCGGGCAACATGCGGCCCTATTCCGTGTTCGGGAAACAGTATGTTCCCGACACGACCGGCAAGCCCTACAAAATGCGTGGCCGGGCATCGTGGTACGGGAAGAAGTTTCATGGCAACTCCACGGCCAATGGCGAACGCTACGACATGTACGCCATGACCGCCGCCCACACCACGCTGCCCATACCCAGCTATGTGCGGGTGACCAGCATGGTCAACAATCGCACGGTGGTGTTGCGGGTGAACGACCGCGGGCCGTTTCATTCCGACCGCATCATCGATCTGTCGTATGTAGCCGCCTACAAACTCGGCCTGATCGGCCCGGGCAGCGGTGAAGTCGTCATCGAGAAAATCACCCATGACGACATTCGTCGCGGCGTCGCGCCCAGCGCACCTGCCGCACCCGACATGGAAATCTACCCCATCGCGCAGGCGTCCGCACCTTCGCAGATCGAGGATGTCCTGGGCCCCAGGCCCGCTGCCAGTGCCCCGGCAGCCCGGCCCCCGGCGCCCGCAACCAGCAGCGCCTCATCGGCGCCTGCTCCCCTGCCTGCCCTGCCCGGTCCCGCTCCCACAGGCATCGCCTCCGAGGTATTCCTGCAATTGGGCGCATTCAGCCAGCCTGGCAACGCACAGGCGCTGGCCACCCGTGTTCAGCAACATGTGAACGATCAGCAGGTGCTGACCAGCGCCGACCCGGGCAATGCCCTGTATCGCGTAAAAGTCGGCCCCTACCCCAGTCGGCAGGCGGCAGTGGAAGCCGCCCAGGATATCTTCCACCGCGTGGGCATCATGCCCGCGATCGCTGCACAGTAAGCGCCGCCTCGGCGACTTGGCAAAACCACCCGCCCGTCATGCCCCGTCATGCCCCTACGGGCGCTGGCGTGCGCTGCCGGATTCCGTCACGCGCCGATTCCGTCACGCGCCATCAGACGTTGTCAGGCGCAGTCTCCCCGTCGCCCTGCAGCCGCCATCAAACCTCGGCAGTGTCCCGAAGACGCAGCCGCGCCTCGTCAGCGTCCCGCAGATGGCGTCAAGCCTCGTCCTGCTGCCCAGCTTTCAAAAGCAGCGCCTGTTCGTACAACTGGTCGCGTGGCAAGCCGGTCACTTTTGCCACGACGCGCGAGGCGTCACGCACCGATACGGTTTCGACCAGCGCGGCCAGCCATTTCATGGCGTCTTCAGGAATACCGGTCTGCAACCTGACAGGCGGCGCGTGAAGAATCAATACGAATTCGCCCTGTTCGCGATGCACATCCTGCGCCAGCCAGTCGGCCGCATCACCCAGCGCCAGCGTATGGATGGCCTCGAAGCGCTTGGTCAGCTCGCGCGCCACCGTGACCTCGCGCTCATCGCCGCACACGCGCCGCATGTCCTCCAGCGCGTCTGCCACGCGATGCGGCGACTCGAACATCACCACCGGTGCAGCAACCGCCGACCAGTCGGCCAGCCAGCGGCTGCGGGCAGCCGACTTCGCCGGGGCGAATCCCGCAAACACGAACGCCGGATTGGCGTCGGTCGTCACCCCACTGCCCATCAAGGCGGCAATGACGGCGCTGGCACCAGGAATGGGCACGACCCGCAGCCCCGCCTCGCGCACGGCACGCACGATACGGGCGCCCGGGTCGCTCACAGCAGGCGCACCGGCATCGGAAACGAGTGCGACCGTCTCTCCGCGCTCGAGCCGCTCGCAGATGGCCTGGGCGGCGGCGGCCTCGTTATGCCGATGCGCGGCCATCAAGGGGGTGCCGATGCCCCAGGCATCGAGCAAGGTACGCGTCGCCCGCGTGTCCTCGGCCGCAATGATGGTGGCCCGCGTGAGCACCTGCCAGGCACGCAACCCCAGATCGCCCAGATTGCCGATGGGCGTGGCCACCACGTACAGGGTGGACGTGGGCCAATGCTGCCCGGCCACCTTCTCGGCCACGCGCCGCCAGGCATCCAGCGAGTGAACGGGCGACGTCTGGTCCGACGGCAAAGGCGGGATATCGGAAGGAATCGTCATGGTGGTCCGTGTGCATGCGGGGGCGAAGTATGCGAGTGTAGACGCTATGGACGTCACCGATGATCTGCCTACCTCGCCCTTTGTCCGGGCGCGGCGCGCACAGGCCGCTGCCCGCGCTCGCCTGCTGGCGCGCCGCCGGGCCACCTTGCGCCCGCCAACTACGCCTGCCCCTGTCGCAGGCCTGCCCAGGCGCAGTTTGAAGCAGTTGGTAGGCGCTCAGTACGAACAGCGCGCCCTGGCCTGTCTGATCGCGGCGGGATTGCGCCCCCTGGCCTGCAATCCAGGCTGCCGCATGGGCGAAATCGATCTGGTCATGCGCGATGGCGAGGTGCTGGTACTGGTGGAAGTGCGCGCCCGTGCCTGCGCCCGGTTCGGCGGTGCGGGCGCAAGCATCACCGCGGCCAAGCAACGCCGCCTGATCCGCGCGGCAAGCCTGCTCATGCCCGCCATGCTTCGGTTGATGCGCCAGGACCGCCACTGCACGCACGAGGTGGTGCGCCACCCGTCCCCCGTCCGCTTTGACGTGGTGACCTTCGAGGGCGAAGCCATCCAATGGTTCAGACACGCATTTGCACTGCACTGATCGCCCCCGCCATATAATGCACGGCATGGATATGACCTCTCGCATGGCGTCCCATTTTTCAGACGCGCTCACCGCTTTCGAACAAAGTCGGGACACCCTGGCCGAGCCACTGGCTCAGGGTGTGGATCTGCTGTTCAACGCGCTCACGAACGACTGCAAGATTCTGGCGTGCGGCAATGGCGGTTCGGCCGCCGATGCCCAGCACTTCATCGCCGAACTGGTCGGACGTTTCGAACGCGAGCGCCTGCCGCTGGCCGGCATCACGCTCAGCGCAGACACCTCCATCCTCACCGCCGTCGGTAACGACTATGGCTTTGACGATGTATTCGAGCGCCAGGTGAACGCCCTGGGCCGTCCGGGCGACGTACTCGTCTGCATTTCCACCAGCGGTAATTCGGCCAATGTGCTGCGTGCCGTGGGCGCGGCGCACGAGCGCGACATGCGCATCATTGCCCTGACCGGCAAGGGCGGAGGCGTATTGGGGGAACTCATGACCGCCAATGACGTCCATCTCTGCGTACCGCATGATCGCACCATGCGTATTCAGGAAGTTCATATTCTGTTGTTGCACGCCCTGTGCGATGGCATCGACGCATTCTTGCTTGGAGATTCCGAATGAAACTGGACACCAGACGCCTTATCCGGCCTGCTGCATGCCTGGCGGTCGTGGTGGCCCTGTCCTCAGTGCTGTCAGCCTGCGTACCCCTGATCGTGGGCGGCACCGCCGCAGCCGGAACCGCTGTCGTCATCACCGATCGCCGTACATCGGGCACCCAGCTCGATGACAAGAGCATAGGCTTCAAGGTGGTGGGCGAGATCAACCGCCGCCTGGGCGATTCCGCCAAGGTCAACGCCCATGTCTACAACGGCAAGGTATTGCTGACAGGCGATGTCCCCAATGCAGAAATCAAAAGCCAGTCCGTCGTGCTCGCGCGCGGCATTCTCAACGTGAAATCGGTCGTCGATCAGATCACGGTGGGACCGGAACAACCGTTTTCCTCGCGCACCAACGACACCTGGATCACCTCCAAAGTGAAGTCCGTGCTGCTGCGCACGCAATACGTGCCCTCCAACACCATCGATGTCACGACCAACCGCGGCACCGTATATCTGATGGGCCTGGTCACCGAGAACGAAGGACGCTATGCCGCCACGGCCGCCGCCGGAGTGGGTGGCGTGCAGCGTGTGGTCAAGCTGTTTGAAATCATCACACGCGACGAGGCCATCCGCCTGTCGGGCAGCGAGGCGGGCTCGGACGGCAAGCGCAATCCGAACGCCGAGCAGAAAGCCGCGCCCATCGACACGATGTCCAACGACACCAGTGACCAGAACACGATGGGCACTGGCGACTCGGGCGTTCAGGCCATGCCGATCAAATGAAGAAAATCCTCCCTGCTCTCGCGCTTGTCCTGGTGGCAGGCATCACCACCTGGTTCATGTGGCGCCCGGTACAGGCTGCGCCTGACGTCACGTTCTCGACCATCGATGGCAGGACGTTCACGATGCAGGATCTGCGCGGCAAGGTCGTGCTGGTGAAATTCTGGGCCACGAGCTGCGTCACCTGCGTCAAGCAGATGCCCGACAACATCAGCCACTACGAGGCTTACGCGTCCAAGGGTTATGAAACCATTGCGGTGGCCATGCAATACGACCCCGCCAACTACGTGCTCAACTTTGCCCAGACTCGACAGCTTCCGTTTCCGGTCGCGCTGGACAGTCAGGGCAAGATCGCGCTGGCGTTTGACGATGTGCGCCTCACCCCCACCGCTTTCCTGATCGACAAACAGGGCAATATCATCAAGCGCTACCTGGGCGATTACGACAAGGCCCAGTTTCAGGCCACGGTCGAAAAAGCCCTGGCAGCGGGGTGATCAGAAAGCCGGTACGACAGCGCCCTTGTATTGCTTCTCGATGAAGCCGCGCACGTCTGCCGAATGCAGTGCCTGGACAAGCTTCTTCACGTCGGGTGAGTCGCGATTGTCCTCGCGGGTGACCACGATGTTGGCATAGGGCGACTCCGAACCCTCGATGAACAGGGCGTCGCGTGTGGGCACCAGTCCAGCCTCCAGAGCATAGTTGGTGTTGATCAATGCCAGGTCGACATCGTCCAGGGCACGCGGCAGCATCGCCGCCTCAAGTTCACGGAACTTGAGCTTCCTGGGATTCTCCACGACGTCTGCGGGGGTGGCGGTGATGCCCGCGCCGTCGCGCAGACCGATCAACTTCTGTTTGGCCAGCAGCAGCAAGGCCCGCCCGCTGTTGGAGGGATCATTGGGCAACGCAACCGTCGCACCATCCTTCAGATCGTCCAGGGACTTGATCTTGCGGGAATAGGCACCGAACGGCTCCACATGGACCTGCCCGACCGACACCAGCTTCAGGCCCCGGTCCTTGTTGAAAGTGTCCAGATAAGGCTGGTGCTGGAAAAAATTGGCGTCCAATTGTTTGTCCGCCACCAGCAGGTTGGGTTGCACGTAGTCGCTGAAGACCTTGATCTCCAGGTTGACGCCGTCCTTGGCCAACGCCGGTTTGACGTATTCGAGCAATTGCGCGTGCGGTATCTCGGAAGCCGCAATCACCAGGGTGCCTGCCTGTACGGCAGCCGTAGCGCCCAGAGCGGAGGTGAACAGCAATGCAGTGAAGGCGCGGCGTGCAAATGTGAAGGGCATGTAGAACTCCAGATCGATACAGAAAAAAACTTTAACCGATTCCTGGTTATTAGTCGGCACCAAAACCATATCGTTCAGTTATAACGAAATGCAGGCGTCTACAATGAACCGTTATCCTGACGACTGACAGTCCCTTCCTTCGAACCCGTTTCCGATCACGATCCCGACCCATGACCGATAAACCTGATGCTGCCGTTATGTCTCCTGCCATCAAGGCAGGCGTGCTTTCCGAGGCGCTGCCCTACATCCGGCGCTTTCACGGCAAAACGATCGTCGTCAAGTACGGCGGCAACGCCATGATCGACGAAAACCTCCAGCGCAGCTTCGCGCACGACGTCGTCCTGCTCAAGCTGGTTGGCCTGAATCCTGTCGTGGTGCACGGTGGCGGCCCGCAGATCGATGACGCATTGCGCCGCATCGGCAAGCAGGGCACCTTCATCCAGGGCATGCGCGTGACCGATGCCGAAACGATGGAAGTCGTGGAATGGGTGCTCGGTGGCCAGGTACAGCAGGACATCGTCATGATGATCAACGAAGTCGGCGGCAAAGCGGTCGGCCTGACCGGCAAGGATGGCGGCATGATCCAGGCGCGGCGCAAGCTGTTCGTCAACAAGGACGATCCCGACAAGCCCTTTGACATCGGCTATGTGGGCGAGATCACGCAGGTCGAGGCGGCTGTGGTGAAGGCACTGCAGGATGACCAGTTCATTCCCGTCATTTCACCCATTGGCTACGGCGAAGACGGCATGGCCTACAACATCAACGCCGACGTCGTTGCCGGCAAGATGGCCGAAGTGCTGGGCGCAGAAAAACTGCTGATGATGACCAACACCCCCGGCGTGCTGGACAAGAACGGCAAGCT
>JAEYZR010000312.1 GCA_023427945.1 Pseudomonadota bacterium | reverse complement strand
GGTGAGCCCGGCGGCATCGCCGGTACCGAACTCGCCCGAGGCCCAATGCGACGCCCCTTGCGCAGCATAGATATCGTCCAGGTCGGCTACTTCAGCCGCCGTGTATCGTGGATCGCCCTGAATGTCGGCTGGCGGCAGGAAACCGTCACCGGCGAGGGTGGGCAGCGCCATACCCACGGCAGTGCCCATGCGCCAATGTGCAGCAGCTTCGGCCGGACGATTCAACCGGTCATACAGGCTTCCAAGCAAGGCATGCGTCTGTGGGTCGCTGCGATACTTGAGACTACGTGTAAGGTAGCGCTCGGCAGCCCCCCAGATCTGGCCGGTCAGGCACAGCAGACCCAGCACTCGCAACAGGTCGGGATCGTTGGGGCGTTGCTCCAGCCAGGTCTCGGCCTTGTCGATACGGCGCTTGACCTGCGTGGCTGGACAACGTGCATACGCATTCAGCAGCGCAGGGGTGAATTGGCGCGCAATGGCGGCTTCGAGCACGCGGGCCGAATCCTCGGGTTCGTCGGCCGCATCAAACGCCTGCGCAGCTGCCAGCGCGATCTCGGGGTAAGTCCGTTCGGCGGACTTCATGCTCTTCCATATGGCTCGCCATCCATCGCCATTGGCAGCGCCCTCACGCAGGCGCGCCGCCCCGGATACATCGATCAGTTTTTCGGATTCCGGCTTGGCAATGGCGTGACGCCGTGCCAATGCACGTGCCAGCGTGAACACCTGGTCATGATGGCCAAGCTCGCTTTCGGCACGCAGCAACAGTCGTGTGGTGTGCAAGTGCCTGGCGCCATCCTTCAACGGCGCCAGCACCGCCAACGCCCGCGCAGGCTGACCTTGATCGAGCAGCATGTCGGCCGAAACGGTGGCCACCGCCTCGATCAGGCCAGGATCGTTGCCAGCGGCTTCGCGAGCCTGGTCCAGCAGCGCATCACGGCGGGCGTGTTCGCCCAGCGAGTGCGCGGCGCGAGCCGCGGAGAGAGCCGCCACCGAACGCCGATGGGGCACGCTGGTTTGATCAATGAGCTTGGAGAATTGCTTTTCGGCATTGGCGAAGCGGCCTTCCAGCAGCCCCACCCAGCCTTGCTCCATCAAGTCATGATCGCGTGCCTGGGCCCGACGACCGCGCCAGTCGCGTACTCGCGAAGGAATGGCCAACAGCCAGGCAAGCAGGCGTAGTCCCACATAGAGCAGGACAAACGACCCGACAATCAGCAGCACCGCCAAAGTCAATGAGAGCTCGATTCGGTGCGGCGGCACGAGAATCAACACATTGCCGGTATGCGCCTGCAGCACAACGGCAAGCCCAACGGCTACGACAGCCAGCAGTAGAGTCCAGAACCAGGTACGCATGGCTTAGTTCCGCTCGGTTTCAGAACTGGCTTGCGAACGCACGGCAGCCATCGCGTTCAAGCTGTCCGTGATCTCGGGCAAGGCTGCGGCAACCGGCGTCTCGCCCAGCGATTCAGCCAGCCGCAATGCAGCCTGCGTGTCGGTGGAGCGCGGTTCGAAATAGTTGTTCAACGTGTCGGTGACGATCGCCAGCTCGCTCTTCCACACCGACGACTGACGCATCAAGAGCGCCAGCTGCACGGTCTGAAGACGCTGACGCAAGGTCGCGCGAAGCTGGTCGGCCTGGCTGGCCGACATCATCAGGGATGCCGGTTGATCGACCCGCTGCACCTTGATCAGGTCGCCCAGCTCATGCGTGAGTGCACTGCCGGCACGTGCTGGCCAGGAAGTCACCTCGGCACGCCAGTGCTGCCACCACGGTGCATCCGGGGCGACGGCTTGCGCGGCAGGCGCTTCAGGCGGAGATGCGGGTGCGGGCTCCGAGTTGCTGCTGTTTTGCAGCATGGATTGTCCATCGGGTACCAGCAGCGGCGCCTTGGAGACGAGAGCGGAAAGGCGCTCGATGCGCGCCGACTGTGCCGCGACATCGACAACGGGCACCGCACGCAGACGATCGAGATCGCCGTTCACGGCTTGCTGCAGATTGACGAAACGGGGCCGATCAGCGCGTGTCAGACGGGATTGGGCCGACTCAAGTGCAACGATGGCGTTGTTGACGCTTCCGCCCAGACGAAGCTGTTGGCTGGCGATGGTCAGCAAACGCTCGATATCGTTGGCCAGCACACCGTCGTTGGTCGTGTCGTTGAAGTCCTGCCATGCCTGCTCCAGTGTCGAATACTCGGCCTGGTTCTCGCGCACGGCATTTTCGAGGGCGGCAATTCTTGCGGTTTGTGATTGTGCGATCGACAGTGCTTCACGCATGTCGCGGCGGGCCTCGTTGAGTTCGCTGGACAGTCCGTCGATGCGCGAGGCCACCGTCATCCCCGTGGCCTCGAACTGTTGGCGCTGATACCAGATTGCGGCACCGAGTGCC
The DNA here is from genome assembly GCA_023427945.1 of Pseudomonadota bacterium. GTDB lineage: Bacteria > Pseudomonadota > Gammaproteobacteria > Burkholderiales > Burkholderiaceae_B > Schauerella. The sequence goes on along the minus strand of JAEYZR010000312.1, from coordinate 11,849 downwards.
ACGCACAGCACGACCAGCAAGATGACCAGCCAGGCAAAATTGCCCGACCTTGCCGGGGGCTGTGATGCCGGCGGGCCGCCCGGATCGCGCCCTTGCGGTGGCAGCGCGCCTGCAGATGCTGGCGCAACAGGTGGGACCACCGGCTTGGCCGGTGGCACAGGCAAATCGTCGGAGGCCGGGCTCGTAGAGGGTTTGCCTGATGATTCGCCTTTCGCTGTCGAAGCAGACGTCGCAGCGCCCGGCGTGAGCAAGGCACCGGCAGAATGGGAAGCAGAAGCGCCGACCGGCGCGTCCTCGGAGCCGGGCTTGGGCGCGGCCGGGTCGGGAACGAGTGTCTTATCAGTCATAGGGGCGATTGTATTCCGTCGAGGCTAATACCGTTCAATCAAACAGCAACAAATGCTTCAAATATCCCGTCATCGTCGGGCAGGCATACCGTTATCTTATCGTCTGCCACGCCACCCGCCTCATCGACGCATCGTCGCCAAGCCTGCGCCAGGCGCGAATGGGTGACCACGACTGGGCTGCTGACCCACCACTGTGACCAGTCATTCGCCTGTATCTGCTGCGCGACAGCACCCATGCTTTCGGCGCTGGTGAACAACCAGGTCACGGCCCTGCCCTGCGCACGCCAGGTCGCAAGCGTAGCCAGGGTATCGGCGGGCCACACGGCCGGTATGCGTGCATAAAGGGGGAGCATGTCCACTTCGGCGCCATCGGCACGCAGTCGGTCGGCCAGCCACTGGCGTCCCGTCGCCCCACGCACGATCAATACCCGGCGCGCCGTGGCACGGGCCAGGCACATGGCCTCATACAGGGCCTCCGAATCGTGCGATTGGGCATAGGCTGAAGGCGCATACTGAACATTTGTCCCGGACAACCGGAAAACCCTTCGCGCCTCGCGCAGCGTGGCTGCGCCCACCCCGGCAACCGCCACATTCGCTGGCCATGTGCTTGTCGTTGCGTCGAACCTGAGTGCATCGGCATAGGCACGCACCGCGTTGCCACTGACAAAGACAACCAGATCATAGAGTGAGGGCTCAAAGCGCGCCATGCCCTGCACCGGCAGCGGTTCGATCTGCAATGCGGGAGCGGACAGAACCGTCCAGCCCGCACTGCGCAGACGCTGCGCCAATGCGGCATGACGATCGCCAGGTCGGGTCAGGACAGCGGTGCGCGCCATGTGGGGCACGCCTTTAAAGGTCGGGAGACTGCAGACTGGCGAGAATTTCGCGAGCGCCGTCATCGAGCAACTGACGACCGATACGCTCGCCCAGTGCCTGGGCCTGATCCAGCGAATCGGATCCTGCTGCCCGTATGATTGTCACGCCGTCCGGCGAAGCCACCAGAGCCCGCAAGCTGATCGTGCCTGCGTCGACTTCGGCATACGCAGCCAGAGGCACCTGGCAGGAGCCCCCAAGCACCCGCGAAACGGCGCGCTCGGCAAGCATGCATGTGGTGGTCTGGGCGCACGCCAGTGGTTCGAGCCAGCGCGCAACCTCGGTCCGGTCGGCACGGATTTCGATGCCCAGGGCACCTTGCCCTGCCGCTGGAAGGCTTTCCTGCGGACTGAGGAAGCCCCGGATACGTGACTGAAGATCGAGCCGCTGCAACCCTGCCGCGGCCAGAATGATGCCGTCGTAGTCCCCACGGTCGAGCTTACCCAGCCGGGTGTCGAGGTTGCCTCGCAACGGTTTGACGACGAGATCAGGAAACCTGGCACGTACCTGCGACTCGCGGCGCAGGCTTGACGTACCAACGACCGCGCCAGCAGGCAATGCCGCAAGCGAATCGTAATGATTCGACACGAAGGCGTCGCGACAATCCGCGCGCGCCATGATGGTGCACAGCTCGAAGGGGGCGTGCAAATCTACAGGCACGTCCTTCAAGGAGTGCACCGCCAGATCAGCGCGGCCATCGAGCAAGGCGGTTTCGAGTTCTTTCACGAAAAGACCCTTGCCGCCGACCTTGGACAGCGTGCGATCCAGGATCTGGTCGCCACGGGTGGTCAATTCGAGAAGCTCGACGGCGCAATCGGGATACAGATCGCGCAATCGGGCTTGAACATGGAGCGCTTGCCACAGTGCGAGCCTGCTCGCACGGGTGGCAATCACAAGACGGGTCGGACTACTTTGCCCCTCAGCCATCAAACGAACTGATTGGCGATGAGTGTGACAACGACCCCGAGCAGTCCCAAGACCAACAGCAATTGCAACAGGCTCAGGCCCGTCTGCGAGTACTTGGAACTCTCCGACTTGTAGAAACTCATGCAGCAACTTCCTTGGACTTCTTGCGGCTCGCCAACCAGCGACCCAGCAAGACCACCGACACGGCGCCGATGATTTCAGCAGCGATTTTAACCATGCCTGCGTTTTCGCCAAAATCGAAGTTCCGTTCGACGACCACGTCGGTCACCAGCATGCCACCAGCGATCCAGCCAAGCAGCGCGGCACCCAACGTCACCACCAGAGGGAAACGATCGATCAGCTTGAGCACGATGGTGCTACCCCAGACGATGATAGGCACACTGACGATCAGACCGAAAATCACCAGACCGATCTGGTGATCCGGGTGAGCACCCTGGGCTGCGCCCGCAATGGCGATCACGTTGTCCAGGCTCATGACGAAGTCAGCGATGATGATGGTCTTGATTGCCGCTGCAATCGAGCCTCCCCCCTGGATGTTCGCATGCGCCTCGTCCTCGGGAATGAGCAGTTTGATACCGATCCACAGCAGAAGCAGCGCGCCCACGACCTTCAGGAAAGGCACAGTCAGCAGCGTCAGTGCAAAAGCGATGAGAATGACGCGCAGGATGATGGCGCCGGCTGTGCCCCACAAAATCCCCTGCATGCGCTGCTCTTTCGGCAGATTACGGCATGCCAGTGCGATGACGACAGCGTTGTCTCCGCCAAGCAGAATGTCAATCATGATGATCTGGAAAACTGCCGCCCAGCTTAGTGTCTGAAAAAACTCAAGCACTTGACTACCCCCAACTAAATCGATCGGATTGAATATAAGAAATGGGTCTACGCCCATGTTCCCCTGACGTGACTGGCGGACCAGTCAGCGTGAGCGGGACAAAACAAAACCGACCGATTGTAGTTCAGCTTTCATTCAGCTTTCCGACGCATGAGAAACAATTTTCCAATTATCAGCACAAGAACTGCCCCGACAGCACCTGCAGCCAGTGCGGTCTGGTGATGGGACATGCCCACCATGTTGTCAAAGCGCATCACCGCATTGTGCAGTGCAGGGTCGTCAACCAGTAGCTCACCTGCGATGAAACCCAGCAAAGCGGCACCGATCCACACGATCAGAGGGAAGCGCTCGATCACCTTGAGCAGCAGCGTGCTACCGAAGATCACCAGCGGAATGCTGATGGCAAGCCCCAGCACCAGCAACAACGTGTCGCCCATGGCGGCGGCGGCAACGGCCACGACGTTGTCCAGGCTCATCACCAGGTCAGCGATCAGAATGGTGCGGATGGCCACGAACATGCCGTGATTCTTCTGTCCAATCTCCTTCTCTTCGCCCTCGGGCAACAGCAGGGAGACGCCGATATACACCAGCAGGATGGAACCCACGAACTTCAGCCAGGGCAGTGCCAGCAGTTGCGAGGCAACCAGCGTGAGCACGATACGCATCACAATGGCTGCACCCGAACCGATGACGATGGCTCGGCGTTGCTGTTCTACAGGCAGCGATCTCGCCGCCAGCGCGATGACGACCGCGTTATCGCCAGAAAGAAGAATGTTTACCCAGATGATCTGCAGCAATGCGATCCAGAACGCTGCTTGTGTCAATTCCATGCGCCTCTACCAAATGAAGCGATCCCCATTGTTATATAGGCCCGATCGGGCATGTGACCCCTGCGTGCCTCGCTGCGAGCATTGGGCACATTTTGTCGGTGTCGTTTATGGCACGCAGTATATTTTCAACAAGCTTACAAACAGGTGTCATTCCGCTGAAAAGTGGCATTTTCTGGGAGGGACAAACCCTGTGTGTCATTTTGTTCAGACGAAAAAAAAGGCCGCATCAGCGGCCTTTTCTGGTCCCGGCAAGCCGGGAACTTCTCGATTACAGAGCGGCTTTCAGCAACTTGGCCATTTCGGACGGGTTGCGTGTCGTGCGGATACCGCAAGCTTCCATGATTTCCAGCTTGGCATCGGCCGTGTCGGCACCGCCGGAGATCAACGCACCAGCGTGACCCATGCGTTTGCCGGCAGGCGCCGTGACACCAGCGATGAAGCCCACCACGGGTTTCTTCATGTTGTCCTTGGCCCACTCTGCAGCATTGACCTCATCCGGACCGCCGATTTCACCGATCATGATGACGGCGTCGGTATCGGGATCGTCGTTGAAGAGCTTGAGCACGTCGACGTGCTTCAGACCGTTGATGGGGTCGCCACCAATACCCACGGCGCTGGATTGACCCAGACCGAGTTCGGTCACTTGTGCCACGGCTTCATACGTCAGGGTGCCGGAGCGGCTGACGATGCCGATACGGCCCTTGCGATGGATGTGGCCGGGCATGATCCCGATCTTGATTTCGTCGGGGGTGATCAGGCCGGGGCAGTTCGGGCCGAGCAGCAAGGTTTTCTTGTTGGCGGCTTTCATGCGGCTCTTCAGGGCCAACATGTCGCGAACGGGAATGCCTTCGGTAATGCAGATCACCAGATCCAGATCGGCGTCGACCGCCTCCCAGATGGCTGCTGCGGCACCGGCGGGCGGCACATAGATGACCGAGACCGTAGCGCCGGTTTCGGCCTTGGCATCCTTGACCGATGCAAAAATGGGTACGCCTTCGAAATCCTCACCGGCTTTCTTGGGGTTTACGCCTGCGACAAAAGCGGCCTGACCATTGGCATATTCACGGCACATGCGGGTGTGAAACTGGCCCGTCGTGCCGGTGATGCCCTGGGTGATGACCTTGGTGTCCTTGTTGATCAAAATCGACATTTGCGAATCCTTGACTGTATTTGACTGTGCGGCTGTGCGGTCGCGTTACTTGGCAGCGGCGACGACTTTCGTCGCGGCTTCGGCCATCGTGTCGGCTGCAATGATGGGCAGACTGGACTCGGCCAGCATCTTCTTGCCGAGCTCTTCGTTGGTGCCCTTCATGCGCACGACCAGCGGCACACTGAGATTGACCGCTTTGCACGCTTCAATCACACCCTGCGCAATCACGTCGCAGCGCATGATGCCACCGAAAATGTTCACCAGAATGGCTTTCACGCCCTTGTTCTTGAGCATGATCTTGAAGGCTTCGGTCACTTTTTCTGCCGTCGCGCCACCGCCGACGTCCAGGAAGTTGGCGGGCTCGCCACCGAAAAGCTTGATGGTGTCCATCGTCGCCATCGCCAGACCGGCGCCATTGACCAGGCAGCCGATGTTGCCATCGAGCTGGATGTAGGCCAGGTCAAACTTGCTGGCTTCGATTTCGGCGGGATCTTCTTCGTCCAGATCGCGGTAGGCCACGAGTTCGGGATGACGGAACAACGCATTGGGGTCGAAGTTGAACTTGGCGTCCAACGCGATGATGTCGCCGCTGCCCGTCAGAATCAGCGGATTGATTTCAGCCAACGAGGCGTCGGTGTCCCAGTAAACCTTGTACAGATTCTGGAATTCCTTGGCAGCACGCTCGACCGAGGCGTCGGGCACACCGATACCACGAGCCAGGCTGGCAGCTTCTGCATCCGAGAGGCCCACTTCAGGGTCCACGAACACTTTCAGGATCTTCTCGGGAGTGTGCTCAGCCACTTCCTCGACGTCCATGCCGCCTTCGCTGGAAGCCATCACACACACGCGCTGGGTGCCACGGTCCGTCACGATGCCGACGTAGTATTCCTTCTTGATGTCGGCGCCTTCTTCAACCAGCAGGCGGTTGACTTTCTGCCCTTCTGGGCCGGTCTGGTGGGTAATCAGTTGCATACCCAGTATCTCGGAAGCCAACTGGCGCACTTCGTCGATCGAACGGGCCAACTTCACGCCACCGCCCTTACCACGGCCACCAGCGTGGATCTGCGCCTTGACGACCCAAACCGGACCGCCGAGCTTTTCAGCAGCGGCAACGGCTTCATCGACGGAAAGCGCGGGAAAGCCGCGCGGCACGGCCACGCCAAATTGCTTGAGCAGTTCCTTACCTTGATACTCGTGGATTTTCATGTATTACCTGTCAGGTCGAGAGAAATGGGAGGTAGAGCAGTACAAGTACAGCCTCTATCTACAAGGTGCATCTGCGGATCGATCCGCTTTTATCTGCAACTCGGGAGACGCGCCCGAGACGCTGGTCCCAGGGGAGCGTCTACAGGAGCGGCCTTCGGGGGGAGCACCCTCGTCGCGCGCGACGGTGGACTCTGTATCGGTTTCGGTCTTGCTGTCTGCCGCCTTCAGCGCAGCGGCAGCCGCGTCGACCTCGCAACGCGGTGCATTGCCGGTGTACCACTTCGGATAGTATTTGAGCGCAACCGGGCCCGCCGTGTCCAGCGCATGGCAACCATCGAGCTGGAAAGGACGCTTTTTCTGCCCGGTATCCAACCGTCGCTGGTTGGCCATTGTCTGCACCGCAGCGGTAGGCAGCACATTGGTGAGTTCGGTCAAATGCGTGCAACCGGCTGTGCGGGAAAACCGCTCCTTGACCGCTGCACGGAAGTTTTTCAGCAGGTTCATGCCAACCAGATCGCCATACTGGATATCGATGGCGGTGCAATGCTCGCCATAAGGGGCAGCATCGTAGGCCGCCTCGGCCGCCACGACGGCGTAAGTCTGGTCGATCGTCACACGCAGGTGCATGTGATGGACGTAGCGCCCCGCCTTGAACACCCCCTTGTCGCGCGTGGGGAAATCATAGCTCTTGTAATCGATCAGTTCGGCTTCGAGATCCCAAAGACCGTCTTCCCTTGCATAGGACTGCACCTTGATGGTGCGTGTATGCAGGGGTTCGCGTGTCACGACAGATGGCGTCAAAGGCATTCGAACGGTCAGCGAGAAAAATGGGCGTGCAGTTAATGGTGCGCGGCAGCAAAACCCGTGAAGTATAGCGCAGCATCCCGCTTGCGTGCGGCGATCAACGTTCCGGGGCTTGGTCGCGCACGCCCGTCATCTCCTGCCCTGCCCGATCAGTCCCGTGGCTGCGCTGCGGTCACCGCAGCCCTGAGCTTGCACATGGCGCCGCCCGCGACGCTGGAGCCGCGTCGAGACGATCTCAGGTGTGCGTGCGCAGCACACGGGCGGCATCGACCATGGCCTGCAGCGCCAGTCGGGTTTCCGGCCAGCCACGCGTCTTCAGACCACAGTCGGGGTTCACCCAAAGGCGTTCTTTGGGCAATCTGGCAGCAGCTTTGTTCATCAGCCCGACCATCCAGTCCACATCAGGGACGTTGGGCGAGTGAATGTCGTAAACACCCGGTCCGATGTCGTTCGGGTACTTGAAACCTTCGAACGCATCCAGCAACTCCATGTTGGAGCGCGATGTCTCGATGGTAATGACGTCGGCATCCATGGCAGCGATCGAGTCGATGATGTCATTGAACTCCGAATAGCACATGTGGGTGTGGATCTGGGTATCTTCGCGCACCCCGGATGTCGCAAGACGGAACGTGTCCACGGCCCAGTCCAGGTACGCTTGCCAGTCGGCCCGGCGCAGCGGCAGGCCTTCACGGAAGGCCGGCTCGTCGATCTGGATGACCTTGATGCCTGCCGCTTCGAGATCAACGACCTCGTCGCGCAACGCCAGGGCCAGTTGCCGGCAGGTCTGCTCGCGCGGCTGGTCGTCGCGCACGAACGACCATTGCAGGATGGTGACAGGACCGGTCAACATGCCCTTCACAGGTTTTGGCGTCAGCGATTGCGCATAGGCAGACCATCCCACCGTCATGGGCGCAGGACGTGCCACGTCGCCGAAGATGATGGGCGGCTTGACGCAACGCGAGCCGTAGCTCTGCACCCAGCCATTTCGGGTGAAGGCAAAACCTGCCAGCAGTTCACCGAAATACTCGACCATGTCGTTGCGCTCGGGCTCGCCATGCACGAGCACGTCCAGACCGATCTCCTCCTGAAAGCGGATGACTTGCTCGATCTCTGCGCGAATGGCGCTCTCATATTGGCTGTCGCTCAATGCGCCGCTTTTCCAGCGGCGACGCAAACCCCGGATCTCGGCCGTCTGAGGAAAGGAGCCGATGGTGGTGGTCGGGTAGGCGGGCAGATTCAGTTCTTTCTGCTGGCGGGCAATACGTGCCGGGAACGCTGCGCGCTCACGCGACACGTCGCGTTCACTTGCCAGGCGGCGTGTCACGGCAGGGTTGTGGATCCGCGTGGAGCTGCGCCGCGCGGCCACAGACTCGCGCTGAGATCTGAGAAGCAGCGCCGTTGCTTCGCTCGGGGCACCATCCAGCGCTTGCGCCAGTGCAGCCACCTCGTCGAGCTTTTGCGTGGCAAAGGACAGCCAGCCTTTCAACTCGTCATCCAGCTCGGTTTCACCGGACAGGTCGACAGGCACGTGCAACAACGAGCACGAAGGCGCGACCCACAGACGTTCACCCAGCGCAGCCTTGACCGGGCCCAACAATTCTTGGGCGGCATCCAGATCAGTGCGCCAGATATTGCGGCCACTGATCACACCCGCCGACAACACGCGAGTAGCCCCCAATACGGCCAGGACATCATCCACTTGCTCAGGCGCACGCACCAGATCGACATGCAGACCGGCGACCGGCAAGGCGGCCGCGACCGGCAGATTATCCTGCAGACCGCCGAAATATGTGGCCAGCAGCAGCTTGACCGGAACCTGACGGAATTCCTCGTAAACCGGCCCAAAGGCGTCGCGCCAGGCTTGGGGCAGGTCCAGTGCCAGAATCGGCTCATCGATTTGCACCCATTGCACGCCTTGCTCGTGCAGGCGGGCCAACACCTGCACATACACCGGCAGCAGCCGGTCGAGCAATGCGAGCTTGCCTGGGTCTCCTGCTCCGTGGCTGAACGCGGCTCCCTTGCCCAGCCACAGCCAGGTCAAAGGGCCGGGAATGACCACCGTCACGTCATGGCCCAGGGCCTGGGCTTCGCTCACCTGCTCGAACAGGGACTCGCGTGCAATACGGAAGGTTTGGTCGGGCGTCAGTTCGGGCACGATGTAGTGATAGTTGGTGTCGAACCATTTGGTCATTTCGCATGCCGCCGCCGGATTGCCCGATGGCGCACGACCGCGCCCCATACGAAACAGCGTGTCCAGATCGACAGCCTGATCCTCGGCCTGTTCAAAACGCGCTGGCACGGCGCCGAGCAGCGTGGACCACTCGAGGATATGGTCGTACCAGGCAAAGTCCCCGACGGGTACGCTTGCGACACCCGCTGCGGCCTGTAATGCCCAGTGGCGCGCGCGCAATGCGCGACCGGCCTGCAGCAGTTCTTCCTGGGACGAATTGCCGCCCCAATAGGCTTCCACCGCCTGTTTGAGTTCACGCTGCGCGCCAATGCGGGGAAAACCAAGAGTATGAATTTTTGTCATGAAAATTCCCACTAGAGCAAATTAGTCTCAACGACAATGCATTGTCCGACCAAATGAACGTGAATCAAAATCAATGTATGCAACTAATAATTGAAATTAATTCATGAAGTGGGACAATGGCGGGCTACGCTTTTCATCGAGAAATCTTCATGCTGGAAATTCGACACCTGGAAACCCTGGCCGCCATCCGTGACGGTGGCAGTCTCCTGGAGGCCGCCGACCGTCTGCACGTCACACAGTCGGCGCTGTCGCATCAGTTGCGCGAACTGGAGACCCGGCTGAACACCCCCTTGCTGAACCGGCGTACACGCCCTGCACGGTTGACCACGGCGGGGCTACGCGTATTGGCGCTGGCCGATGATGTGCTGCCGCGCATCAAGGCATGCGAACGCGAACTGCAGCGCCTGGCGGCCGGTCGCGCGGGGCGCCTGCACATGGCAATCGAATGCCATTCCTGCTTTCAGTGGTTGATGCCGGCATTGGATGCGTTTCGGGGGCACTGGCCGGAAGTGGCGCTCGACCTGTCTGCGGCGTTTTCCTTTGCGCCCTTGCCCGCTCTCATCCGCGGAGATCTCGATCTCGTGATCACCTCGGATCCACAGCCGCTGGAGTCGGTGCAATACATGCCCCTGTTCCGGTATGAACTGGTGCTGGCGGTCGCCCAGAGCAATCCGCTGTCGACTCATAAATATGTGCTGGCGCCGCAATTGAGCGACCAGACACTGATCACCTACCCCGTTGATCGCCAGCGGCTGGACATTTTCACCGCGTTTCTGGATATGGAGGATGTGGAACCGTACGCCATTCGGCGGGCCGAACTGACGCCCATGATTGCCCAACTGGTGGCCAGTAATCGCGGCGTGGCTGCCTTGCCGAACTGGGCCCTGACGGAATACCTGGATCAAGGCTGGTTGCGGCTGCTTCGCCTGGGTCCTCAGGGTGTATGGAGAACGCTTTATGCCGCCGTACGCAGTGAGGATGCGGACGCCTCTTATATACAGGACTTCATGACTATCGCGCGCGAAGTGTGCTTTCGCGATCTGGCCGGCATCAAAGCGGCCAAGAGCTGATCAGGAACGCTGTGCGGATGGAACAGGCCTTGCCGGTGGCCTGTGCAACGGGGTGATCGGACTCAACAGATTATTCATTGTCGTAGTCACCCATAGAACTACCCAGTACCCGCCCGATGACATCGTGGCTGAAGCCCCGACCGGCCAGGAAACGCGCCTGTTTGGCATACGCGGCACGATCGGACTGCGCCCGTGCGGCGGCACGACCCGGCTCTAGCCCCTCGTCGTCGGTGGCATCACCTGATCGAAACGAAGCACTTGCGCCGAACTTCTTTTTCCACACCGCCAATGCACGTTCGAACTCCGTCGTGTTGAGTTCGTCGCGCGCTTGCGCAATGGCAGCCTCGGGCACTCCGCTCTGCCGCAACTCATTGACGATGCGCGCAGTGCCACGCGTGGCCGAACGACGGTGCAGGAGACTTTGCGCAAAGCGTTCGTCAGACAGCCAGCCCTCGCGCGTGAGGTCGTCCAGCAGACGCTCGAGTGCGTCGGAATCGTCGCTGTGAGGCGCAAGCTTGCGGGCAAGCTCCTGGCGAGAATGTTCTCGCCGTGAAAGCAGTGCCACCGCCCGCGCCTTGATGGATAACGCTTGCTGCATGGGAGCGTTTGGAAAAGAAAAAACCGATACGCCTCGGAAAAGGCGATCAGGCCTCGCCTTCGTCGGTTTCGTCGGGAGTGGGCACAAACTCGGCCACACGACTGACGATACCCTGGTTCTCGCGCACGCGGTTTTCGATTTCCACAGCGATCTCGCGGTGCTCTTTCAGGTAATCGCGCACGTTGTCCTTGCCCTGGCCGATACGGTTGCCGTTGTAGCTATACCAGGCACCCGCCTTATCGACCACCCCTGCCTTGACGCCCAGGTCGATGATTTCACCTTCGCGCGAAATACCGGCACCATAAAGAATATCGAACTCTGCCTGCTTGAAAGGCGGAGCCACCTTGTTCTTGACGACCTTGACGCGGGTTTCGTTGCCGATGACCTCTTCGCCTTTTTTGATCGCACCGATACGGCGGATGTCCAGGCGAACCGACGAGTAGAACTTCAGTGCGTTGCCGCCCGTGGTGGTCTCGGGATTACCGAACATGACGCCGATCTTCATGCGGATCTGGTTGATGAAGATGACGGTGCAGTTGGTGCGCTTGATGTTGGCAGTGAGCTTGCGCAGTGCCTGGCTCATCAGGCGGGCCTGCAGGCCGGGCAGCGAATCACCCATCTCGCCTTCGATTTCGGCCTTGGGCACCAGCGCGGCGACCGAGTCGATGACGATCAGGTC
>JAEYZR010000352.1 GCA_023427945.1 Pseudomonadota bacterium | reverse complement strand
CCGTCGCGCCAGATGCGATAGCGCGGCAGGTCGGTGCGCAGATCGACGTCATCGCCCAGCATCGGCACCAGAGGGCTGCCCGGCTCGGTCATGCCGATCAGGGGGCAGGGTGTGGGGTTGGCCTGGCAATAACCGTAGAAGTCATCGGCCAGCGCTTTGGGCAGGATCACCAGATTGCCCTGGCCGTAGCCAGGTGCCATGCCGCTGGTGTTGCCGGTCAGCAGGCCTTGCCGTGCCTGGGCGCGCACGCCCGCAGGTGTGGCTGCCCAGTCGGGCAAAGTGAGGGTAGGGGCGATGGAGGACATGGATCGTTTTGCGCTCTCGAAACAAGGGTGGGCGTAGCCCGCAGCGCGTTATCGAAAACGAGCGGCGGGCGCGAACTTGGTTGGAAAGAAAACGGGATGGCGCGCGGCGGCGTCAATGCAGATGGGATAGGCCCGAGATGCAGATATCTGCAATGCTGTGCGCGGTGGCCTCTTGTAAAAGCACCCACTCGAGATCCGGTTTGACCCATGTACTGGTCAACGGGAGAACTATGCCGATCCGCGCTGAAATCATTTTTTCCCTGGTTTTTATGTGTGCCGGCCACCTCGTCCAGGCTCCGAGGAGCCCACCGGTGTGACCATGACACGTTTATCGCTTGATGCGATTTGTGGGGGCAATGCTATATCCATGTTTCAATGAAGTGGTAATCGAAATTTCGGAGCCGCACAGCGTCAATTTCTATCATGAAGCTTTCCCTAAGTCAGATAGAGACGTTTTATTGGGTTGCACGGCTGAAAAGCCTGCATGCCGCGTCTCGCCAGCAGCATCTTGCGCAGCCGACGATCTCCGCCCGAATCCATGAGCTGGAGTCCACGGTCGGCTACAAATTGTTCGAGCGTCACGCCCAGGGCACCGAGTTGACCCCCAAGGGCCTGGCCTTGCTGAAAAAGGCCGAGACGCTGCTGGATCTTGCCGACAACATCCTGACCGATGACGCCATGCCCCTGCGCGGGCTGCTGCGTATCGGTTCGAATGAGTCGGCGGCGCTGTCCGGACTGGGCAGGTTCCTGGCGAAGCTGGGCGAGCGTTATCCCGATCTGAATATCGAGCTCACCATCGACGTGGGTTCGATGCTGCGCAGCCGCATCAATGCGGGCGGGCTGGACTTCGCGCTCCTGACCAATCCCAGCGAGCACGCGCAGGTGCGTGACGTCCTGCTGGGCGATTCGGACATGTGCTGGGTCAGCGCCAAGGGCAAGCTCAGGCATCAAGGGGTGTTCAGCCCCGAGGAGCTGGCGCGCCTGCCGATCCTGAGCGTGCCCGCGCCATCGTCCTCGCACGCGCTGACCATGGCCTGGTTTGCCAGTTCGCGCGTCTCGCCGCCCAGCATGAACACCTGCAACTCGCTGGCGGTGATTTTGAAGATGGTGGTGGCGGGCATCGCGATCGCGATTCTGCCGCGAGCCATCGTGCAGCGTGAACTGGACGATGGCATCATCGAGCTGCTGAATGTCACTCGCCCGGTTCCGCCCCTGCCTATCTATGCTTCCTTTCCGATCATGGGCGATACCAGGGTGTTCGAGGACATTGCCGAGTTGGCGGGAACGGTGTTTCTTGCCGCGGGCCTGACACGCTAGCGACTTACCTTCCAATCTGGCTGGAGCCGCATGCTTCGACCAGGAAATCAACAAAAGCCCTGACTCGTGGTGAAAGATGGCTGGCCTTGGGATAAACAATCGAAATCACGTCCGCTTGCGGTTCGAAGCTTTCGAGTAGAGGCACCAGCGTTCCTGCGTCAATTTCGGCATCGACATAGTAGTCGTGAATCTGTCCCAGTCCGATGCCTGCGCATACTGCGGTGTGCAGCGAGTGGCCGTCATTGAATGTCATCGAGCCCTTGGGAGAAAAGTGGCGTGACTCCCCGCCCTGCAGAAACGTCCATGGTCGGATCCGATCTGTCTCGTGGTAAATAAGCGGCAGGCAGTTGTGCCGTGCCAGATCTTCGATGGTGTGAGGCGTGCCATATTCGACGAGGTACGAGGGGGCCGCGATGATACGTCGGTGCACACTGACAAGCTTTCTTGAAACAAGGCTCGAATCGTCCAGCGCACCGAACCTGAGTGCGACGTCTACACCTTCCTCGACCAAATGGACGTAGCGATCGGTGATGCTGATCGCGACCGCTATATTTTTGTTCTGCGCCTGAAACGCGCCCAGCAGCGGGACGATGATGCTGCGTCCGAACGAAGCAGGCAGGCTGACTCTCAGTGTCCCGGCCGGCTGGTGCCGTGTGCGCATGAGGACTTCTTTGGCGTCCTCCAGGTCTTCGATGACTTGTTTGCATCGATGGAAAAAGGCTTCGCCATCCTCCGTCAGTTTGACACTGCGAGTCGTCCGCAGCAGCAGCCCGACGCCTAGTTGGGCTTCGAGTCGCTTGATGGCGTTGCTGACACCTGACTGCGTGATTTCCAGCGCTTCGGCAGCGCGGACAAAACTACGCAGTTCGGACACCTTTACAAAAATAGCCAGTGTCTTGAGGTCTAGATCCATAGGGCGTCCATTCATCATTGCCGGTGATAGGAGATATAACGACGACCTTAATTTTCTTTTTGACGTTGGTCGATAACATCGACAATTTAAACGATGTCAGGGAGCGAAAAATGACTAAGGATCTCCAACTGGAGTCTGCAGCGTTCGACGATATTTTTGAACACCGGATGCAAGGTCCTGCCGGTGACCGCCTGCATTATGTCATCGGCGGTCAGGGGGCGCCGTTGTTGCTGGTGCCTGGCTGGCCACAGACCTGGTATGCATGGCGCAAGATCATGCCTGCCCTTGCAAAAAAATATACGGTAGTTGCTGTCGATCCCCCCGGGCTTGGCGATTCCGATAAGCCCTATGGTGGATACGATACGAACTCCGTGGCGAAACGTTTGCACGAGTTCACGCGGTTCCTGGGCTGGGACAAGTTCCATTTCATTGGCCACGATATCGGAGTGTGGATCGGATATCCCTACGCCAGCCTTTATCCGGAGCAGGTCGAGAAGCTGGTTTTGATCGACGCGACCGTGCCCGGAATTGTTCCCAAGGAGGCATACGCTTTCGAGCGTCAGCGGATCAGCAAGAACTGGCATTTCTTTTTTTTCGCCATGCCCGATCTCGCTGAAACCTTGATCACGGGACGCGAGCGCGAATTCCTGTCCTGGCTTTATCACTCCAAGAGCGCCAACGTTCAGTGGCTCGAACCGAACGCGCTGGATGAATACGTTCGATGCTACGGCGCGATGGGTGGTTGGCGGGCGGGCGCGAACTACTATCGCGCTCTTTTTGAGGACATGGAGCACAATCAGCAGCATGCGCGTGCGCGCCTGACCCTGCCCATACTCGCGATGGGAGGTGAAGCAGCCCTTGGGGCGATGATGGGACAAATGATGTCGCAGGTGGCTGACAACGTGACCGGCGTTGTGGCCCCTTGCGGACACTATGTGCCTGAAGAGGCTCCCGACTACCTGATCGATCAACTCATGACGTTCCTGGATTGATTGGATGGAATCGAGGCCACTCGATTGGCCTCGTCTCCGAACTTCGACGAGGCCAGCCAGGGGTTGATGCGGCGAGTGCTAGCGGCCCACTGCTGGTAACCAGAGCACGATGCCTGGCCACAAGACGATCAGTACCACAAGCGTGAGCATCGACAGCACGAAGGGTGAAGCGCCTATGAATATGTCCATGACATTACCCTTGCTACGCAGGCTTTGCACCACGAATATGTTCATTCCCACCGGAGGGGTGATCAGGGCGACTTCCATCAGGACCACGATGAGGATGCCAGTCCAGACGGGATCGAACCCCGCGTGAAACAGCAGGGGCGCGATGATCGGCACGGTCAATACCATCATGGAAAGGGTCTCCAGAAACATGCCGACCACGAGGTAGAAGACCACCACGACCAATAACAACTCCATAGGCGAGATATCCAGGCGTTGAAGGGTCACGATCAACTGATCCATCAGACCAATCGAGGACAACACCACGTTCAGGAAGTGCGCTGCGATCATGATGGCAATGATCATGGCACTGGTTTTCACAGTGCTTTCGCAAGCTCTCCAAAGCACTTCCCATGTGAGACGTCCATAGCATGCCGCGCAGATCAGTGCTGCAATGACGCCCAGCGCAGCTGCCTCGGTCGCTGTCGCCCAGCCCGCGTAGATGGAACCAACCACCGCCATGAAGATTCCGATCGGCGGCAGCAGGTCCGGGAGGACCTCCCAGCGCTCCTTCCATGTCGACCGTTCTGTCTTTTTGCCAGAAAGTTTGGGATTGAGCAGGCACAGGACAATGATGACGGCGCTGAAGAGTCCGACCAGGACCAGCCCTGGCCCAATGCCCGCCAGGTACAGCTGCGGAATCGATGTATTGGTCAGAACGCCGTAAATGATCAGGTTGATCGAGGGGGGTAGCAGGATGCCCAGTGTTCCTCCCGCGGCGAGGCTGCCGAGAAACAGGCGCTCGGAATAGCCGCCTTTCTGAATCTGGCCGATTGCTACCGTGCCGATTGTGGCCGCGGTGGCCACGCTTGACCCGCTGGTGGCCGAGAACAAGGCGCAGCCTAGAATGTTCGTATGCATCAACCCCCCGGGCAAGCCGGGTATCCATCGCATCAGCGCCGTATACATGCGTTCCGCCATTCCGGACTTGAGGAGAATCTCACCAAGCAGGATGAAGTAAGGAATCGCAACCAGCAGGAAGTTGTTGGACGTTGTCCAGGCGACCTCGCCCAAGGCTTTCCAAAGAGGAAAGGATGAGTAGAGATGCGCCAGGCCCAGGGATAGAAACCCCAGGCCAGCCGCAACAGGCACTGCCATCATCAGAAGGCCGAGCAGTATTGCCAATGCAGTCCAGATCATGATGCGTGAACCTCCCGCGTCGATGTCGTACGCTGCAAGTCCTGGATTTCCTCGGCAACCTCTTCGCCAGCGGACTTGGTGCCAATAAGCGCCCCGGCTTTGGACAGCGCGCCGTGTCGCATGTGGTTCAGCGCCGTGACGAGCAAGACGAAACCAGTGAGTACGCATACCGTCAGACCCACTACCCAGAGCGCTTGAGGGACAAACAGGTAAAGTTGCAGAGCCGAATTACTGCGAGACCCCAGCTCCATGGATTGATAGGCCAACTCGGCTCCGGTCAGCGTGATCACCACAAAAAAGGTTGTAAAGAGAATCAAGCCGATGAGGTCGAAAACGCGTTGAATGAAAGCGGGAAAAAGCATGTACAGAGAATCGATTCGTACGTGCGCGCGATCGAGCAAGGCCGCGCCGAACCCCATCGCCGAGCCCAGCGCCAGGCAATAGCCAGCCAGTTCGTCGGCTCCGCCCAGTGTGATGGCGAAGGTCCGTCGCAGGAGCACATCCGCGCCTATCAGAAGCGCGGATAGCAGCAGGAGCGCGCCACCGACGTGCGTTCCGTACGTGTTCAGGGAGCGAATCCAAATCATGATCCGGCTCCCTTATCCCCGGCCAGAGCTTTGCCGACCGTGCTGTCCCACTCTTGCGAGCAAGCTGAACCACAGCGTTTCTTCCAGCCCGACACAACTCGCTCGTCGACCACCTTGCGATATAGGGCGGCATCGGCTTCATTCAGATGGTTGACCTGCACGTTCGCGAGTTTTCCCAGTGTGCAGGGTTGCTTGCCGGTGTTGCAGTTCTCGGCTTCCTGCGTTCCAAGTCGCACCGCCGCCCAGTTGGTGTCTTCGTAGGCTTTGGCCTGTTGCGTCATGAATGCCTGGACCGACGCGGGCAGCTTGTTCCATACGGGCAGACTCAAAGCTTCGATACTGATTGACCAGCCCATCGGAAGAACGAAGACCGATTTGGCCACCTCGGGCCAGCCGGCGACGTTGCCCGTGAGAGAGCCGGTCACAGCGCAATCGATCACTCCACTACTCAGTGCGGGCACGACCTCGGGAAAAGCCATGTTCACGCCCGTTGCGCCGATGCCTGCCAACACATCGCGCATGGCGTGACTGAATACGCGTACCTTTTTGCCCTTCAGATCGGCCAGGCTGGTCACCACGTCGCGGCACCACAGAACCTGCGCCGGATTGGCACCTATGGCGAGCAGCTTGGTGTTCCATTTCTCGCGCATCTGGCGCTCCAGGACCTCGCGGTAGGCTTCGCATACCTGCCGAGCCTGATCGGGCGACTGCGCCACGCCGGCCAGATCGCAGCCCTCGAATCGGGGATCGTCACTGGACATCTTGGAGACATCAAATCCCGCACCATCCATGATGCCCATGCGCAGCATGCGCAGCATTGCCTTGTCGTCCATACCGGCCTGGTCGATCGGTGTGACCTTTGCCGTGACGGCGCCTTTGGATGCCTGAGGGATCGTTTCGTGCCAGAAAGTGCGCTCAATGGCAGACTGGGGTTGTGGACTGGCATGGCCGACGATGTTGAAGTGCGTCTTGGCCAAGGTGTCATCAGCGCTTGCCGCAAAGCCGGTTGCGCAGCCCAGTATCAGTGTTACGGCTATAGTTTTGATTTTCATTTTTTCCCCTGCTGTATCGACATCGCTGTCGTGGTTGATAAAACTTTTCCGCTCGGATCGCTTATCTGGCTCGGTGATGTGTGGGTCTGCCGAGTCCATCGGACTCGTCTTCGTTATCGCTCACACCCCAGTTGAGCCCTGTACTCCCACTGTCCTTCCACGGTGAGCACCATGGCCTTGTTGTATAAATAGGCGGTAGTGCACGCGTGGCGTGGCACTAGCGCCACCCGGTCGCCAGGCCTGAGCTGCGGGGCAATCGCAATGGTGTGTTCTTCTTTCATCCCAACAATTCTTTCCACACCGTGAAAGCGCTTTTCCATCGGCTGATCGGGTGAAATCGCTTTCGAACCTGCGTCCAGTGTGACCGTCCCGTTACGCTCGGAGAGAACGGTGGAAAGAACATAGGCGCCCACATTCCAGTTCAGATCATGCAGTTCGACTTGGTGCTGCGAGCTGGAGTACATCCAGCTCCCGGGCGAAACGCGCGCATCGCTTCTCGTGGCCCAAAGCGGGAACGAATAGCTGCCCCCAGCAATCAGGTCGCAACTCAGATGCTGCCGTGCGGCTTCGAAAAATAGCGTATCGAGTTGCTGTCGCACCTGTTCGAACCGCTGGGTACGTATTTCCATGTCGACATTTTGGATGTGGCCATCGTAGAGGTGCCAGCCGTCAAAGAGACCCGTCTGCCGAACCGCCAGGGCGAGCTCGATGGCCCCCGCGTCCAACGCGATGCCGGTACGTCCCATGCCCGGGTCCAGGTCGACTCTTAACAAAACATTGGGAGTCTTGCGGTCGGACAGTACGTTCTGCCACAGCGTGAGACCTGCCGCGCTATCCACCAGCCCGACCACTTTGCATTGAGGGTGAGCCCTGGCCGTTTCCACCACGCGGGCGATTGCGCTGGCGTTCATGGTGGGATAAGCCCAGACGGCCTCTGTCGCTCCCGCCTCCAGCACCATTGCAACCTCTCGCGGCGTCGCGGTCTTGAATGCCTGCACGCCTTGTTCGACTTGATATCGAGTGAGCCAAGGTGAGCGATGCGTTTTGACGTGTGGGACAAGTCTATGCGGGTGGCCTGCGATACGTAGCGTTTCCCTCAAGTTTTTCCGGATTGATTCTTCCACAATAACGAAACATGGTGTCTCTACTTCCATGTCAGGCAAGGGCAATTCTCTGATGAATGCCGAACTACTGGATCCCGTCATTTCAATCTCCGCATTAAGCCTGATCGGCTCGTTTTTTATTTGTTCGAATGTTGGAAGGATGTGCAAATCATCGGTCCGATCCGATATATGCGATGGCGTCGATCTCTACCATCACGCCATTTAACTGACTGCCCACGGTCGTGCGTGCCGGCTTATGACTCCCGAACACTGCTTCATAGATTCTGTTGAAGCCGGGAGCAAGAGCAATATCCGAGAGATGCACGCGCACTTGCACGACGTGTTCGAGTCTCGCCCCACCGACCTCCAATACGATGCGCAGGTTCTCAAGCGCAGCCTTGGTCTGTGTTTCGATGGTGTCGCCGATGATTTTGCGGTGGGCGTCGCGAGGCACCTGTCCCGCCGTAAATACGAATCCTCCCGCAACGACGCCGGGAGAATAGTGTCCGCCGGTGGAAAGCTCTTCGGGTGCGTAGCTACCGTTAGTCATGATGGTGTCCTTTTGCCGTTCAGGTAACGATCATTCGCAGCGCGTCGATGATCAATGCGTGCTCCTCCCATTCCAGGCGGTCCACGGACATGGAAACCTGGCCCTTTTTATCCAGACGACTGTCATCGATGGCCTGGCCCACTTCGGTTGCGGCTCTAAGGATGTTGTGATCGAATTCCCGCGTGAAATGCCGGCACAGCTGTTCCCGCCGCGCCGCGTCGAGCGCCGCCAATCCTGCTACCAGGCCGTACCCTCCCCAGGTGGATACGCCTGCGACGATCAAGTGGTCGGTGCGCGTGGAGGCAGCAATCAGGCTGCCGTTAGGTATGTCCGCAGTGACGATGTCCTTGGGCAGATTGCCCATGCCGATTTCGTTACCGCCATCACCGATGCCTATCGTTTCCCAAGACCGCTGCCAGCCTAGCTCTTCGAACAGCAGATGCAAGGGGGCCGTCTGGCGGGACATATCCCAGCCATGCTCGCGGTGTGGTTTGCCGTCGGAACCAGGGGAAACACGCTCAATGGCGATCAGGTGAGTCAAAGGGGTGTTGCCGCTGGCCAGGCGGTCGCGCAGGCCACGCACCGCCTGTTCGCTGACCGCTACGACCTCCAGATTGACCTTTTCCGGAATCGCGTCGACCACTGCCCATACGGCTTTTGCACACGGCGCATCAGTGATGATCGTGACTTCAATACCGGCAGAAGCCAATGCGGCGGCGATGTGCGCTGCACCGCCCAGCCCATCAGTCTCGGGTGACGGTGGGTCGGCGTATTCGATGTAGAAGCCGGTCACGATGGCGACGTGGGGTTTGGCGTGGGACAGGATCGATCTTGCAGCGTCGGCGAGATTGCCTTCAGCAAACGCCACCATGCGGCTGATATCGCGTCGGATGGAGCGTCCGATAGTCTTTTCGATGTCCTTCAGGGTTGTGAGTTGCTCGTTGTCCATATGCGTCGCTGTCGAGAAAATGGTGCCGCACCGACTTTGCTGAACCGGCAGCGCGACCCCGAGGAGGTTCCACTGCCGGCGCAGCAGATCAGGGATGAAAGTGAAGTCTAGATATGTGGCCAGGCAAAAAAAAATGATAAATAATGATGATTCTGATCACTTGAATCGATGGATTGGCTGGCGTATCGATTCGTTCCAGCCGGAGAACGACCCATGCTCACCGAACTCAAGACTTTTCTCGCCGTCGTGCGCTATGGCACTTTTGATCGGGCAGGCTGTGCCGTTGGCCTTACCCAGAGCGCCGTCAGCGCTCAGGTCCGCCGGCTAGAGGACTATCTGGGCGCCCCAGTATTTGATCGCGTGGGGCGCAAGGCTGAACTCAACGCATTCGGCCAGCAAACGGCCACGCGCGCTGAGGATCTGATTGCTGACATGGAACAGCTGCGTTATGGAACACCGCGAAACAGCCCCCGCAACGTCGTTCACATTGCAGCAATATCCACACAGTCGGTCTGGCTGGTGCGTGCCCTTGCAGCGTTTCAGCGTGTCCAGCCCGACATCCATCTGCGAATTATTCCCGGGGCTTCGCATGTGCTGGCTGGACAGGTGGATGCAGGAGAGATCGACCTGGCTGTGATCATCCGTCCTCCATACCAACTTCAGCCTGAGCTTCAGTGGCATTCACTGGGGCTTGAGCCTTACTTCGTCCTGGTTCCCGCCTCATACCCGGGAAACGACGGGATAGAGGCCATTCGTACACAGCCCTTCATTCGTTACGACCGGTATTCCTATGGCGGCAGAATCGTGGATCAGTTTCTGCGTGCTCATGGTCTGCGGCCGGTCGCAGTGCTGGAAACCGATGATATTTCGGGGCTCGTGGAGGCAGTGGCTCAAGGCATGGGAGTGACGATCACGCCTGCCATCGAGCCGGACCTACCCTTGCCTTCGTCAGTGCGAGCGATTTCGCTGGAGCAATATGCCGTCCATCGTGAAATAGGCGTAGTCGTTCGAGAAAGGCCTCTGCTTGCCGATCTGATCCAACAACTATTGGGTTACCTGGCGGAACATGCCGCAAAATCGTATGCCGCTACGTGGCGCTATTTGGCGGATGTAGGCAGTGCGGAATCTGAACGTGCGCAACGCAGCAGAGGTTTTCCAAGTGTTGACGACGAGGGAGGCAAGGGTAACCAGCCCTGACTCCAGCAGGCGTACCCGCACTGACTGAGGGTTTACGTCTGACTCCCTTGGGGGAATTCCCTCATCGGAGGGCGTGTTCCACTGGTTTAGTCTTGTTCATTCATAACTAACGCAAAGAGGTTGCCATGTCCGACCAGACCACTGCAGATAAAAAACCAAAACCAGATCCCGCCGAGGACAATGCATTTTTCCCCTCGCCTTATTCGTTGAGCCAGTTCACTTCTGCAAAGTCGGATCTGAGCGGTGCCGATTATCCAAAGCCCTACAAGGGCAAAAAGAAGGTGTTGGTGATCGGTGCGGATGAACGCTATCTGCTTACCGACAATGGCACTCTGTTTTCTACCGGAAATCATCCCGTGGAGACCTTGTTGCCGATGTATCACCTGGACCGGGCGGGCTTCTCTTTTGATGTGGCCACGGTGTCCGGGAATTCGGTCAAGTTCGATTACTGGGCAATGCCTTCTGAGGACAAAGAGATCAAAGGACTTTTTTCCAAATATCGCAGCAGTTTCCAACAGCCTGCGAAACTCTCGGACGTGATTGCCGCTGGCCTGGATGAATATGCTGCCGTCTTCATACCCGGTGGACATGGCGCCTTGATGGGTTTGCCCGAGAGCAAGGATGTGGCAGACGTGCTTGTCTGGGCTTCAAGGAATGACCGGTTCATCATCTCGTTGTGCCACGGCCCTGCCGCCTTCCTGGCCGCGGGCGACAGCGGTATTTTCAAGGGCTACAGGATTTGTGCCTTCCCTGATGCGCTGGACGCCAAGACGCCGGATATTGGCTACATGCCCGGCCATCTGACCTGGAAGTTCGGTGAGAAACTCCAGGCCCTGGGCATGGAAATCCTGAATGACGATATTTCCGGTGCCGTGCATCAGGACCGCAAGCTGTTGACTGGCGACAGTCCGCTGGCGGGCAACGCGCTTGGCAAGCTTGCTGCCCAGGCGCTGCTCAAGGAACTTGGTGAGGCTTGATGGGACACGGTGCGGCCGAGCACATGTTTCGCAGTGCCCTTGTGATCGAGCAGGCACAGGCCCTGGCCGAGATTACCGATGAAGTGCGGGCGTTTGCCGCGCCTTTTGGGTATGACCGGTTTGCTCTGTTCTCTGCCACGGCGGAACAGGACGAACTGGCAGCGCCTGTCTACTGGATTGAAGGCGACTGGTTCGGTGATGGGGAGAACGTTGTGGATGCTGCGACTTACGTCACACGTTGTCCGGTCACTCGGCATATCTTTGATGCCCGGGAGCCGTTTTTCTGGACCAAGATGGCTGGGGAGACGGGCCCGTTGTACAGAGTCGTGAGGTCGCCGAGTGGTCCGGGGATTCATGGGCTGCAAGTCCCTGTGTTCGGCCCGCTCGGGCTGGAAGGCGCGATGAGTTTTGGTGGGAAGCGTATCGACGCATCGCCGCAGACAAGGCTGGCGTTGACCTGGGTGGCCGGGGCGGCGTTCTTTGCCGCACGAAAGCTCCTGGAAGCGCCGCCTGTCCTGCAAGGCACCCGTGTGCTTTCGGTGCGCGAGCAGGAGGTGTTGGCCTGGGTCGCCGCCGGTCGCCGACATGGCGACATCGCAGTCACGCTCGGTCTTTCCGAGCGTACCGTTGAGAATCATCTTCGGCGCATCCGCCATCGTCTGGGTGTTGCCACGACGGCGCAGGCTGTGCGGGTGGCGATCCGCAATGGGGAGATTGGCGATTGAGGCTGTTTGGGCAGGCACTCGATCAGCGCAACAATGTGCCTATCAGGCGCCTGGCTGGCGACGGCGCCTCTGTCCTGACTAACGCAGCGTGAGGTGTGCCTGCGCGTAGTCGACCAGGTGTTCAGAAAGGTTGCGTACCAATGCCGGCAGGCTATCCAGCGGTTGCGTCACCAGGCTCACTTCGCGGATTGCCCATTCATCTTCCAGGGCGATATGGCGAATGTCCATGGTCTTCACGCATCTTCTGACAAAGGAAATCGGTGCTATCCCAATGCCTACACCGGCCTCCACCATACGGCACATGGCTTCGAAGTTGCTGACCTGCACGCGTGGCTGAAGTCTGCCGCCAGACTGTGTGGCCACACGCGCCATGAAACGATGCAGGGCCGTCTCGGCGGGCAGGGCGATGCACGGAATCTTCAAGGTCTGTGCGAAAGACATCGACTTCAGATCGGCCAGCTCGCTTGCGGCTTGCACCACGATAACCAGCTTGTTGCTGCCGAACGGTCGCGCCAGAAGGTCACCGGTGCTGACGGGACTGGAGACCACGCCTATGTCGGCTTCTCCGGCTGCCACGGCACGGACGATGTCATCGCTCAGGGCTTCGCGCAACTCGATTTCCACATCCTGGTGAGCAACGAGAAATCCGCTGAGCGCCTGGGGCATGAACTCCGTCATCGACGTGGTATGGGCGAAGACCTTCACTTGCCCACGCATGCCAAGACCAAAGTCCCGCATGTCGATGCTCATATGCTCGAACTGCTGCAGGATCTGCCTGGCATGCGACAACAATGCGCGTCCTGCCGCAGTTGGTGTCACGCCCTGAGAGGTGCGATCGAGCAGGCGTGCGCCTACCGCCGCTTCCATGTTCTTGATTCGGGAGGAGGCCGCCGCCGCAGAAATGGCACTGCGGCTGGCGCCCTGGGTCAGGCTGCTTGCGTCGGCAATGTGGGTGAAGAGCCGCAGGTCGAAAAGGTCTAGACGCGGACTCATGGCAGCATGACTATGTTCTCTGATGCGTTGAACGTTCGGTGTAAGTGCACGGGTTCAGATCCAGCCGGTAGAGGCGTTGTGCATTGCCACAAAACAGCGCCTCCTGCTCGTGGGTGCTGTAGCGCTCGAAATAACGAGCGTAGGCCTTCCAAATATTACTGTAAGGCGTCACGATGCGCTCGACCGGATAGTTGCTGGCAAGCGCACACCGCTCGGTGCCGAAAAGTTCCACCACGTAGTCCAGTATCGGGCGGATGGATTGCAGCGTCCATGCCCGGTCGAACATCCCGAATCCGGATATCTTCACGGCTACGTTGGGCAGTGCCGCCAATGCCCGCATGTTGGCGCGCCAGAGCTCGAAGCGCGAGGCAGGCTCGGAATAGGGCATTCCCACATGGGTCAGAATGAACTGCGTGTCAGGATGATCCTGCACCAGCTTCACAACGTGGGTGCCTTGTTCGGGAAAGAACTGGAGATCGAAGGAAAGATC
Source organism: Pseudomonadota bacterium (assembly GCA_023427945.1). Taxonomy (GTDB): domain Bacteria; phylum Pseudomonadota; class Gammaproteobacteria; order Burkholderiales; family Burkholderiaceae_B; genus Schauerella. The sequence goes on along the minus strand of JAEYZR010000352.1, from coordinate 1,236 downwards.
GAATTCCCGAACGAGGGAAAAACCGCGTTGCCACGCCGGATCCTGCAGGGGATCGTAGGCAGGCGTTTCATCCAGGCGCCGGTGCAGCGCTTGCCGGATGCCCCGCGTGTTGCGAAAAGCCGCATGGCCTTCAAGCACCGCCCGTGCGTCTGGGGCAGCCAGGTCGACATTGGCCACGATGGCGTGGGGGACGCCGCCTGATTCCGCCGTATTGTCCGCGATGGCTTGCAGCCAACGGGTTTCTCGCACATGGTCCGAAGGATCATGTTCCGCTTGAATGTGAACGGCTGCCAATAGTTCAAACTCTGCAGCATCCGACAGGAAATCCGCCAGGAGATAGTCGCGGCGTAAAGAGGAATAGTCTGGCACAACGGAAGTGCGGTCACCGTCTGCCAGCCACGGATAGTAATTCTCACGCAGGTCCCACATGTGGAAATGGGCATCGATGATTTTCATGGGGCGCACTCGCTTGTAAGGATGTTGCCATTCTCGGGAACAAGCCCACCCGGCGGCAATCAGGTTTATGTTCAGTGTGCGTTAAGCCATGCTTAACGCCTGCTCGACAGGGCCTGGTTTTTCGGCATCGCGTTAGCCCGCGTTTGACTGCGCGTTCAAGAAATACTGATGGCCGTCTTCTGCGAAGGATTGCATGATGAGGGCCAATCCAACAAAGAGCAGATGTCATGCAGCTATTCGCCACGCCCGCCTCGCCTTGGGTGCGCAGAGTCGTCATCACCGCTATCGAACTGGGTCTGGAGGACAAGGTCAGCCTGGTCCAGACCCGTTGGCCGCACGAATGGGCCACTCGCACCGTGCCTTTCATGACCGAGTTCGCCGAGGCGACGCCCGTGGGCCGTATCCCTGCACTGGTCACCGAGGAGGGTCTGCGTTTGGTGGATTCTGCCGTGATCTGCGAATACCTGAATGCACAGTTTGGTGAGTATCGCCTGTTGCCCAGAGAGGGCGAGCAGCGGTGGCGCCTGCTCCAGCACGTGGCTGTCGCCAGTGGGCTTCTGGAGGCGCAGATCAGCCGGCGTGCCGAACTGCTGCGTCAACCGTCCGAGAAATCGACTGACTTCATCGACAAGATGAAGGAGCGTGCACTGCGCTGCTTTGCCGACCTGGACAAGGCGGCCGCCAGCTTCGATGTGCAGCCTGACCTGGCCCAGATCACGACGGCTGCGGCGTGCGGATTCGCGGATTTTCGCTATGACGAGGACCACTGGCGCGCGGTGG
>JAEYZR010000194.1 GCA_023427945.1 Pseudomonadota bacterium | reverse complement strand
GGCGTAGCGGACGGCGTGGGCGCGGTGGACGGTGCCGGTGCGGGCGAGTCGGTACGCGCGCCTGTCGAGGGCGCGAGCGGGGCTGCGGGCGGCGCGGGTGGCGCGTCGGCGGGAGCCAGGTCGGGCTTTGTGGGCTCGGGCGCGGGCGTTGCCGGCGCCTTTTTCTTGAAGAATCTGAACATGGTTGGAAAGTATAGCCCGTGCTACGCTTTGCGCCCCTCTCATCGCACGCAGGATCATGGCCAAACACGCACCCCGCATCGTTGGCGGAAGTTATCGGCGCACACCGATCCCGGTGGTGGACGCTCCCGGACTTCGCCCCACCCCGGACAGGGTGCGCGAAACGCTGTTCAACTGGCTCAACCACTTCTGGAGTGGCCAGTTCGAGGACAAGCAGGTGCTTGACCTGTTTGCGGGTTCTGGTGCCCTGGGGTTCGAAGCGGCCTCGCGCGGGTGCGGCCATGTCCAGATGGTGGAAAACCATCCGAAAGCCCTGGCCGCCCTGCGTGCCTTGCGCGACAAGCTCAACGCACAGGCCGTGCGGGTGCATGCCGGCGACGCGATCGCCACCCTGGCACGCATGGATGCCTCGCGATTCGACCTCGTCCTGCTCGATCCGCCTTTTGGCCAGGACTGGCTGTCCCGTCTCTGGCCGTTGCTGCCGGCCATCCTGTCGCCCGGGGCGCTGGTCTACGCCGAAAGCGAAAAGCCGTTGTTGCCACCCGACGGTTTTGATCTTCTGAGGGCCGATAAGGCAGCAAGTGTGCACTATCACCTTCTTCAGTTTGCTGCATTGCGCAAATAAGCAATAATCGACCCTTGGAGGATGCTAAACCCATCGAGGTACGGAGCAATAATGATTACCGCAATTTATCCCGGCACGTTCGATCCGCTCACGCGCGGCCATGAAGACCTGGTCCGGCGCGCCGCCACGCTTTTCGACAAAGTCGTGGTCGGCATTGCCTTGAGCCGTAACAAGAAGCCCTTCTTCGCCGTGGACGAACGTGTGACCATCGCCCGTGAAGTGCTTGGCCATTATCCCAATGTCGAGGTAGCCAGTTTCAATGGGCTGCTCAAGGATTTCGTGCGCGAGCAGGAGGGGCGCGTCATCGTGCGTGGCCTGCGCGCCGTGTCCGACTTCGAGTATGAGTTCCAGATGGCCGGCATGAACCGCCATCTTCTGCCCGACGTCGAAACATTGTTCATGACGCCATCAGATCAATATCAATTCATTTCCGGTACCATTGTGCGAGAAATCGCCCAACTCGGCGGCGATGTAAGCAAGTTCGTATTTCCCTCGGTCGAGCGCTGGCTCCACGAGAAGGCCAAGGAACGTCGCGAACAATCCTGGCCGGGCTGAAATACGCTTTGGGATAGGCAGGCATGGCGCTCAAGATTACCGACGAATGCATCAATTGCGACGTGTGCGAGCCGCCGTGCCCCAATGAAGCGATTTCCATGGGCGAGGACTACTACGTCATCGATCCCGAACGCTGCACCGAATGCGTGGGCCATTTCGATGAGCCGCAGTGCCAGGTAGTCTGCCCGGTGGAGTGCATCGAACTCGATCCGCTGTGGAAAGAAGGCCAGGACATGCTCATGGCCAAGTATCTGCGCCTCACGAGCAAAAATTGACCACCCCTGCCCTGAAAGAGCTGTCCCTGCCTGCCGTGCTCGCTGGCCTGGTGGCGGTGCTCGTCAGCTTTGCCAGCACGGCGGTGCTCATGGTGCAGGCCGGACAGAGTGCCGGGCTGGACGCAGCGCACATCGGCTCATGGGTGGGCGCGGTGTGCCTGGCTATCGGCATCCCGGGTGCGTGGCTCAGCATCCGATGGCGCACGCCGGCGGTGTTCGCATGGTCCACGGCGGGCGCGGCCATGCTGATCACGGCGCTTCCCGGCATACCCTTCGACCAGGCCGTCGGCGCATTTCTGCTGGCCGCGGCCATGACGCTGGCATGCGGGCTGATGGGCTGGGTCGACCCCATCCTGCGTCGCATCCCACCCGAAATCGCTGCGGCCATGCTGGCCGGCGTGCTGTTGCACTTCGGCATCGGAATATTCCGGGCGCTGGATGTGGACATCGTACTGGCGCTCGCCATGATCGTGGCCTACCTGCTGGGCCGCCGCTGGTTTCCACGCTATTCGATCTTCATCGTGCTGGTGATGGGGCTTGCCGTGGTGATGTCAGGCGATACCAGCCGCTTTCGTGGCATCGAATGGACGATGACGCAATTCGTCTGGACGACCCCCACCCTGACCTGGCAGGCAACCATAAGCCTGGCCATTCCGCTGTTCATCATCGCGATGGCCTCGCAGAATCTACCCGGCCTGGCCATCCTGCAGGCTGCGGGATTTCAACCTCAGGCAAGCAAGACGGTTGCCGCAAGTGGCCTGTTCGGCGTGCTGTTCGCCCCTTTTGGCGCGCACAGCATCACCCTGGCGGCCATCGTGGCGGCGATTGTGTCGGGCAAGGAAGCGCATCCGGATCCCTCCAAGCGCTATTGGGCCGCGGCCACCTACGGCCTGGTCTACATACCGCTGAGCCTGGCCGCGGGTGCGGTGGCGCTGTTCTTTGAAGCGCTGCCAGTCACTTTTGTGGCGGTCCTGGCCGGACTGGCGCTGATCGGGCCCATCATGGGCGGGATGACGACGGCAATGGCGACGGCCGAAAAACGTGAGGCGGCCTTGATCACCCTGCTGGCCACGGCATCGGGCTTCACGTTGTGGGGCATTGGTTCTGCGTTCTGGGGCCTGATTGCAGGCCTGATTGCGAACATGGTCCTGACACCCAGAAAACGCGCCTGAGCGGTTTGCCGGTATAGGCCTGCGACGTGACGCCACGCGAGCGACGCGTGCGACATTCGTCAGGGTGCTACCTTCGTACCTATTGCGGCCATGCGACCGGCGCGGCGTCCGGGTGAATCTTCATCAGCCCGCATGTCCGCCCGACGACATTGGACATCCAGGCTGCCGCCAGTTCTCCCTCGTCCACCACATCCACCATCTGGTCACCGATCCTGGCGGTAAAACGAACACTGTCGTCGTCTTCGATGACGTCCAGCGGGATATCCATACGCAGCATGCCGGGCGCACGCAATACGAGGTAGCCCATCTTGAGTTCCACGTCGATAGTGGCCAGCTCCGGGCACTGATGCACATCGAGCCAGACACCATCCTCATCGGCCAGCAGCCAACGCCTGTCGTAGGCGCCAGCGTCGGGCTGCTCGGTAGGGCGAGCACCCACTAGCGGGTAGTACTTGGGCATGCTCATTTTCTCAGCAATCCTTTGAGTGCATCACGGACTTCACGAGCCGCTTCGCGCTTTTGCGCATTGTCGCCGCCCGCCTTGCCACCTATGGCATCCAGGACTTCGTTTTCCAGTTTTTTCTTCAGCGCATCACTGGCAACGTTCTTCCACTGCACACTGAACAGAGGCCGACTCAGCGGGCCGGCAAAATGCACGGGAATCGTCACGTTCTTCAGGTCAGCCAGATCTTCACCGCCCTGCCCCGCCGTCGTGTTGACCACGCGAATCAAGGTGACCACGTCCAGTGTGCTGTCCACCAGATTGATGGCCGCAGGCTTGCCCTGCGTGATGCGCAGCAACGGCGAGGCGATGTTCAGCGTGGAAACCGTCGCGATGCCCTCCTTGAAGACGAGGCTGGTATCCAGCGATGTGAAATCGGTGGACAACGCTGAGCTGGTGCGAGCAGGCGTGCCCTCGGCCGCCTGTTGAGTCGACGCATCCCCCGGCTCGGCATCGTCCGTTGCACCAGGGGGCTTGGTGGCATCAGCAGCCTTCGCTTCTTCAGCGGCCTTGGC
>JAEYZR010000191.1 GCA_023427945.1 Pseudomonadota bacterium | reverse complement strand
CCAGGGGATCGGTCGGGTGCGCCAGCGCCGAACCCATGCGTCCAGCGATATAGAACAACCGGGCCAACCCCACCGCACCCAGCGCATCCATGCGGTCGGCATCCTGCACGATCATGGCCTCGATGGTTCGCGGTGCGATGCCGGCGGAAAAGCTGTGCGCTTCGATCGCATGCGACACCGCCGCCAGACGTTCGGGCGCGAACCCTTGTGCCGCCAGCCATTCGCACGCCCGCGCCGCCGCCATCGTGGAAGCCTTTGCACGATCGGGATGATTCTTTGGCAGATTCACCAGATCATGCAGGTAGGCCGCCGCCTGCACGACAGCAGCGTCTGCCTGCGGATAGTCTGCCAGCAGGATCTGCGCGGTGGCCCACACGCGATGCAGGTGCTGGATATCGTGGGCACCGTCGTCGTCGGCTTGCGCCTGCACCAGTGCGACGAACTTCGCCTGCCAGTCATACAGCCCCTGCTGCGCAAGGGGATCTCGATCCAGATTCAAACCAGCACCATCAACAAAACGGAGAGCGTGACCAACGCCACGACAGTGGAAAGCAGGATGACGCGCGCCGTGAGCTGGGCATCGCGTGCATAGTATTCAGCCAGCATATAGGGGCCAGTGCCCGTGGGCAAGGCAGCGAGCAACACGGCCATTCCCACCAGCATGGGGCTTAACCCCAACACGCGCGCAGCCAGCCACCAGGTGATGGCCGGCTGCACCACGACCTTGGCAAGCGTCAGCCACAGCGCCGCCTGACCCGGCCGGGCTGCCGGGCGCTTTTCGGCCAGGAACAGCCCCAGGCTGACCAGTGCGCACGGACTGGCCGCAGCGGAAAGCAACCGCATGAAAGAATCCAGGCCCTGGGGCAACGCGGTGCCGGTGGCCATCAGCCCCAGTCCGGCAACCGGTGCGACGATCAGAGGATTGCGCACGAGCGCCTTCATCACCTTGATCGCCAGCAGATGAGGCCGCCGTTCAGCCTGCAAACCGATTTCGATACAGACGATGGCCACGGCAAACAGCACGCAGGCCGTCAACAAGGTGGCAATCGTTGCAGGCAGCAGGCTTGGAGCGCCGAACACCAGCACGCCCATTGGAAACCCGATATAGCCCGCGTTCGGATAGGCGGCCGCCATGCCGTCGATACTCGCATCGGCCAGACTCAGGCCCTGCACTCTGCGCCAGACCAGCACCCCCACAAAAACCGCAGCCAGCCCCAGACCATAGGCGGCGGCAAACCCGGGTTGATAGAGTTCGGCCCAGGAGGTCTTGGCCACCGTGTAGAACAGCAAGGCCGGCAGGGCCAGCCAGACGACGAAACGATTGAGTTCAGAGGCAGCAGATGGCCCAAGCACGTTGACACGCCGACACACGAAACCGGCCAGAATCAATCCGAAGATGGGAAACAGGATTTCGAGCGTGGACGCCATTTCGGCTGACAGGAATAAAGTGGCAAGACACGCATCGTAACTCTTCCAGGCCCACGACCGCCCTTGCCTGAGCGGACGGTCGAACGGCAAGATTGCCTGATGGCAGGCGCGATACATCTGGAGCGAACACGGCGAAGCCCGTTCGCATGACGGTGCTGCCCCCTGGACGTGCATGGCGGGTCGGCAGACACAAGCTGGCGGTGTAAGCTCACGGCTCGACGTGTGACGAATGCGTCGCCAGACCGCACATGGCCAAAAGCCACAAGCACATGAAATCGCAAAGGAGACTTTTAATGAACAAACCCACATCAGCCTTGCCTCGCATGCTCGTCCTGAGCCTGGCCCTCGGCCTGGGCGCGAGCGGCGCAGCCGGCGCGCAGACCATCAAGATCGGGGTGGCCGGCCCCGCCACCGGGCCGGTGACTCAATACGGTCAGATGGTGCGCGAAGGCGTGGACACCGCCATCGAACGCATCAATGCCGCGGGCGGTGTAGACGGCAAGCAGTTCGAAGCCGTCTCCTACGACGACGCCTGCGAACCCAAACAAGGCCCGGTCGTGGCCAACCGCGTGGTGAATGACAAGGTCGGTTTTGTCGTGGGCCATGTCTGCTCGGGTGCCACCATTGCCGCTGCCGACATCTACGACAACGAAGGCATCATCATGGTCACGCCTTCGGCCACCGCGCCTGCCCTGACCGACGGCAAGAACTACGAGTTCATCCTGCGCACCATCGGGCGAGATGATCAACAGGGCCCGGCTGCCGCCAAGTACATCATCGAAAAAGCCAAGCCGACGAAAGTGGCGGTGCTGCACGACAAGCAGTCGTACGGCCAGGGCATCGCTTCGTCGGTGCGCGACGAGCTCAAGAAAGCCGGCGTGGACGTCGCCCTGTTCGAGGGGATCAATGCCGGCGACGCCGACTATTCAGCCGTGATCACCAAGATCAAGGCCAGCGGCGCTGACTTCATCTACTTCGGCGGCTACCATCCCGAGATGGGCATGCTGCTGCGCCAGGGCGCCGAACAAGGCGTGAAGGCCAAGTTCATGGGGCCTGAAGGCGTGGGCAACCCTGACATCAACGCCATTGCCGGCGCGGCATCCGAAGGCCTGCTGCTGACGCTGCCGGCGGATTTCTCGCAAAACCCCGAAAACGCGGCCATCGTGAAGGCGTTCACCGACAAGAAGCGCAATCCTTCGGGCGCTTTCCAGCTCACCGCCTACACCGCCACCCAGGTCATTGCCGATGGCATCAAAGGCGCCAAGAGCACCAACCCCGAAGAGGTGATCAAGTACCTGCATGCCAATACCTTCGACACGCCCATCGGCAAGGTCTCCTGGAACAAACAGGGCGACCTGAACGCCTTTGAATTCCAGGTCTTCACCTGGCACAAGGATGGCACAAAGACGGTCGCCAACTAATAGGCGCTTGGTTGCCTGACGCCTTGCCACGGGAAGGGCTGGCGTCCTCGCAATCTGCGCTGACAGGCACGTCCCATCGGCCCCGAGCGCTCTGACATCTGACAGAG
>JAEYZR010000346.1 GCA_023427945.1 Pseudomonadota bacterium | reverse complement strand
CACCCACTGGTCCCCCAGGCGGCACCCGCCCCCCCCTGGGGCGACGGCGATTCGCTGGTCTTGCGCAGCACGAGCTCGACGCCCAGGATGCTCAGAAGCTCCAGCAGGCGGTCGGCGCTGACCTTGTCGGCGTGGCGCTCGAGATTGGACAAGGCCTGCTGGCTGACGCCCAGGCGCATGGCCGTATCAGTTTGGGTCAAGCCGGACTGCTTACGAAAACCCTGGAGCAGTGCTGGCAGTTGCTCCGCCGTGCGGACGACAAACGCGGCCATACAACCCTCACATTGTTTTTTTGGTTTACAAAGCATACTGCGTAAAATTTAAATACGCAATATAGTTTGTAAAATTGAAAAACAACGCTGGGATTGTATTTCCGACTTACGCCTTTATCCACGCCGTGCCGTACGGCAACATGCCGGTCTGTGGATGACAGTTGACGTACTCAAATGCATGCCCATGCTGCAGGACAAACAGTTCATGCCACGTGATGACTTCGCGCTTCTCTTTGTGAAGACGGTTCATCGCAATGGCGTGCTGGTAGATGTCCAGATGCGTCTGGTGCGACGCCGCCCATTTCTCTAGCGGAGCCATGGACAGGAAGTACGCTGCCACCGAGGTTTCGGCGCGCACGCTGCCGTCTTCATTCAGATTGATCATGGTGCGCAGCGACATGCAGCCAGTATCTGGCTTGTTGTCGCGCAGATAGTTCATCCCTCGCATCAGCTTGGGTTGCAGCGCCTGCATGTAGTCGTCGTGCTGCTCCTGCCCGGCACCCTCCCAGTATTGTCCCGACCTCAACATGGCGACGTTATGGGGCAGCATCACCATCACGTGTGCGCCCTGGCTGGGCAGTGTCGCCGCCGTCGGCATGAAATCGCCCAGGGGGCTTTCAAGCGTATCGATCGCTGACAGCGGCAGCCGGTCGCGCGCTGCACCGAAATAGCCGTTGGTGGTGATGGACACGATAACCGTGTCCTGCGTGCGTGCAATCCCGATCGGATAGCGCGGGCCGGAATAAATGGTTTCATGCCGATCGTAAGGCACGCTGATCGTTTCACGCCAATAGCCGTTGGCTTCAGATAGCCTGGCGGGGTCGTTGAACCATGCTTCGAAACCGGCATGTTCATGCCAGCTCGCATAGTTGGTCGGGCATGTCCAATAGGCCACGAGAATGCCGTTGGTGTAGCCTTCCTCATCTTCACAGCGCATGATCTCGTGCGCCTCCGGGCCGTCCAGTCGATCGAACCATTCGCGCAGCCGTTGGTAAAACGCGCGTTCTGCCTCCCAACTCAGTCCGCGCGCCTGGACGCCAAAATAAACCGAGGTCAAGGTGGCTACCGGTCGAGTCCAGCGCAGCGAATAGCGCGGCGCTGCGGGTTGGTGGCCCGGCGGGCGCCGGGCGGGCACCGATCTTTCGTAACTCGGGTCAAATACCATACAACGTCTCCTGAGGGTCAGTGGCGAGCGGCCGCTTCAGCAGTCTCGACCGCCATCATGGGGCGCTCCTCCACGATCAGACGAAAGACGTCTGGCCGGGCGTAGTGGGCCACCGGGTCAAAATCAAAACGGCCGCGGGTTCGATCATCCGTATCGAGTTCAGCGGTGAGAATCGTCTCGCCGGTGAAGTCTGGCCCGGCAACAATGCGTCCCAACGCGTCGATGATGACACTGCCCCCGCGCATCAGGACGTGGTCGGGCTCATCCGTGATCAAGTTGCGCATGGTGTCGGGAAACGCGTCCCGCGTCAGATACTGGCACGCCGAGAGCACTGCGCAGCGGCCTTCCAGCGCGATGTGCTGCATGGAAGAGGCCCAGCTGTCGCGATCATCGGCGGTAGGCGCGCAGTAGATGGCGACATCCTTGCTATACATGGCCATGCGCAGCAACGGCATGTAGTTCTCCCAGCAGATCACTGCGCCCATGTTGCCCCATGGGGTGGGCACGGTGTCTAGCGTCGACCCATCGCCAAAGCCCCAGCACAGCCTTTCGGCCGCAGTCGGCATGAGCTTGCGGTGCCGTCCCTGCAGTTGACCGTCCGGACCAAAAAACAAGGCGGTGCAATACAGCGTGCCGCCATCGCGCTCGATCACGCCAATCGTCAGGAACAGGCCTGCCTCACGCACGGCCTGCCCAATGGCCCGTGTCTGTGGACCCGGTACGGCAATCGCCTGGTCATAGTAGGCGCGAAACTCGTCGCGCCCGGCGGGCGTGCGCACGCCAATCGCGATTTCGAAGCTGGCACCTTTCGGATAGCCCCCTATGAACGCTTCGGGAAACACCGCCACCTTTATGCCGCGCTCGCCGCACTGTGCAATCAGGTCGATGGTTTTGGCGACAGTTGCTTCGGTATCGCCGGCAATAGGGGATGCCTGAACGACACCAGCTAAAAACTTACTCATTTAGTTTCTCCTCAAATACCTAAATAGGTGCGACGGATGTCGTCATTGGCTTCCAATTCGGCAGCAGTTCCGGCCATGGCAATACGACCGCTCTCCAGTACGTACGCCCGGCAGACGATCTTCAGTGCGCTCGCCACGTTCTGCTCGATCAGCAAAACGGCAATTCCCTGGGCGTTCACCTTGGTGATGGCGCCATGAACCTCGTCCACCATCATCGGCGCCAGACCATGACTGGGCTCGTCGAGCAACAAGAGTTTGGGACGAGCCATCAGTGCGCGGCTCAATGCGACCATTTGCTGCTCTCCGCCGGACAGCGTGCCTGCCGCCTGGTGTCGCCTTTCTTTCAAGCGAGGAAACAGGGTGAAGCAGGATTCGATGTCCTCTTCAAGCGGTTGTTTGCGGCGGCTATAGGCACCCAGCAGAAGATTGTCGTAGACGCTCATTTCCGGAAAGACGTGCCGCCCTTCCGGCACGCATGCCACGCCCGCCTGCACACGCTGGTGCGACGGCAGGCGCCGCAGATCGTCACCCCGGAAAGATATCGTGCCCGTCACTTTGGGAAGCAAGCCGCATATGGCGCGAATCAACGTCGTCTTGCCTGCTGTATTCGCGCCGAGAATGGCGACGGTCTCGCCCGCTGCGACGTCAATCGAAATATCTTCCACAATCGGCCGTGCGCCATACCCGCCGGTCAGATTACGTATGCTGAGCATGGCTACCTCCCAGGTATGCAGCGATGACATCGGGGTTGGCCGCAACGTGTTCGGGTGTTCCGTCGGCAATGAGACTGCCGAAGTTCAGCACCAGCAGCCTTTCGGACAGACGCATGATTGCGCGCATGTGATGCTCCACCACGATGAGCGTCAGGTCTTCTTTGTCGCGCAGTTCCTTCAGCGTGGCAATCACGCTGTCCATTTCCACGGGCGTCAATGCGGCCATCACTTCGTCCAGCAGAAGAATCCGCGGCTCAGTCGCCAGTGCACGAGCCACTTCGCCCAGCGCACGCTGCGGAAAAGTGAGATCGTCCACGTCCTCGTCTGCGACGCCCAACAGGCCTACCTTTTCAAGACAACGTCGCGCCAGCTCGCGCGCGGGTCCCAGCTTGTGGCGCATCAGTGCGGCGGTGGTGACGTTCTCCAAGAGGCTCATTTCAGGGAAAAGCGCCGTATTCTGGAATGTCTTGGTCATGCCTTGCCGCGCAATGAGGTGGGGCCGCTTGCTATCGATTCGCCGCCCGTCGAAATGAATCTGCCCATGGGTCGGCTTGTACATGCCCACCAGCATGCTGAACAGTGTGGTTTTACCCGCGCCATTCGGGCCGATGAGGCCGATGATTTCCTTGGGGCGAATCTTGAAGGACACGTTGTTGACCGCGACCAGGCCGCCAAACTTGATGGTGACGTTATCGGCTTGAAGTAATGCAGTCATGCTCATGCTCCTGATGACCGACGGTTGCGAAACAGTGTCACCAGGCCACGGGGGCGCAGGAGCACGATGGCAATCAGAATCAGACCGAAAGTGAACGGCGCAATGCCAGCCGCCTTGCTGGAAAGGTAGGTGCTCAGAAGCTCTTCGAGGGGCACCACGATGAGCGCGCCGATGATGGGGCCGGCCAAAGTGCCCACGCCGCCGACGATCGCGATCAGTGCCGCACGAATGGATATGCCGGAGGCGCTGAAGACACTTTCAGGATCGAAGAAAAACGTGAACTGGGCGAACAGGGTGCCAGTGGCCGCAGTGAGTGCGGCAGAGATCAGGCTACCCATGAGTTTCACCCGCAGCGTGTTGACCCCCGCCACTTCTGCAGCGTCTTCATTTTCCCGGACGGCTCGCATGAGATAGCCCATGCGTCCATGCGAGAGGAGTGCAAACACCACCGATACGATGACGAA
>JAEYZR010000128.1 GCA_023427945.1 Pseudomonadota bacterium | reverse complement strand
GCCCTTGGGCGAGTGGATGCGTTCGCGCGTGGCTTTCCAGGACGGGCACATGGCGTCGTCGGGGTCATAGTTGTAGCAAGCGCCGTTGCCATTGCAGTGCACCGCCGATTCGTAGCTCTGCCAGACGCGTTCGTCGATGGTGCGGTCCAGTTCGCCACGCAATGTGACGGCATCGATGCGCAGCAGCGGCACGGCGCTGTCCCGGGGGGTGGCGATCTTGCCCGGGTTGAGCTGGTTGTGCGGATCGAACGCGGCCTTCACGTCCTGCAGGGCATCGTAGAGGCTGCCGAAGAACGCGGGCGAATACTCCGAGCGTACGCCCTTGCCGTGTTCGCCCCACAGCAGGCCGCCATAGCGCTGGGTGAGCGCAGCGACGCCGTCGGAGATCGGACGGATCAGGGCGGCCTGGGCGGGATCCTTCATGTCCAGCGCCGGGCGCACATGCAGGACACCCGCGTCCACATGGCCGAACATGCCGTACTGCAGGCCGTGGCCGTCGAGCAGGGCGCGGAATTCGGCAATGAAGTCCGCAAGGTTTTCTGGGGGGACTGCCGTGTCTTCGACAAACGGCTGGGGTCTGGCTTCGCCCTGCACGTTGCCCAGCAATCCCACGGCGCGCTTGCGCATCGCATAGATCTTGTTGATCGATGCCGAGCCGCGTGCCAGGGTATGGCCGATACGGCGAACCGAGGCATCGGATTGAAGGTGGTTCACGAAGGCATCGACGCGCGCCTGGACGTCTGCTGCATCGTCGCCGCTGAATTCGACCAGGTTGATGCCTAGTGTAGGCGTGGCCTCATCGCCCGGAAAGTATTCAGCCACGCCGTGCCACACGATGTCCTGCATGGCCAGCATCAAGACACGCGAATCGACCGTCTCGATGGACAGGGGATTGAGCGCCATGAGGGCCTGTGCATCGCGCAGGGCATCCATGAAGCTGGTGTAGCGGATGTTGATGAGTATGCTGTGCTTGGGGATGGGCAGAACGTTGAGCGTTGCCTCGGCCAGAAAGCCCAGGGACCCTTCGGAACCACAGAGGACGCTGTTCAGGTTGTAGCGGCCATTCTCTATGATGTGGGCCAGGTCGTATCCGGTCAGGCAGCGATTGAGCTTGGGAAACTTTTCCTCGATTTCGCTGGCTCGTGTGCGGGCGATCTGTCCGACCGTGCGGTAGATGGTGCCCACACGATCCTGACGTGCCGCCAGCGCATCGAACGCTGCCTGCTCCAGCGATTCACTGTGATGCAGCTCTCCGCCCAGCAGGACCGTGTCCAGGGCGAGTACGTGGTCGCGGGTCTTGCCATAGGTACAGCTGCCCTGGCCACTGGCGTCGGTGCTGATCATGCCGCCGATGGTGGCCCGGTTCGAGGTGGAAAGCTCGGGCGCGAAGAACAGTCCGTGCGGACGCAGCGCGGCATTGAGCTGATCTTTCACCACGCCCGCCTGGACGCGCACGCGGCGATTTTCGCAGTCGATGTCGAGAATGCGGTTCATGTGACGTGAGACGTCCACGATGATGCCGTCGGTCAGCGACTGACCGTTGGTGCCCGTGCCACCGCCACGCGGTGCCAGCACGACCTGCCGGTGCGCGGGCAGCGCCATCAGGCGGGCGATGGTTTGCAGGTCTTCGGTGCCACGTGGGTAGACGGCAGCTTGCGGTACACGCTGATAGATCGAGTTGTCGGTGGACATGACCGTGCGACCCGCATGCTCGCAGTCGATCTCGCCCGAGAACCCGGCGACGCGCAAGGCGTCCAGGAAGGCGATATAAGGGGCTGCGAGCGCGTTTTGCGGGGCGATACGGGCAATCATATTGAGAAACCAAGTCAACCGTTACGACAACCCGCTAGTTTAGTCGTTTTCAGGTCGAGGCAGTCACATCAATAGCACATGGCGGATCGCCTCGCCCGAGGCCAGCGCGTCGAAACCTTCATTGATGTCCTCGAGCTTGCCAGTGGAGGTGAGCAGGGTGTCCACCGGTAGCCGGCCAGCCTCATACAGGGCGATGAAACGCGGGATGTCGCGTGTGGGAACGCAACTGCCGATGTAGCTGCCTTTCAGGGTGCGCTCTTCGGCCACCAGGCGCGAGGGTGATATCGCCAGCGTGTGCTGGTGGTTGGCCAGCCCCGCCGTGGTGGTCGTGCCGCCGCGCCGTGTGATCAGATAGGCCATCTCCAGTGCTTTGACCGAGCCGGCCATTTCGAGCCCGTGGTCGACGCCGCCCTTGGTCAGTTCGCGCACGGTGTCGATGGCATCGGGGTCGCTGGCGCTGATGCAGTGCGTGGCACCCAGTTTGCGGGCTGCTGCGAGCTTGTCTTCGTTAAGATCCACGGCGATCAGCGGATAGGCGCCTGCCGCGTGTGCGCCCATCAGGGCGCTCAAGCCGACGCCGCCCAGGCCGACCACGGCCACGCTCTGTCCGGGTCTGACGCCTGCGGTATTGATGGCTGCGCCCACGCCTGTGAGCACCGCGCAACCAAACAGCGCGGCAATCTCGGCTGGCAGGTCGGACTCCAGTTTGACCAGCGAGTGGCGCGAAACCACTGCGTATTCGGCAAACGCCGATACTCCCACCTGGTGGTTGATCGCCCGCCCGCCCAACGAAAGCCGGCGCGCCCGCGACAGCAGGGTGCCTTCGCCGTTGGCGGCAGCGCCGGGTTCACACAAGGCCGGCCGGCCGCCCGCGCATGGCGCGCAGTGGCCGCAGGACGGCACGAATACCAGCACCACGCGATCACCCTGTTTGAGGTCGTCCACGCCTTCGCCCAGCGCCTGCACGCGTCCGGCGGCTTCGTGGCCCAGAACGATGGGGGTAGGGCGCGGACGGGCGCCGTCGATGACCGAGAGGTCGGAGTGACACAGTCCCGCAGCCTCGATCTTCACCAGGACTTCGCCTGGACCCGGTGGTGCCAGGTCGATCTCTTCGATCGTCAGCGGTCGTGTGCTGGCGTAAGGGCCGGCGACCGGCGAATGGTTCAGGACTGCGGCTTTGATCTTCATGTGTGTCCTCGTCGTTATACGGTGCGCCCGCCATCTACCGGCAGTTCCAGGCCGGTCAGGAAGTCGGCTTCATCGCTTGCCAGGAACAAGGCGACATTGGCGATGTCGCGTGGCACGCTCAGACGTCCGAGCGGAATGGTGGCGATGAAACGCGCGCGATTCTCCGGCGTGTCGGGTACGCCCATGAAGTCGCCGAGCATCCCGGTTTCACCCATGACCGGGCAGATCGCGTTGACGCGGATGTTGTCCGGCGCAAGCTCGACAGCCAGGGACTTGGAAAGGAGAATCGCGGCGCCCTTGGAACTGTTGTACCAGCTCAGTCCGGGACGCGGGCGGATGCCGGCGGTAGATGCGACGTTGATGATGTTGCCGTGTTTCTGCTCGCGCATGAGCGGCACGACCGCCATCACCATGTGGTAGATGGATTTGACGTTGACATCGAAGCAGCGATCGAAGCTGGCCTCGTCTACATCCAGCAGAGGCTGGTTCTTGTGCGTATAGCCGGCATTGTTCACGACGATGTCGATGGTGCCGAAGTTCGCCAGCGTGGCTTCGATGATGGCATCGATGTCGGCGCGCTGGCTGACATCGCAGCGCATGGCCAGGGCCACGGAACCGATGTCCGAGGCCACTGCGCGCGCACCCGCTTCGTTCAGGTCGGCGATCACGACACGTGCGCCTTCGCGTGCATACAGCCGTGCAATCTCGGCACCAAAACCACTGGCCGCACCGGTCACGATGGCCACTTTATCTTTGAGCTTCATCTTCATTCTCCGTGAAATTGCACAATGGTTTTCAATACGCTGACTTCTTCAAGAGCAAGAAACCCCTTTTCCCGTCCGTGGCCGCTTTTCTTCACGCCGCCGAACGGTAGCTCCACGCCGCCACCGGCGCCGTAGCAATTGATGAATACCTGACCGCAATGCATGCGCTTGGCCATACGCGCCTGACGCGAGCCGTCGCGTGTCCAGATGGCGGCCACCAGACCGTACTCGGTGGCGTTGGCCAGCTTGATGGCGTCGGCTTCGTCGTCAAAGGGAATGGCTGACAGCACAGGCCCGAAGACCTCGTCGCAGGCCAGCTCGTGATGGCGTTCGACCGGACCGAACAGGGCAGGTGCGACGAAGTAGCCACCCTGCGGTGCTCCCTGGGCGATCGAACCCTGGGCAAGCAGGGGCACGCCTGCCTGGCGGGCGCGATCGATGAAGCCCTGCACGCGCTTGAGCTGTGTGGCGTTGATGAGCGGTCCGCAATCCAGGTCCATTTCGGGTGTGCCTGCGCGCAGTGCACTGAACTTTTCGGCCACACGTTCGATGAAGCTGTCGTAGATGCCGCGCTGGATCATCAGGCGTGAACCTGCCGAGCAAGTCTGGCCGGCGTTCTGTGTGATGGCACGCCCGATGACGGGCAAGGCCAGGTCGAGGTCGGCATCGTCGAATACGATCTGGGGCGATTTCCCGCCCAGTTCGAGTACGCATTTCACGTGATTGTCTGCGGCCGCCCGCTGCACCAGCGCGCCGACTTCGGGCGAACCGGTGAAGGTCAGGTAATTCACGTCTGGATGGGCTGTCAGTGCGGCACCGGCCGTTTCACCCAGCCCTGTGACCAGGTTGAGGGCGCCTGGGGGCATGCCTGCCTGGGCGGCGATCTCGACCAGTTCGAGCGAGGTCAGGCACGCATCTTCAGAGGGCTTGAGCACGCAGGCATTGCCCATTGCAAGCGCAGGCGCCAGGGTGCGACCGAACATCTGGGCCGGGTAGTTCCAGGGCAGGATGTGGCCGGTCACGCCATACGGCTCACGTACGACACTGACGTTGTAGCCGTTCAGGTAGGGGATGATCTGACCATGCACCTTGTCCGCAGCGGCACCGAAGAATTCGAAGTAGCGTGCCGTGGCGGTGATGTCGGCCCGTGCCTGCGCCATCGGCTTGCCAGTATCGCGGGCCTCCAGCGCGGTCAGTTCGTCGCTACGCTCCAGTATGAGCAGCGCCATCTTTTGCATGATGCGCCCGCGCTCGGTGGCGGTCATGCGGCCCCAGGGGCCGTCCAGTGCCGCACGGGCTGCAGCCACGGCACGATCGATATCGTTTTTTCCGCCTGATGCGATCTGGTCGAACGATTCACCCGTGGCTGGGTCGATGACCGCGATGGGGGCCAGGTCGTCCTGGCTCTCGGTCCATCGACCGTCTATGAAAAGTTTGTGCATGACAGCTCCTGTCAAAGGTTTCCGATGGGCATGGCCGCGGCCGGTTCGGTCCGCGGCGTCGCTGCGGGTTGCGGCACCAGGGCGCCGCGCTCCAGCCCCAGCGTTTCACTATGCACGTCCTTGAGCAACGCGCTGTTCGATTCGGTGATGAGGATGGCGAGTTCCGGGCGCACCTGGTGCAGGCGTTTCAGAGACTCGCCGTATTGCTGGGCCAGGACGGGTGCCAGTCCCTGGAAAGGCTCGTCGAGCATGACCAGGCGGGTGCCCACCATCAGCGCCCGCCCCAGCGCGGCCATCTTGCCTTGCCCGCCCGACAGTGCCGCGGCCGAGCGTGCCAGCATGGGCCTGAGTTCGGGCACGATGTCCAGGACTTCGTCCAGGCGCGCTGCCGTGGCACGGGCGTCCAGTCCCTGGGCTTCGCAGGGAAAGCGCAGGTTCTCTTCGACGGTGAAGTTGGGAAACAGCACACGATTCTCTGGCGCGTAGCCTATGCCCAGGGCAGGGCGTTTGTGCGGCGCCATCGTGCTGATGTCCTGGCCGCCCATGACGATGGTGCCCCCATGCGTCCCGGTCAGTCCCATGATGGTGCGCAACAGCGTGGTCTTGCCCGCGCCGTTGCGTCCCACCAGCGCGACTGTCGCGCCGCTGTGGATCTCTGCACTGATGCTGCGCAGGACCGAAATGCCGGCGATCTGCACGGAAATGTTGGCGAGCTTCAGCATGGTTGCTCTCCGATCACGTTGCGTATGACCTCGGGGTCGCGCAGCACATCCTGCGGTGCGCCGTCGGCGGCGATGCGTCCCGATATCCAGGCGGCCAGCCGGGTGGCATAGCGGCGCACGATATCGATGTCGTGTTCCACGAAGATGCTGGTCACCCGACGTTCGTTCAAGGCGGCCATCAACGTTTCCATGATGGCGTGCTTTTCCTCGCTGGATACTCCGCTGGTCGGTTCGTCCATGATCAGCAGGCGTGGCTTGAGCATCAGGGCCATCGCCACGTCGAGCAGTTTGCGGTGCCCCTCGGGCAAGAGATCGGCACGATCATGCGCGCGCGCGGCCAGCCCCACCAGTTCCAGCGTGGCGTCGACTTCGCTGGCGTAGCCGGAGCGTTCCAGAGGGCGCAGCAGGCTCATGGCCGAGGCGCGCGAGGAGGCGGCAATGAGCATGCACTCGCGCACGGTGTGCTCCGTGAAGATCTGTGGAATCTGAAAGGATCGGCACAGCCCGCGGCGTGTGATCAGGCGCGAGGACATGCCGGTGATGTCCTGGCCTTCGAAGGTGACGCTGCCGGATGTCGGTTTCAGATAACCCGTGCAGATATTGATGAACGTGGTCTTGCCTGCACCGTTCTGGCCGACGACTGCCAGGCATTCACCCTCGTGCAGTTCGAAGTCGATGTTGTCGGCAGCGGTCACGCCACCGAAGGAAAGACTCAATCCGCGCGTCTGAAGCAGGGGGCGGGTCATGGGCGGGCTCCTTTGCTGAGAGGGCTCACGCTGCTGGCGGCACGACTGCCGGGCAACAGCCGCGCCACCAGGCCGAACAAACCGGCAGGGGCGGCAAAAATGATGATCAGGAGCACGATGCCCAATGCCATCTGCCACGCGCCCTGCAGGTATGCAGCCAGATAGAGCTTGGCAAACTCGAACACGAATGCGCCCAGGAAGGCACCCAGTGCATGGCCGGCACCGCCCAGGATGGCGATGAACACAATCTCCGCCGAACGCACCCAGTAACCCATTTCAGGTGTGACCAGTCCCTGGGTCAATGCGAACAGGCTGCCGCCCAGTCCACACAGCGCAGCAGCAATGACATAGCCGACCCAGAACACGCGCTTGGGCGAAATGCCCAGGTATTCCAGGCGTGTTTCGTTGGTCTTGATGGCGGCCAGCGTCTGGCCCGCGGCGGAGCGGAAATAACGCTGGACCAGCCAGCCGCACAAGGCGGCGCCAAGTACGGCGATCACCAGCAGTACCGATTCGTACACATCCCGTTCCAGCGTCATGCCGGCAATGGTCGGGCGGGGCAGGCGCAAGCCGTCGGTGCCATTGGTGATACGGCTGAATTTGACGATGATGGAGAACAGCACCATCGAAAACGCCAGGTTCAACATGCCGAAGAAGATGCCCCGGTAACGCACCATGAACAGGCCTACCAGCGCACCCAGGAGCGCGCCGGCCGTTGTCCCCACGGTGATGAGAACCAGTGCGTCCCATTGCCACAGGCGTGCGGCAAAGGTGACGGCATAGCCGGCGAAGCAGGCGAACATCGCGCTGCCGAAGGAAACCTGTCCGGCCCGGATGAGGATGATGGCGCCCAGCACGGCCAGGCCGTTGGCCAGCGCCATGATGAATGGCGTCTTCAGCCAGGGTTGAGCATGCGGAAGCAGCAATGCCGCCGCCACAAGAACTGCCACGATCAGACGTATACGCATCACACTCTCCTTGCCTGGACGTCGGCGAACATGCCTTGCGGGCGGATGAGCAGCACCAGCACCATGATCAGGTAGGGGGCAAGCACTTCGAGTTCGGGATAAAGGTAGATGGCGAATGCGCGTGCCAGCCCGATCAGCAAGGCGGTGATGGCAGCGCCGCCCAGGTGCCCCAGGCCGGCCGTGGCGACGACAGCGAAGGACAGTACGATCATGTCTGCCCCGACACCCGGCACCAGCGAAGTGATGGGCGAGGCCAGTGCGCCGCCAAGTGCGCCGAGCACGGCACCGCATATGAATGTCACCAGCAGCACGCGTGGCGCATTCACGCCCATCGCGATGGCGATCTCACGATTGAATGTGACGGCGGTGACCTGTCGTCCGGTACGCGTGTGCGACAGAAAATAGCGCAACGCAAAATAGGCCAGCGCTGCCACCAGTGGCAGGACCATCAGTTGGTAGCGCGTATAGACGATGCCCAGTACCTCTGCCGTGCCCAACTGGTCGACGACGTTGGAGACGAAAACGGGTTGTGATCCCCAGATCAGTCGCTGCAAGTCCTCCAGGATCATGAAGGCGGCGAAGGTCACCAGCAGTTGCAGAATCGGGTCTTTGTCCAGGATGCGGCGCAGCAGGCCGATCTCCAGAATGCTGCCCAGCAGGCCGCCCACGACGATGGCCGCCAGGAAAAGAGCAGGCAAGGCAAGCCACGCCGGGCTGTTGCTCTGGGTGATCCAGAGGCCCAGCGTGGCGGCCATGTAGCCGCCGCATGCATACAAACTGCCGTGGGCGACGTTCAGAATGCGCATGACACCAAAGATCAGTGTCAGTCCCAGGGCAACAAGAAAGAGCAGGGCGGCATAGGAGATGCCGTCCAGCGTGGCAAGCAAAACGAGATCGATCGGCATATTGGCTCCCGCGAGTCAGCCGTTCACCGGCCTTGGCCGGCATGAGGCAGGCAGGTGCGTCTGGTGACAGACGCAGTCCCTGCCCAGGTCCTGTCAAGGCTTGTAGGAGAACGTCTTGATCTGGTCGTTGTTGATCAGATCGGACTTCACCGTCTTGATCCAGTCATGGGTGAGCTGGCCGACCGGCGGGGTGACGATCTCGGCGGGCACGATCATCATGTTGTCCATGACCGGGAAGGGAAACTCCGCCACTTTCTTGGTCGTGCCCAGCAACTGGGCTTCCATGCCCTGACCGTCTTCACGCATGGTGATCGGGCGGCCGTAGCCTTTGAAGGTCAGTGAACGGATGGCCTGCGCCACCTGCTCGACTTCCGGCCATTTGCCGCCATTGTCGGCAATCGCCTTTTCGTAACCCGCTTTCAAGGCAGCGAGCGACTGGGCCATGTGATAAGTCGGATAGATCGGATAGGCGCCGGTCTTTTCCTTGAATGCCTTGATGAAGGCAAGGTGGTCCGGATCGTTGCGCGTTTCGGGATGCAGGAAGTAGTGGTCGCCACGCCCACCCACGATCACGCCCTCAGGCAAGACCGTGCCCAGGCGTTCGATCGAGCTTTCGGCCAGTGGCAGCACGAATGTCGAACGGCTGAAAAGGTTGCGCTGTGCGGCCTGTCGAACGAAGGTGTCCAGATCGCCACCCCATGAGGTGGAAATGATGACGTCGGGGCGCAAGGCCTGCAGGCGGCTGATCTCAGTGGAAAAATCGGCCGCACCGAATTTGGGGAACATTTCGGCCACGATCTTCACATCGGGCTTCATGACCGACAGGGCATCGACCAGGATGTCACGCGAGTCGCGTCCCCAGGAGTAATCCTGGTTAACGATGGCGACGGTCTTGAAGTCGGGCTTGTTCTTGAGCAGATAGACCAGTGTGGCCATCATCTCGGTCGTGGCGTTGCCTGCCGGGCGCACCACGTACTTGCGCTTGGCCTCTTCCAGCAACTTTTCAGTGCCGCAGTCCCATGCCAGGTTGAGCACTTTCAGATCTTCCGCGACCGGTGCCACGATCAGGCAGTTTCCGCTGGAAATGGTTGCAAGCATGACCTTCACGCCTTGCTCTTGCACCAGGCGCCGGTATTCCGAAAGCAGTCGATCGCCGCCCACGCCTTCGTCGATCCAGGAGGGCACGACCTTGGCGCCACCAATGCCGCCACTTGCGTTCATTTTTTCGATCAGGATTTCGGCAGCCGCTTTGCCCGGCACGCCAAACACCGAGGCTGATCCCGACGTGAAGGTCGAAATGCCTACTTTCAGTTCGGCAGGTTTGTCTTGCGCATGGGCGCTGGTACCCACTATGGCGCACGCGGTCGCGGCAAGCGCGAGCAGTTGCCTCATCAGGCTTGTCTTGAAGGTCATCCGTGTCTCCTCGATTGGTGCTGCAAGGTGCTCACCCGATAGGGTTCGCGCCGTCCGATCGGTCAGTTGTCTCCCTGACTCGATCCCAATGCGAGCATGCCACGCCTGACGGCGGATGCTATTCCAGATTTAAGAACGGGGGCTTATGATTTGCCGAAATCGCTCATTTCCAACCGATGTCATCGGCCTCGCGCGGCATTTGCAGCACACGTTCAGGAATCTCCCAGATGACCAGCGCCGGCGGCGTTTCCTTGAACGTCGGACTCTGGAAATACTGCCGCGCAGAGCCGGAGAAGTCGCCTCCGTCCACGGCGGCGTTCACCAGCCGCGTATTCAGTGCGGCCTGCAACCAGGGCACAAAATTCGAGGTGCGCGAATAGGACGTGCCGATGACGGCTATGTTGGGTGTCTTGGCATCGCCAAAGAGGTCTTCTTCAGTCTGCGCCGCAGCGCCGCCTGCGGCGGCTTCCTTGTCCGTGAAGACGGTGGCCTGCTGCACATCGGTGCGCGGCTGGCGCGAGGCGGGAAGCTTGTCGATACCGGCAAGGCGGACCAGATCACCTGGACGCGGTGCAGCCACCTGGGGTTGCAACCGATAGTGCACACTGGGGACCGGCGTGATGCCCAATGAAGCCACTTTCAGGGCGACGGCCTGGGCCGCACTTTGCGCGCCACGTTCATTCCAGTGTGTATCGGTGCGATAGAACGCGCCAGGGCCATTGTCTTCGCGAGCCTCGGGCGCCGCGGTCTTCATCAGTGCGGGCTGCAGATCCATGACCTCGACACCGGCCGCGGTGAGCATCCGGACCCAGTCCGCTACCCGTGAATCGAATGCCGCCGGGCGGTACAAGCCGCACAGGTGGGCGTTTTCCATGCGGCTTTTATCGGGAACGACAACGACCAGCAGACGGCTCGACTGGGCGGCCAATCGCTTTTGCACGCGCAGGACGTCCTGCACCCGAGCCTGTGCGTTGGCTTCACCCTGTGCGTGCGGCCTGAGTTCGTCGTTCAGGAACAGCCAGTTATCGCAGCCCTGTCGCACACGGGCGCCGAGATCGCCGATGGCCATCCAGCTCAGGCCGCGTTCGATGCTGGCCGATTCACGCGGCACAGGCGCGCCAGCCAGCGCATCGGCAATGCCCTGGGTGACGCGACCGTCCAGAAACGATGCCCAGGTGGGTGGTTTGGGAAACAGGTCGAGTTGGTCCGTTGCGACACTGTAGACCGTGGTGACCAGGCCCAGCAGCATGAAGCCGGACAGGCAGACGCCTGCAACCGGGCTGGTCAAACGAGCGAGCCAGGTCACCGGCTGGGTCGGTGGCGGCGGGGGCAGGGGCGTCTGGGTCATCAGAACTGGAAGTAAAGAAAGGGCACCGCGCCACGGCTGGCGATCAGCGCGAAGGACAGGAGAAACGCAAACAGTGGCCACAGACCAAACAGTGTCTGGATGGGCATGGGCACGCGGCGCTCCAGGCGCTGGCGCATGGCGGGTGCCACGATGCAGGCGATCCCCAGCGTAAACGCGAGCATGTGCGCCGGACGCAGGGCCACATGCAGCGCATCGCCCAGACCGAAACCGTTCATGCCAAGCTGTCCGCTGTACATGTGCATGGCCTGATCGAAGGAGTGCGCACGGAAGATCGTCCAGGCCATCACGACAAACAGCAATGTGACGAGGCGTGAGAGCCACAGCGCCGGCTGCACGAACGTGGTGCGACCCCAGGCCCGTGCGATACACAAGGCCAGGCCATGTGCCATGCCCCACAGCAGAAAGTTCCAGGTGTCGCCGCCGTGCCAGAGTCCGGCAATCGCCATCGTCAGGAAGAGGTTGACGTAGGTGCGCACCTCGCCCAGGCGGCTGCCGCCCAGAGGAATGTAAAGGTAATCGCGAATCCAGCTGGAGAGCGACAGGTGCCAGCGCCGCCAGAAATCCTGGATGCTGATGGCCAGATACGGGTGGTTGAAGTTCTCGGGGAAGCGAAAGCCCAGCATCTGGCCCAGGCCGATGGCCATTGCGCTGTAGCCAGCGAAGTCGAAGAACAGTTGCAGGCTGTAGGCCAGGCAGCCTATCCACGCATCGAGGAAGCTCGGGTTGGAGGTGGCAAACGCCACATCGACGACGGGCGCCAGCGTGTCACCGATCAGCACTTTCATGCTGATGCCGATCATGAAGCGACGCGCGCCCAGCGAGAAGGTCGACCAGTCGAACGGGCGCGATTGCAGCTCCCGCTTGACCCAGTCGTAACGAATGATGGGCCCGGCAATCAGATGCACGAACATCGACTGATAGGCACCAAAGGAAATGAAGCTGCGATCGACATCGACCGTGCGGCGATAGACATCGATCAGGTAGGAGATCGATTGCAGCACGATGAAGGACAATCCGATGGGCAGGGCGACCCGCTGCCATTCGATCGGCATCGCCCCGGCGTGCACCAGCACCGTATTCGTGGTTTCCACCAGGATGTTCGCGTACTTGTACCAGCACAACGTGCCGATATTCAGGGTAATGAACCCGGCCAGGGCCCAGCCCCGGGCGGCGGTATGGCCACCCCGTTCGATGACCATGCCACCGACCCAACCCACCAGTATCAGGAAAATGAACATCAGCAGGTAGATCGGGCTCCACCAGCCATAGAAGATCCAGCTGGAGAACAGCAGCGTGGCATTGCGCCAGCTCGCCGGCACCAGGGCATAGATGATCAGAAACGCTGGAAGAAACAGCGTCAGAAACTCCAGCGATGCGAAAACCATGATTAGGCTTGAATCAAGTTGAGCGAAGCGGGGGGCTGTGCCGGCCAACCCGCACGTTTATACTGCTTTCTCAGACCAAACTTATTTGGTGTCCCGTCTAAAGAGCGGCAATGAGTCAGACATGTGTGCGCCTGTGCTTGATGGTTCTTTTGTGGACACTCGCGTGGCCGGTCGGCGCTCAACGCATCGCCCTGACCTTCGACGACGGGTTCGACCCCAGGGTCGATGCGCAGGCACAGGCCGCTAACGCCCGGATCTTGAATGTCTTGAATGCCAGTGGAATTCGCGCCATGTTCTTTCCTGCGGGATTCATGGTCGACAGTCCTGCGGGCCTGGCCCTGGTCGCCGACTGGTCGCAGGCCGGACACGCCATCGGAAACCACACCTATTCGCACCAGGCGTTCAGCGACTTTCCCGCAGGCACGCAGGCATTTTTCGACGATGTGCTGCGTGGGCAAAGTCTGTTTGAAAAGCTTGCGGGCTGGTGCCCACGCCTGCGCTATCCCTATCTCGACGAGGGCCGCTCGCCCGAGCTGAAAAACGTGGGCATACAGTGGTTGGCGCAGCACGGCTATGGTGTGGCATCGGCCACGATTTTCATTGACGACTGGGCCTACAACGAGCGCTTCGTTGCGTCCAGCCGGGGCGAAGCGGGCAACGACGAGCCGCACGAGCGGCAGGCCTACCTGGAACGCATCTGGCAGCAGGCCAGCCTTCAGGAAACGCAATGGTCGCAACAGCTGGGACGAAGCCCGGCCCATGTGCTGCTGCTTCATGCCAATTCCCTCAATGCGCGGCTGCTGCCAGACATCGTGCAGATGTTCCTCAGCAAAGGCTGGACTTTCGAAGACCCCATCGTCGCATTTGCCGACCCTGTGTATTCGCGGGAATTCACGCAGGATGGCCAGACGCGGGTGTTGCCCATGCCGGCTTGCCACTGAGTCATCATTGAAGGGAGTCGGTCAGGCCGATGAGACGTGCTTCGTTGCCGGCAGGCACCATCATCGTGGTGTAGCGCTTGCCCGCCTCCAGCGTGCCAAAATCCACTGGCGCGCCAGTGGGCTTGTCGCCACACATCAACTGGACGGCCAGACGCACGGGATTGATCTGACGTCGCGAAACCTGGCCTTGCTCCACTTTCTCAAATAGAACCACGGTACGGCCCGACAACTCGACACGGGCATCTGCGCATTGCCCGCCTACGTGGTAGAAGGCGAGCGAGGCCTTCGAGGCGTTGAAATCGTCGGGCTGTTCGCGCACGGTCACGGTTTCGAAACCGTTGCCTGTGGCGACGCCGACGACCGAGGCGAATTCTCCCGGTGCCACCTTCACCGCCACGTCCTTGCTGGCGGCGCCCTGCGTGACGGTGCCTTCCGTGGCGGTGGCCGCGCGTACTGCCAGGAAAGGCGAGGTCAGATTGTCGCCCGCCAGTTCGAGCGTGGCCTTGGAACCCTTGGCATTCACGGTCATGGGCTGGGTGGTGCCGTTGACGAAGCGGATGAAGGATGAATCTTCTGCGGGACCGGTTTCATACAGCTTGAGCTCCATGCCATGAGCGCTGCCAAATGCCAGAAGTCCTGCCAGGATCAGACTGATGCGAGGGCTTGTCATTTTTTGACCTGCTTGACGGTGGGCGACTGTTCCAGTGCGCTGGTGATGGATTTGCTCCATGCTGCGTAACCCGCCTGCGTGAAATGCTGACCATCGAGGGTCTTCCACTCGCCGGGCTTGGAGAACGCCAGCGAGTCGATATAGGTGCAGGGTGCGACGTTTGCCTCCAGGAACTTGGACACCAGCTGGGTGCGCGCATCATCCTTGGAAAACTCGCCGCCCACCGATCCCCATGCGGGACCGACCCATACGCATTTTGTCTGCGTGGATGCGATGGCCTTGGTCAGGCTGGTGATTTCCTGCCAGGCCCACGACTTGGGAAAGGCGGGGTTGCCATAAGAACCGATCGTATCGCCGATGATGACGACCACCACGTCCGGCTTGTCTTTCTTGATCAGGTCGGTGATCGGTACGGTCATCGCTTCCTGGCCCTGGACCACCGCCTTGTTGGTGTTGACCTGATCGGCGCCGCAGTTCACCGGGGTGGCTTTCAGCCAGCGGGCCGGACTGGCACCGCAGGCGCCCACGGAGTGGACCTGGGCACCCTTGGCTACCAGCGCCTGGTTCAAGGGTTCGCGCAGATACTGCGGCAAAGTCATATGGCTTTCGCCGATAACCAGCAGGGTCAGGCCTGCGAGAATGGATGCGGACATAAAAACTCCTATGTATCGGGCTGCCTCATGATGCGTAAGCGCAGCGGGGAGAGCAATTATTTGACGTAGGGGGAGCCGTAGGGAATGAGCGGCATCTTCATCGAATTGACCTGTGGGTACAGGGCATATCGCAAATACAGGCCACCACCCCACTGGCGATAGTCCGACGCGTTGTTCAGGCCCAGCGTCCCACCCAGGAACAGATTCCGGTTCATCTGGTATTCCGCCGCGCCCGCCAGGCTGTAGCCCACGCCAGTCTTGGACTGACCCGAGTATCTGGCGCCGTCAGCCAGACCCGCACCCCGGGAGGCTGCAGCGGCTTCGTTTTGCAGGCGTCCGCTGGTGGGGAAGTAATCGGCCGAGCTCTCGCGGAAATGCTGCATCCCGATCGAGCCCTCCAATTTATAGTTCCAGCGTTCCTGACGGGCGGCCCAGCGCACCGGAATGCTCAGGCTGTAGAACTCTTGCGGGCTGAAGTAGCCGCCATGCCCGTATGTGTAGAAGCGTTGGTTGTTGTCATAGAACATGCCACCCAGGTTCAGACCCGCGATCAAGGTCTGGTCCCGTTCGGCAAGCAGCTTCCAGTAGATGCCGGCACCGATTTCAGCACGGGTGTTGGACTTGACGTTGTCGCCATCCAGCGAGTGGAAGGCGCCGTAGCCGTAGACGCCGTAGTCCTGCATGTCGGTGCCGATCTGCCCTTGTACGCCGGAGGCCGTGACCGCGCCCCAGGTCTGGCCCGTGCGACTGTCGCGTGCGCCCGCAAACGACAGCACGCTGTCGGTCACGGCGCGTCGGGAAGCGCCCACGTTGTACCAGGCGCTCTCGCCAAATACACCTTCGTGCGTCACGCCGCCTACGATGTTGGTCTTGCGAAAACCCAGGGGCGTGGTCCCGATGTCGCCTTTCAGCCCAATCATCTCGTAACCCACGGACAGTCCGACACCCCGGTCGCTCTGTGAACCGGGAGCGGAAACCTGACCATTAGCCTGTGCAAGGGCGGCCACAGGACCACCGCCGAACTGGCTGGACTGGTTGATTTCGCCGCTCACCCGGCCCGCGCTGACATCCACGGGTGTCACCCGGAACGACAGCTTGCCGTCCCCGGCAGGGACCAGCACTTCCAGTGGTGCTTCCACCATCGTCAGTTTGCTGGCGCCCGAGGTTCCACTATTGGAACGGACCATCGTGCCAAAGCGCACTTCCGGAGAGTGATCCGCCCGGATCTGATCGAGTTCATCCTGCAACGACGGCTTGGTCGGGATGGGGGCACCCCTTGCCGGCAGGGCCGTCTGGTCGGCCGCACGCGAGCCGAAACCGGGAGCACTGACGCGCGGGTCTACAGGTGCGAACCTGTCGTCGCGCCCCAGCTCCGTGCTCGGTGCTTGCGGTTGTGCTTGTGCGGGCGCGGCACGACTGACATAAACGGGAGCATCCGCCTCTGGCGTGAAGACCGGGGCGGCGGCCGTGCGGCCATATTGGCTCGAGCCACTCGGGGCGGCATACCGATTTTCCGGGCTGACGCGTCGATCTCGGGCAGGGGTGGACTCGAACTCGCTAGGCCCTCTTCTCGACGAAGAGGGCGGCACTGCCCGGGCCGTGCTCGATGAGCCCTGCGGCATGCTTGCGGCCACCAGCGGGGCTGACGGCGCAACGCTTGCGGCGACAGCATTGGGATAAGGCTGCATGGCGCCTGCACTGTCATCGAGTCGGGAGTCCGTCGTCGACTGGGCGCGCTGGCCGGGCATGCCGACAAACGGATTGGACGATGCAACCTGCGGCGACGGTGCGCGATTGTCGGCGACCCTGGTGGCCGGGCTCTGGGGCTGTTGAAGTGCAACGGCCTGGGCCATCAGTTCTGCTGCCTTACCTGGCTTGCCTTGTGCACGGTAGACCCGAGCGGCGTTGGCCAGCACTTCCGGGTCTTGCGGCGCCAGGGAAACGGCGGTTTCCAGTGCGGTGCGGGCGTAGCGGTTGTCCTTGGCCTGCGTGGCCGCCATGGCTGCCGCGACGTGGTAATTCGCATCGTCGGGATTGTTGTTCAAGAGCTGCTTGTACAGATCGAGGGCTTTGGCGTGATCGCCGCTATCGGTGTACATGCGTGCCAGAGTCGCCAGTGCCTGGGGATCGTTGGGGCGCGCGTCCAGCACCGGCTCAAGCGTATCGTAGGCGGCGACCAGATCGCCTTTTTCACGCAGCAGTTCGGCCTGACGAATCGTATACAGAACATTCAGTTCCGTAAGTTGCTGGCGCTGGCTCGAGTCGAGATTGCGGCGCTGCAGGTCGCGCAAAATGCCGGCCGCTTCGATATCCTGCCCCGTACGCAGCAGAACGCCTGCGTAGGGCAACAAGGTCTCAGGGCGGTCGCCACTCGGCCCGCTGACGAGTTGACGCAGCAAGGACAGGCCTCGTGCAGGGTTCTCGGCATCGACGTAAGCCTGCGCAAGCGCGCCCACTTGGGCGGGGTCTCGCCCGGCAGCGGGTTCCAGTTGTGCGAGCACCCGGTTGGCATCCTGCATGCGGCCCGCTTTGGCCAGGGCGGAGGCCCGCGCGATTTCGTTATGCAGCCCGATCTGGCGCGCCGTTTCATTCATGGCGGGCGTGCGCCGGCTTTCGGGGATGCGTGCCAGGGTCGTTTCTGCGCGATCCCACTCGTTCAGTTGCACGGCAAGCAGGGTGCTTGCGTAAAGGGCATCGGGTGAATCGGGGTGCGACACCAGCAGCCCGTCCACCAGGCCCCGTGCCTGTGTCCGATCGCCGGTCTGCAGATAGTGGCGCGCAAGGTCGAAGCGGATCCACGGGTTGTTGGGATCGTCACGCATTGCGCTTTCCAGGGCATTGCGCGCACCTTGCATGTCGCCTCGCTGCTCGGCGGCAGCGGCACGTCCGGTCGCCATGCTGGCGCGCAGTTGGGACATGCCACCGATCTTCGATCGTTGCTCAGGGGTCAGGCGTTCGATGAGTTTGAGTGCTTCCTGAGACTGGCCACGCTGGGCCAGCACGCCAACCAGGCCACTGAGCGCCTCGGGATCGTCCTTGTGGTTTGCCAGAACGGCACGAAAGCCGCGTTCGCCTGCCGCGAGATCGCCATTTTCCACCTGCAGGCGGGCCATCGCATTGCGTGCCGCCGGGGTTCTACCGTCAAGGCGTATGGCCTGATCCAATTGGCGGCGCGCGGTGGCCAGATCACCCCGGGATTGTGCCTGCGCACTCTCCGCCACCAGATTCCAGTAGCGGGCGGTGTTCAGCTCCTTGGTCCATTTGTTGCCCGAACCCGGTTGTGCGACGGCCCGCTCAAGCAGAGCCTGTGCCTGGCCCATCTCATTTTGCTGCATCCGGATCACACCCAGACCACCCAGCGCATCGCTCTGGTTGGGGTTCTGGCGCAGCGTGGCGATGAACTCGCGCTCTGCGCTGGCCACGTCGCCGCGCTGCAAGGCGTCGAAACCTGCGGGGCGCTGCTGGGAGGCCCGTGGCGCACTGGCAGCGGTGGAGGTTGCACCGGCCGTCGACGCGCTGGACGTCGGTGCGCTGGCACCGGACACACGCGTCGTCGTCCGTCCTGCAGCGGGAATGTCCATCATTTGCTTGCGTATTTGTTCGTCGTTTGGAAATGACTTCAGATACGCTTCAAAGAGAGGCTTCTCTTCTGGGTTGGATTTCCCCAGCCAGACCAGGCCCAGGCGCCAGATTTCAGCGGCAGCGCCACTGACCTCAGGATTGCGCGACAGCTTTTCCAGGCGACTCAGACCCTGCGCACGCGTGCGCTCGCCACGAACCATATGGCGGGCCAGGGCAAGTTCGGTGGTCGCGTCGCCTGGATTATCCCTGACCTGACGCTCCAGACCGGCAATCGCACGGTCCAGGCCACCATCGGTGTAGCCCAGATAGGTGTAGTACTCGCGGGCGACGGAGCCTTGGGGCTGTTTGCCGGCAAGTGCCTTGTCATAAAGCGCAATGGCCTGCGAGAGTTTGGCGCTGTCGTTCATCAAGCTGGCAGATTCAGCGAGCTTGCGCGCTTGATCGATATCGCTCTGACCACTGCCGGAGGCCAGCGCAATGTCTTGCTCGAGACGGCTGACAAACTGGCCCGAGTCATTGGTTGCTCGCAATTTCGCAAGGTATTGCCGCGCCTGGGTCAGTTGCTTGTTCTTGATCGCCAGTTGCGCCATGCCATACAGCGCCTCGGGTTGAGCAGGGTCGACAAGCAGCAGCTTGCCCCATGCTTCGCTCGCACGCTCCGGATTTCCTTTGCTCTGCCAGAACCGACCTTGGTCGATCAGCATTTGATTGGCGTCGGACTGCGACCAGACTGTCTGGTGCATAACGGTAGCCAGAAGACCAATCGCTAGCGCGTGGCGACGTGCGGACATGATTTTTCCCAAGATAATTTCACTGTGCCGTTTTGCTGAAACTGATAACGGCTTTCGATCCAGCCCAGGCTGAACAGTGTCAGCACGTAATCGTAATAGGGGGGAGGACGAGATTGCAGAATTTCAGGCAAAAGCGTCAGTTTCTGAAGCGTATCGACGCGTTGACGTTGTAATTCGAGCAACTTGCTCTGACCGGTGGCCTGCAAATAGGGCAGCAGTGCCGCGGAAAAACCGAATGGCGCACCACCGGATTGCTCACCGGTGCGCGTATTCACTTTTTCTGGCGGGGCCGCAGCGCCGATGGTGGCGTTGGCCAGACCGGGTACTGCCTGCCTCATGCGGTTTGCCAGTGGATCGCTATCCGGTAGCATGCCCGCCCAGAGATAGACGCGAATCGCGTCGTAACTGCCCAGTTCGCCCCGGATCGGATCAACCACGAACTTGCCGGTCGACGCACTGGTGCCCTGATAGGCCAGCCAGTCTGGACTGAATCCGTGGGGCGATGTTTCTTCCAGCATCTTTGCCGTGTTGGCGGCGATCTCGCCCCAACCGGCACCGGGCGACTCGGCGTCGAGCAGGCGCAATATCGGCACCGGCATGTAGCTTGGATTCAAGCGCCACAGATCGTTGGCCTGAGCGAAGCTGTACTGGCCTGGCAGCAGCATTTTCCCCAACCCTGGCAAGGTGACGATCTCGTGTTTTTCGATAGTGGCCAGCAGGGTCCGGGCATGGGCCCGGTACTCGGGTTTGTTCCACACCCGTGCGGCCTCAAGCAGGGCGTAAACAAACCAGATGTCAGCGTCGGATGCGGAGTTCTTATCCAGGACCTTCCACTCTCCGCTTTCGGACTTGCCCCATTGCCATGCAGGCAGATTGGTAGCGAGATCACCCGCAAACAGGTTGTCGATCGACCAGTCCCATATGGATTGGAAGGTTTGCGGATCGTTGGCGACGAGTGCGAAGAACATCCCGTAGGACTGTCCCTCGGATGTGGAGTGCAGCTGAGTCGATGTCAGGTCCACGACACGTCCATCGGTCTGCACGAAATGCGCCTTGAAGTCAGTCCAGAGCGGCCAGTCTGACGTCGTGCAGGGCGCGGCCGGTTTCCTTGTCGACGCAGCAGGCTTGCCCTGGGCCCAGCCGCTTGCGGTGAGCGCCGAGGCAATAGCCAGGCCGGTCAGACGGACCAGCGTGGTCCGTCGTGGCGCGCTGCGCAGGGGCGATGGTCGTGTCGTCATCGAGCAGGCGCGGTCTGCTTAGTCGCCAGCAATGCGGCGGGCTGCACGACGACGCAGGGCAAGATAGAGCGCCAGCACCAGCAAGATGGCACCCAGGGCGCTGGCCAGGACAAAGGCGACCAAATGCTGTGACATGAACCAGTGCACGCGCTCGAACAGTCCGAGGCTGCCAACATAGTATCTCTGGTCCGACACGATCGACTGCACGTTCTGCCCGCGTACCACGGCCAGACTTCCGGCTATGGTGTTTTCATACCCCTCGCCACCGATCAGCGCATCGATTGCCTCGCCCAGCCCCTGGGGTTGCGATGCGGAAACCATCACGACGCTGCGTCCGCTTGCAAGCGGCGACTCGAAGCCGACAAACATGGCGCTGGCACCTTCACTTGTGAAGGCGACCCGGTTCCGAACGGTGGAGTCGGTCGCACGCGTATCAGGACTGAACCAGTCGGTTGCGCGGCGCGCAAAATCGGACAGTCCGAAACGCTTCGCCGTGCCATCGATACTGGCGGGCATGAGATCGGCCCACTGTTTGGCCAGAGGCTGGTTTCCGCCCGACCCGATGACCAGCAGATCGCGATCGGCCACGGTGCCCACCTGCTGGGCCTGCGTGACGACCACGCCGGTGGCGGGATAGCCCGTGGATTCGCCCAGGCGGCCCAGAATGCCAAGGTAGGCGCTGTAGTCGGCTGCTCCGGCCGCATCTGGCAATACCACGGCGGTCTGCGAAAGATCTGCCAGCTTCGTGAACGGGAAGCCGCTGTTCTGGAACACGTTCAGGTCCGGCATCGCAATGTAGTGCGAGTATTTCGACACGTCGATGGTGGACTCAGGTTCGATTGCACCGCGCACGTTGTCGATGATGATGTCG
>JAEYZR010000104.1 GCA_023427945.1 Pseudomonadota bacterium | reverse complement strand
TTCGTGGGCTGTATGATCTGGCGCGCGAGAATCTTCGCGCCCTGCGTCTTTCTACACGCGTGCGGCTGGTCTATGGCGATGGCATGTTGGGCTTGCCCAACAGCGCGCCTTTCGATGCCATCGTGATCGCCGCGGCCGGGTTGGCCATTCCGCAGGCGCTGCTCCTGCAATTGGCCCCGCATGGCCGGCTGATTGCCCCGGAAGGCGGCGCTCAACAGAAACTGGTGCTCATCGAGCGCACGAGTCCCAATAACTGGAAACGCACGGAACTTGAGGCGGTGCGATTCGTGCCGCTCAGGGCCGGGATACAATCTTGAGTAATCAGGAGAAATTTATGCAGGATTGGCAGGTCTGTCGGATTGGGAATCTCGTGGATCAACAGGTATTCATTGGCTCTCGGACGTTGTCCTCTGGTGTGGCAGGTGTTCGCATTCACAGGGCACAGGCCTGGACCAAGGGTGTCCGCCTGGCAGCGGTTGCTGGCCTGATTGCCCTGGCGGGCTGCTCCGGCCCCACCACGCGCGCGCCCATCGTCGAGGGCGGCAACCTCGCTTCGTCTGCTCCGGGCGCGAGCTCGACGGCGCCCACCTATGTGGTGAAACCGGGGGACACGCTCTACGGCATCGCCCGCTCGACCGGCACCGACTTCGAAACGCTCAAGCGCCTGAACAATCTGTCCGATCCTAACCAACTGACGGTTGGCCAGGTTCTGCGCTTGAACGCGTCCGCGCCCTCGGGTCAGCTCGCCGGTGGCGCACGCCCCGGCAGTGCAGCCACGACCGTCAAACCACCGGCTTCATCCAGCAGCCAGCCGCGTCCGCTGGACGATGTGCCGAGCTCCGCGAAGCCAGGTGCCACGGCTGCGCCGACGCCGGCGCCAGCCGTGCCCACGCCGGCCCCCGCATCCGATGCGGGCGCCATCAACTGGGCCTGGCCGGCAGCGGGCCCGATCATCCAGGCCTTCAATGCCAATACCAAGGGGATAGACATCTCCGGCACCCCTGGAGATCCCATCAAGGCGGCTGCCGACGGCAAGGTCATGTATATCGGCAATGGCGTGCGAGGCCTGGGCAACCTGGTCATCGTGAACCACGACAACGGCTTCATCACCGTCTATGGCCACAACCGCAAGCTGTTGGTGAAAACCGGGCAGCAGGTCAAGCGAGGCGAAACCGTGGCTGAGTTGGGCGATACGGAAACCACCTCTCCGCGCCTGCACTTCGAGGTGCGCCGCCGTGGTACGCCGGTCGACCCCCTGCGTTATCTGCCACCGCGATGATTCCCACGCTCGTCTTCGATCTCGAGACCATTCCCGATGTGCGCGGGTTGCGCAAGCTCAATGGCTGGAGCCACGATGTGCCCGACGTCGAGGTGGTCGAGCGTGCCTTGGCGGCGCGTCGGGAGCTGACGGGTAGCGACTTCCTGCCGCTGCATCTGCAACAGGTTGCAGTGGTGGGGGCGGTTTTCCGTGACGACTCGGGTTTCCGGGTGCGCACTCTGGGCCAGCCCGACGACACTGAAGACAAGCTGCTTTCCGGCTTTTTCAAAACGATCGAGCGCTACACACCGCGATTGATCAGCTGGAACGGCTCGGGGTTCGATTTGCCAGTCCTGCACTATCGCAGTCTGATTCATGGCGTGCCCGCTCCGCGCTATTGGGACACGGGCGACGACGATCGCGAGTTCAAGTTCAACAATTACATCAGCCGCTATCATCCACGTCATACCGATCTGATGGATGTCCTGGCCAAGTACAACGGGCGTGCCAATGCGCCGCTGGATGACCTGGCCAAGCTCTGTGGCTTTCCTGGAAAATTGGGCATGGATGGCAGCCAGGTCTGGCGTGCCTGGACGGACGGACGCCGGGACGAGGTGCGTGCCTACTGCGAGACGGACGTGGTCAACACCTGGCTGGTGTACTGCCGTTTTCGTCTGCTGCGCGGTGAGCTCGACGCACAAGGCTACCAAGACGAGATCGCCCTGGTGCGTGAGTCGCTCAGTACCAATCCGGCGGCTCACTGGGTGGAGTATCTTGCCGCATGGGATGCAGCGAGCGCAGAGTAATCAGTTGAAATAACCAACTGATCACTGAAATTTGTATGAAACGCGCGGCGAGGCATGATTCGGGTGTGTCATTTGAACACCTGGAGATTGATGATGAAGAAAACCTTGATTCGCCCCCTCACTGCCGGTCTTGCGCTGGCGCTGGCCACCGCATTCTCCGGCACGGTGTCGGCAGCTCCAACGACCGATCCCGCCGTTCAAGCTCCGATCCAGGCTGCGCCGGGTGGCAAGCCCGGTCATGGCCCGCACGGCAAGCCCGGCATGCACCGGGAAATGAAGCGCGATGCCTTGTTCATCCCAGGTCTGGGGCCCATCCCCAAGGAGCAGGTCGATGCTTTGAAGCTCACTGCAGATCAGCAAAAACTGGTGGACGATCTGCGCAGCGAACAGCAGTCGGCGCATGAAAAAATGCGCGGCGAGCATGAGTCTCGTCGTGCGGCACTCGAGGCCCAACTGAGCGCCAACAAACTCGACCCTGCGGCCCTGGTCAAGGCTTCGAACGACGCACGTGATGCGCGCCGTGATACGGCTGAGGCTTTCGAGAAAAAAGGCCTGGCGATCTGGGATAGCCTGAACGACACGCAACGTGGCCAGGTCACTGCCTTTGTGAAAGAACGCCATGAAAAAATGGCCGACCGCCACGCCAAGCGCGAACGTGCTGGCGCCTCTGCCCCGAGTCAGCCTGCGAGCTAGCGGGATCGCTGGTGCCGTGCCGAATACGGCACGCTGGGCCCGATGCATGCGAAAGCAGCATCGGGC
>JAEYZR010000405.1 GCA_023427945.1 Pseudomonadota bacterium | reverse complement strand
TCCCGATTTCTTCTTGTCCCATCGCCTGGGCCTGGCGCAGGCCGCCCAGCGTGCCGGCTATGACGTCCACCTGGCCACCATGCCAGGTGAGAACGTGGCAACCATAGAGGCGATGGGCATTACCCATCATCCGCTGGCCATGACCCGTAGCGGCACCCATCCGCTGCAGGAGCTGCGCACCCTGATCGGTCTGTACCGGTTGTTCAGGCGTGTGCGCCCGGACGTCGTGCATCTGGTGACCATCAAGCCCGTGCTGTATGGCGGCATCGCTGCGCGACTGGCGCGCGTGCCCGGCATGGTGGCGGCCATCTCGGGTCTGGGTTTTGTGTTCATCCGGCCCGGCGTGCGTGGCGCTGCCATTCGAAAAGTCGTGGCAGCGCTCTACCGATGTGCGCTGGGCCATGGCAACAGCCGGGTGGTGTTCCAGAATTCGGCCGATCGCGACATGCTGGCCGGGCTGGGCGCCGTGCGCCCCGAGCAGGTCGTGATGATCCGTGGTGCAGGCGTCGACCTCTCTCTTTTCGAAGACACCCCCGAGCCTGCCGCACCGCCCATCGTGGTCACGATGGCGGCGCGCTTGCTGCGCGACAAAGGGGTACTGGAGTTCGTCGAAGCGGCGCGCCTGTTGCACGCCAGAGGCATCGCCGTGCGCATGCAGCTGGCTGGTGCGCCGGACGAAGGCAACCCTGCCTCGGTGCAGCCTGCCGACGTGCAGGCCTGGCAGCAGGAGGGCATGGTCCAGTGTCTGGGAGAGCGCCAGGACATTGCGCAGATCTACGCCCAGTCGCACATCGTGGCGCTGCCGTCCTATCGTGAAGGGCTACCGAAATCCTTGCTGGAAGCCGCTGCTGCGGGTCGGGCGGTGGTCACCACCGACGTCCCGGGTTGCCGCGACGCCATCGATCCTGGTGAAACCGGACTGCTGGTGCCTGTGCGCGATGCG
Source organism: Pseudomonadota bacterium (assembly GCA_023427945.1). Taxonomy (GTDB): domain Bacteria; phylum Pseudomonadota; class Gammaproteobacteria; order Burkholderiales; family Burkholderiaceae_B; genus Schauerella. The sequence continues at coordinate 9,799 of JAEYZR010000405.1, read as the reverse complement.
AAAGCCCTGGCCGACGCCATCGAGTCGCTTGCCCGCGACCCTGAGAAGCGGCGGGCCCTGGGCGCCGCCGGTCGGGCACTGGCCTTGCGCGCCTTCGACGTCGTCGACGTCCAGCGCACACACGTGGACATTTACGATGTGCTGTCGGCGCGCGGTGCGAGCAGGGTGTCCACCCAGTAGCCGGTGGAGGCATCGCGCTGACCCGAGGCCGGTGCGCCCTCGAATTCGGCCATGATGCGTTTGGCCAGGAATTTGCCGTACTCCACGCCCCATTGATCGAAGGCATTGATGCCCCAGATCACACCCTGACAAAACACTTTGTGCTCGTACAGGGCGAGCAGGGCGCCCAGGTGCAAGGCATTCAGTCGCGGCAGCACGATCAGGGTGCTGGGCCGTCCACCGGCATGCACGCGGTGCGCGGCCAGAACAGACGCTGGTGTCGTACCCACGTCGCCCTCGGCCTGAGCCGCCGACAGCGGTTTGCCGCTCAGCAGGGCGGCGCGCTGCGCCAGGCAGTTGGCCACCAGAATGGCATGGCTGTCCGGATGCGCATGGTCGGGGTGGCGCGCGACGATGAAGTCCACCGGCGCGCCCTTGGGATGCTGGTGCAGCCATTGAAAGAACGTGTGCTGGCCATCGGTGCCGGCCATGCCGAACACGGCGGGACTGATGGGCACATCGACGGCGCTGCCATCGTTGCAGACGCTTTTGCCCAGCGATTCCATCTCCAGCTGCTGGGCCCAGGACGTGAGGCTGGACAGGCGCGCATCGTAAGGCACCAGCGCCAGGGACGCATAGCCCAGCACGCTGCAGTTGGCGACGCCGGCCAACGCGAGTTGCAGTGGTGCATTGGTCGAACGCGGCGCCGTTGCAAAGTGCTCGTCCATGCCCTGCGCTCCTGCCAGCAGATCGTCCAGTGCATCGGTGCCCAGCGCCAGCGCGATCGGCAGGCCGATAGAAGACCACAGCGAATAGCGTCCGCCCACCCAGTCCCAGAACGAAAAGATATGCTCGTCGGCCACGCCGTAATCACGCGCGGCCTGCGGATTGGCGGTGACGCCCACCACCCGCGACAGCGGGTCCGCGATGCCGGCGGCGCGCAGCCAGTCCAGCGCGATGGCTGCATTGGTCAGCGGTTCGATGGTGGTGAACGTCTTGGACGCGATGATGATGAGCGTGTCGGCAGGATCCAAGGTCGCCAGCGCGGCATCCAGCGCATGCGCATCGACGTTGGAGACGAACTGCATGTTGCGCGCCAGCGGCTGCTTGCCCAGCGCCTGCACGACCATGCGGGGGCCCCAGTCGCTGCCGCCGATGCCCAGGTGCAGGATATGGCGGTATCGGTTGGCGGCGTCTGCGGCCCTGACGAAACGACGCACACGCTCGCGCTCACCCAGGACTTCGCTGGCGACCGCTGCGGGTGGCGAAGCGGCACGCAGCGCCGTATGCCAGACCGCACGGCCTTCGGTCCAGTTGATGGGGTGGCCGGCAAACAGGCCGTCGCGTGCGGTTTCGAAACCCTGCTGGTCCAGCAGGGCGTCTGCGGCTTCACGCAAGGCGGCCGACTGGCGTTGCGTGCTCAGATCCAGGGTCAGGCCTGCCGCCTCGATGAGCGTCAGAGTCTCCCCTGTGAGTGGTGTTTGTTTGACGGCGGCGGCGAACTGCTTCCAGGCAGGTGTAAGCGAAAGGCTCATGGGATTGTTCGGAAGGTAGGTTGGCAGGTCATTAGTCAGTAGGGAAGTTTGGCATGGGGGGCGAAGCGCTTGATCTGCTCGCGGAACACGTCCTGGATGCGGGTGAGCGCAGCCTGGTTGTCCGCCTCGAAGCGCATCACGATCACCGGCGTGGTGTTCGACGGCCGGGCCAGACCGAAGCCGTCGGCATATTCGGCGCGCACGCCGTCGATGGTGACGATGCGGGTCGTACTGCCAAAGTCGCCTTCCTCCTTCAGGGCCTGCACCACGCGAAACGGCTCGCCTTCCTCCATCTCCACTTTCAGTTCGGGGGTGGACATGGCCTGGGGAAGTGCATCCAGGACTTGCGAAGCATCCGCGTCGCGCGAGATGATTTCCAGCAGTCGGGCACCCGTATACAGGCCGTCGTCGAAACCATACCAACGCTCTTTGAAAAATACGTGTCCGCTCATCTCGCCGGCCAGGGGAGCGCCGGTTTCGGCAAGCTTGGCCTTGACCAGTGAGTGGCCGGTCTGCCACATCAATGCGTTTCCGCCGGCCGCCTCGATCTCCAGGCCGACATGGCGGCTGCACTTGACGTCGTAGATGATGGTCTCGCCCGGGCAGCGGCTGAGCACATCGCGGGCGAACAGAATGAGTTGCCGGTCGGGCCAGATGATGTTGCCGGTCTTGGTGACCACACCCAGGCGATCGCCGTCGCCATCGAAAGCCAGGCCGATCTCGCAGTCGGTGGTCTTCAGGCATTGCATCAGATCATGCAGGTTTTCCGGTTCTGCAGGGTCGGGATGGTGATTGGGGAAGCTGCCATCGACTTCGCAGAACAGTTCCGTGACTTCGCAGCCCAGCTTGCGAAACAGCGCAGGGGCAATCGCACCGGCCACGCCGTTGCCGGCATCGATGGCCACTTTCATCGGGCGCGAGAGCTTCACGTCGCCGGCGACACGGTCGATGTATTCGCCCATGATGTCGATCTCGCGGCGGGTACCGCGGGGCGTCTGCGCAGGCTGGCCTGCCAGCTCGTTCATGGCCGAGTGCAGGGCCTGGATGTCCTTGCCGTAGAGCGCTGCGCCGGCCATGACCATCTTGAAGCCGTTGTATTTCGGCGGATTGTGGCTGCCCGTGATGGCAATGCCCGCTCCGGTCTTGTAGGCATGGGTGGCGTAGTAGACCAGAGGCGTGGGGACCTGGCCGACGTCGATCGTGTCCACGCCGCCGTCCAGAATGCCTTCCTGCAGCGCTTCGGACAACGAGGGGCTGCTCAGGCGCCCGTCGCGCCCGACGACCAGGGTGGACAGCCCGTGGGAGCGTGCGCTTGCCGCCAGGGCGCGCCCCAGAGCGCGTGCGAAATCAGGATTCAGCGCTTCAGGAACGATGCCACGGATGTCGTAGGCTTTGAAAACGCTGGCGGCAAAGGATGTATTCGCACTCAATCTGGGAACCTCGGGGAAAGTGAAAGCGTAATTTACAAGACAAGTAGTGTGCCCCATCCTGTGTGACGGTGGTAGCGGTGGTCACTTTCGGACATACAATACCGGGAAAATTCGGCGGCTCCCTCGGTCTTGCAGGGTTCTCAGCCAAAAAGAGGTCAGCCATGAATCACCCATTGCCTGCGTCTGACACCGCGGTACCGCAAGGCACCTTGCTTTCATCGCTTGCCGCCATCGTCGGCGCATCCCATGTTCTCACCGGTGAAGCGACCGCCCCGTTCCTGACCGACTGGCGCGGGCGTTATTCGGGCGCTGCGCGGGCCGTGGTGCTGCCCGGCACCACCGACGAGGTGGCCGCGATCGTTTCGCTGTGCGCCCGCCACGGCATCCCCATCGTCCCGCAGGGCGGCAACACGGGGCTTTGCGGTGCCGCCACGCCGGATGAGTCGGGCAGCGCCATCGTCCTGTGCACCCGGCGCCTGTCGGCGGTGCTGGCCGTCGATACCGAGAACGACACGATTACGGTCCAGGCCGGCTGCACATTGCAGTCCGTGCAAGAGGCTGCCGAGGGTGCTGGACGCCTTTTTCCGCTCACCCTCGGGGCGCAGGGCACATGTGCCATCGGCGGCAACCTGGCGACCAATGCCGGAGGCACCCAGGTCCTGCGTTATGGCACCATGCGCGAACTCACACTCGGGCTGGAGGTGGTCACCGCCGACGGGCAGATCTGGCGCGGGCTGCAGGGGCTGCGCAAGGACAACACCGGCTACGCGCTGCGCGACCTGTTCATCGGCAGTGAAGGCACCCTGGGGGTGATCACGGCCGCCACGCTCAAACTGTTCCCGCGCCCGGTCGCCCAGTGCACGGCCTTCCTGGCGTTTGCCTCGCTCGAAGACGCCGTTGCCATGCTGTCTCAGGCCAGAAACGGTTTTGGCGCCTCGTTGACGGCTTTCGAGCTCATCAGCGTCGTATGCATGCAGGCCGTGGCCGAGCACTTTCCCCAGCCACCCTTGCCTTTCGTGGGGGCGTCGGGCGCCATGCCGTGGTTCGCGTTGCTGGAGCTCTCGGACAGCGAAAGCGAAGAGCACGCCCGCACCCGCTTCGAGGCGGTCCTGGCAGCGGCATTGGAGCAGGGCATCGTGCAGGACGCCGTCATCGCCGAGAGTCTGGCGCACAGCCGCGCCCTGTGGCACATCCGCGAGCATATCCCGCTGGCCGAGCTGGCGCAGGGCAAGGCCATCAAGCACGACATCTCGATCCCGGTGTCGCGCATGGCTGCCTTCGTATCCTCTACCAATGCCTTGCTGCAGGCCCGCTTCCCCGGTGTGCGCAACGTGGTCTTCGGCCACCTCGGAGACGGCAATCTGCACTACAACGTGGCGCGCGGCCAGGCTTATGACGAGAAGGGGCTGCTTGCCATTCAGGACGACGTCTATGCGCTGGTTCACGATCGCGTGATCGAGCATGGCGGCTCGATCAGTGCCGAACACGGTATCGGTCAACTCAAGCGCGATCTGCTGCCCCGCTACAAGGATCCGACAGCCCTGCTGCTGATGCGCCAGATCAAGGCCGCACTGGATCCCGCCGGCATCCTCAATCCCGGCAAGATGCTGGCGGTCAGCCCATGAGAAGCCGCGTCCTGATCGTCGAAGACGACCTCACCATCGCAGGCAATCTGTACGCCTACCTCGAGGCCCAAGGCTTTGTGCCGGACGTGGCCTATGACGGCAAGTGCGCCCTGGCCCTGTTCGATCAGTACACGTTCGATGCCGTGGTGCTCGATCTGGGCTTGCCCGCCCTGGATGGCCTGCGTGTGATGCGGGCCTTGCGCGAGCAGAACAATTCGAACTTGCCGGTGCTCATCGTGTCGGCACGCGATGGCCTGGAGGACAAGCTGGCGGGGTTCGCACAAGGGGCCGACGACTACCTGACCAAACCTTTTGCGCTGGCCGAGGTTCATGCAAGGCTGGTGGCGCTCATCCAGCGCTCGCAACGGGGTGTCGCGGGAGGGGCCAAGGTGTGCGGGCCGCTGCAACTCGATGCGCGCAGCCACGAGGCTAGCGTGGCCGGTGTGCCGGTTCACCTCACGCGCAAGTCGGCCCAGATCCTGAGTCTGCTCATGCGTGATCCCGGCCGCGTCATGACACGCGGCGAACTTGAACATGCGGTGTGGGGGGGCGATCCCCCGTCATCGGACGCGCTGCGCAGTCAGGTGCATCTGTTGCGCCGTGCGCTCAGCGATGCCGGTTTCGATGGGATTGAAACCATACACGGCGTCGGCTGGCGCCTGGTGTTGGCGCCGGACGATGCCGGCCCGGCATGAAATCCGCCCGTAATCTGACGCAGCGGGTCATCTGGGCGCTGACCAGTACGGTTGCCGTCTTCGTCACCATGCTGGTCGTGCTGGCCTTCGTGGCATTCGGCCGCATGGAAGACGACCTGGTCAACGGTGTCGTGCTCCACGAGACCGAACGCCTGGAACAGCAGATGAGCGCCGGCGATGCGCGTCTGATCAATGGCGAATTCGTGGGCCTGGGCGACACTTTGCGTGCCTGGCTGGTGGTGGGCCCGACCCCGCCGCCGACCTTGCCGCAGCCACTGTACGAGCTGGATGCGGGCGTTCACGAGCTCAATCCGGCAAGCGAAGTCTGGCATGTGCGGGTCGAGGATCTGCCGCAGGGAAGACTGATCGTCATGTACGACGCGACCGAAAACGAGCAACGTGTCTACGACTTCGGTCTGATCGTGCTTGGACTGGGGCTGGTCTGCGTGCTTGCCGCCTATGTGCTGTCGCGTCGCATGGCTGAACGGGTGGTCAGGCCGTTGCGCGCCGTGGCCGACCGGCTGCTGCTGTGGGCGCCTGGGGCGATGCGTGACGATGCCGATCAGCAGGACGAATCGGAAAAGCTGATCCAGGCATTTGACCGCGTACAACAGGATGTCGATCGCATGATGGCCGCCGAGCGCGAATTCAGCGCCAATCTCAGCCACGAGGTGCGCACTCCGCTGGCGGCCATGCGTTCCGATGGTGAGATCATGCTGCTGGATGCGGGGCTGCCGCGCGATGTGCGGGCACGCATCGAACGCGTGGTGCGCAATGTCGATGCCGTCACGGCGGCGCTGGAAAGTGCGCGAGCCGTGGCGCTGGATACGCCGCAGATGCCCTCGCGTGTGAACATCTTTGCGTGTGTGCAGGATGCCTGGATGGGCCTGTCGGCACGCGCGCAGGCCAGCGGGCTCTCGCTGGACAATCAACTGCCTGCCGACGCCACGGTGATCGTGGACCCGCATGCGCTCATGACCGTCATCCGCAATCTCATGGGCAACGCCATCGAGCATGCCGCGCCAGCCACCTTGAGCGTGGCCTTGCACGCAGACGTCCTGCATATCGAGGACGACGGCCCCGGCATTGCCGCAGCAGACCTCCCTTATGTGTTTGACCGTTACTACAGCGCCCGCAGGATCGACAGCCCGTCCGGCCAGCCTGTGCAGGACGGTCAGCGCGGCCTGGGTCTGGCCATTGCCAAGCGTGTATGCGATTTGCATGGCTGGTCGCTGACCGCGCACCCTAGAGGAGGCGCCCGCGGAGTTACATTTAAGTTGGCATTGCAATAACACGGTATAGCTGGCCCTCCGGCGTTTCTGGCTTTATCGCCAGGTGTTTCTCACGCCGGTTTCGCAGGTTTTGACGAAAATTTCACAGTGCTGCCTATAGGGTGCGCAGGATCTTGGATTAACCCTGGTGTGTGAATGCGTCGTCTGACTGTCCGGTTTGTGATCGCCATGCTGGCGCTACTGACGCTTTCGCGTCTGGGTCTGTCCCTATGGTTGTGGGACCGGGTCGAGGCCGCGGGCGAGCTCGTGCCGGTCATGCTGGGCGGGCTGCGCATCGACATCTGCATGATCGCGATGCTTGCCGTGCTGCCGGCGGTGCTCTCGCCGTGGCTGGGCCATCGCCATTGGCCGTCCTGGATCACCGCATGGTGGTTCCGATTGTGCGCCATGCTGTTCGTCCTGCTCGAAGTCTCCTCGCCCCAGTTTCTGATCGAGTACGACACGCGCCCCAACCGCCTGTATTTCGAATACCTGGTCAATCCACGCGAAGTGATGAGCATGCTGTGGACCGGCTACAAGGGCGTGTTGATCAGTGCCTTCATCGCGCTGCTGGTGGCCGGCTGGCTGGTCGGGCGTGTGTTTCGCCCCGGTGTGCGCGATGCGCCGATGCGCTGGTTATGGCGCCCCGTGCTGTCGGTGGTGCTGCTGGCGGTGGGTGTCATGTCCATTCGCGGCACCTTGCAGCATCGGCCCCTGAACCCCGCCATGGTCGCCTTCAGCAGCGATGCCATGGTCAACACGCTGCCTCTGAACGGCCTGTACAGCGTGACCAACGCAGCCTACCGGCTGCAGGATGAACGTTCCTCTGCAGCCCTTTATCCGAAGATGGACGAGGACCGCATGCAGACCCTGGTGCGCGCGGCGGCCGGCCTGCAAGGCCCGCCCCAGGATGCGGCCATACCCAGCCTGCACCATCAGCAGGCCACCGCAAGGCGCGAGCGACCGCTCAACCTGGTGGTCATCGTCCAGGAGAGCCTGGGTGCCCAATACATGAAGAGCCTGGGCGGGCGCGACCTGCTCCCGCGCCTGGAAAAACTGGCTCAGGAAGGGTGGATGTTCGATCGTGCCTACGCCACGGGCACCCGCTCGGCGCGGGGGCTGGAGGCCATTTCGGCAGGTTTTCTGCCCACCGCTGCCGAGGCCGTGTTGAAGCTGCCCCGCTCGCAGACGGGCTTCTTCACCCTGGCCGAGCTGCTGGGACGCCACGGCTACACCTCGCGATTCATGTATGGCGGGGAAGCCCACTTCGACAACATGCGCAGCTTCTTCCTGGGCAACGGCTTCGACGAGGTGATCGATCGCAAGTCGTTCACCTCTCCTGTGTTCGTGGGGTCGTGGGGGGCCTCGGACGAGGACATGTTCAACGAGCTCGACAAGACCCTGCGCAAGCCCGGCAACACGCCCACCTTCACCATGGCGTTCAGCGTGAGCAACCATTCGCCCTGGGAGTATCCTGCCGGCCGCATCCAGCCCGATGGCAATCCCGCCACCGTAGAGAACACCGTGCGCTATGTCGACTGGGCGATGGGCGAGTTTTTCGACAAGGCCAAGAAGGCGGACTACTGGAAAGATACGGTTTTCCTGATCATCGCCGACCATGATTCGCGCGTACATGGCGCGAGTCTGATTCCGGTCACGCATTTCCACATCCCGGCCCTGATCCTGGGCGCCGACGTCAAACCACGGCGCGACCCGCGCATCGTCAGCCAGATCGACATGGCGCCCACGCTGTTGTCGATCATGGGGCTGGATAACGACAACCCCATGCTGGGCGCCGATCTCACCCAACGCGATCCCAACCGGGCCATCATGCAGTATGGCGACAACTTCGGGTATCTGAAGGGCGACATGCTGACCGTGTACGAGCCGCAGAAGCCTCCGCATCAACTGGCCTACAGCAAAGGCCCTGACGGGGGCGACGTGTTCACGTCAGTGACGGTGGATCCCGCACTGGCCGAGCTTGCGCTCGCGCATGCCTTGTGGCCAAGCTGGGCCTATCTGAACGAGGCCTACCGCCTGCCCGAAAAAGCCCCGGGCGCTGCACGCTGACGCCCGCGAGCACTAGTTGCGCTGGCAGGCCGGGCAGTAGTAGGTCGCCCGCTGACCTTGCACGATGCGCCGGATGGGCGTGCCGCATACCTTGCACGGCAGGCCCTCGCGTTCATAGACGGCCGCATGGATCTCGAAGTAGGCGCCGGGCTCGCCGCGGGAATCGACATAATCGCGCAATGTGCTGCCACCGGACGCCAGCGCATCGTTCAAGGTCTGGACGATGGCCTCGGCCAGGCGTTCGCAGCGCCCACGCGACAGGGTGCGCGCGGCGCGCTTGGGGTTGATGCGCGCCCGGAACAGGCTTTCGGATGCATAGATGTTGCCCACGCCCACCACGGCATGCCCGGCCAGCAGCACTTGTTTGACAGCCACGCTGCGCCCCTGGAAGTGCGCGTGCAGCCACGCTCCGCTGAAGCGCTCATCGAAAGGTTCGATGCCCAGCTTGGCCAGCAGCGGATGGGTATCGACGGGGCCATTTTCCGCGGGATGCCACAGAACCGCTCCGAAGCGGCGCGGATCGTGCAGGCGATAGACCGCATGATCGAACACCCAGTCCACGTGGTCATGCAGGCGTGGCGGCTCGCCCAGTGCCACACGGCGCAGGGACCCGGACATCCCCAGGTGCACTATTTGCGTACCGTGTCCGAAATGCAGCAGCAGGTACTTTCCACGACGTGCACAGGCCAGCACCGGGCGGCCGGCCAGCAATTCTCCAAGATTTGCGGGAATTGGCCAGCGCAGGCTGGGCTGGCGAACCACCAGGTTGCGCACCGGGTAGCCAGTGATGACCGTGGCAATGCCACGTCGTGTCGTTTCGACTTCGGGGAGTTCCGGCATGAGCCAGTGTAAGATTCTTCCAATATGAGTACTGATTGTGCCATCAACCGGACGGGCCGCGTGAAGTCGTCGCTAAAACCTTTGTATGCAGGACTTATCGCCGCTGCGCTTGCGCTTGCGGTGACCCACACCAGCCCCGCCACGGCCGCAGACCGGCCGGGTGATGCGACGGGG
>JAEYZR010000034.1 GCA_023427945.1 Pseudomonadota bacterium | reverse complement strand
GCTCTGATCGATGCCTGCACGAAGGCGCGCACGACTTCCGGCGAAGATTTCAGGGTATCGAGGTGCGCAGCGATGCCATCGCCCATCGTGTCGATGCCGAAGGCGGAGTACGGAAACGCGGTCAGGCCATTATCCGTCAGTGCCGACAGTCCCAGGAAGGAGTCGTTGGTGAAGCCGGTGATGGCCTCGGTACGCTTGGAGAGGAAGGTCTGATTACGCGTTCCGCCGTCGGAGGCCACGATTCTGACGGCGTTGCGATCGACATTGTTTTTGGCCAGCAGCGCATACAGCATGGTCGTGGTGGTGTCGCCCTGCAGCGTGGCCACCGACTTGCCCGCCAGGTCGGCAGGCCTGGAGATGTTGTGCTCCTTCCAGCTGATGACCGCGTTTGGACTGGTCTGATAGAGCTGGGCGACCTGGCGGATAGGCATGCCCTGGGCGGCGCCCAGCATGAGCGAAGGGGGATCGACGATGGTGAAGGTGTCCTGCTTGCCCGCCACCAGTTGCATGGACGAGGTCACGCCCTTGCCTTCCAGCACCTCGACGTCCAGGCCGACGTCACGATAGAAACCGCGATCCACCCCAAGCAGGTAGGGCGAGCGATGGCCGTTGTAGTTGAATGCCAGGCGCACAGTCACCTTTTTCAGATCCTTGCCTGATGCCGCCCAGGCCGGACTGATCATGGGAATCAGCCCGGCAGCGCCAGCCAGTGCAAGAAAATCACGACGCGTCGTCTTCATCATTTCACCTCAGTTCAGGGTACGTACTTCTTGAGCACTCCGTATTGCTCGAAAAGATTGCGCACATGCGCGACCAGCTCTATGAAACGCGGGGTCTCCGTGGTTTGAGGCGTCCGGGGATAAGGCAGATCGACCTCTATCATTTCGGCGACCCTCCCAGGACGAGGCGTCATGACGAGTACCCGTTGGGCCAGAAGAATAGCTTCCTGGATGTCATGGGTCACGAACATGATGCTTTTTCTGGTCTTGAGCCAGATTTGATGTAATTCCATGACCATCTGTTCGCGCGTCAAGGCGTCCAGCGCACCGAACGGCTCATCCATCAGAATGAGCGAAGGGTCGTGCACCAGGGCGCGGCAGATGGATACACGCTGGCGCATGCCGCCCGAGAGTTCGTGTGGGTATTTGCGGCTGAAGTCGGCCAGGCCCACCATATCGAGCAGCTCGTGGGCGCGTTTTTCGTGCGTGGCAATGTCCAGCCCGCGAATCTGCGGCTGCAACATGATGTTCTCCATCACACGACGCCACTCCAGCAATGCATCGGTCTGAAAGACGATGCCGATATCGGTCACAGCGCTGCGGATAGGCTGACCGGCGCGATAGATTTCACCTTCGGTGGGCATCTCCAGCCCCGAAGCAAGGGTGAGCAAGGTACTCTTGCCGCAACCACTGGGGCCCAGAACGGAGAGGAATTCGCCGTCGGCGATATCGAAGTGCAGATCGTCCAGCGCAGTCAGCGGACCGGTCTTGGTGTCGTAGATCTTGCTGACGTGAGAGAGCGAAAGCGCGGCGCTCATCGGCCTCCCCCATGCAGGCGTTGCGACGTGTGCCAGGGCAGGGCCAGACGTTCGACGAAATCGACCAGCCCATAGAGCAGCACGCCCATGACGCTGAGCACGACCAGGACCGTGAAGGACAATGTGACGTCCAACGCACCATTGGCCACGATGAGCTGGTATCCCAACCCACGATCGGCGGCCACGAACTCTCCCACGACCGCCCCGACGATCGCCAGAGTACTGGCGACCTTGATCCCCGAGAAGATATGCGGCAGTGCCGCCGGCACCTGAAAGTGAATGAACGTCTGCCAGCGCGTGGCCCCCGTGGACAGTGCGAGCCAGCGCAACTGTGCCGGTGCCGACTTGAAGCCCGTCAACGTGTCCACCACGATCGGGAAGAAGCACATGGTGAAGGCGATGATGACCTTGGGCGCCAGTCCGAAACCGAACCACACGACCAGCAGCGGAGCGATGGCCACTTTGGGGATGGTCTGCGACACCACCAGCACGGGATGCAGAATGCGTTCGGCCAACTGGAACTGCGCCAGGATGGCGGCCATCGGAATGCTGATGACAATCGCCAGCCCGAAGCCCAGCAGCACTTCCCAGCCCGTGGTCATGGTGTGGCTCATGATGCTCTGGAAATCATCGACCAGACGCATCACCACGGCAGAAGGTGGGGGCAACAGATAAACGGGCACCTGGGCCAGCCGGACGGCAGCCTCCCAGATCAACAACAGCCCTATGCCCACGAGCAATCCGTCCAGCGATCGCGGCAGGGACCGGCGCCTACGTGCCGGCGCTTTTCTGACTTGGTTCATCGAACATACCCCTTAGTGCTGCAAGCAGCTTTTTATTATCCGCACGTCCTCTGAGGGACACGCGCAGCGAGCGATACTTTTCCATCCCCCGAAACGAGCAGGCATCGGCCACCACCACGCCCTGAGCGGCCAGTTTTTGCGCGGCCACATCCGGTTCCATGTCCAGGTCGAGCAACACCATGTTGGCGTTGTTACCCCGGATGCGGACCCCGGGCAGATCCGCGAGAGAAGCCTGAAACCAGTTAAACTCCTGGGCAAACGTCGCCCGGCAACCGTCCAGGAAAGCGGTGTCGTCCAACACCGCGCAGGCAGCCTGAACAGAAGCACGTGCCATGTTGAAAGGCGGGCGACCCACTTCGGCGACCCGCACCAGGTCGGGCGCGGCCACAGCGTAACCCACACGCATGCCAGCCAGTCCAAAATACTTGGAGAACGTGCGCAGAACGACCAGATTGGGATGCCTGGCCACCAGCGCAATCGCGCCCGGTTGCGCCGGATCCATGAGCGCCTCGTCGACAATGACCAGACCCTCGCCTGCCGCATGGGCCAGCCGGACGATCTCGTCGGGCGGGATCTTCTCGCCGGTGGGATTGTTGGGCGTGCACAGGAACGTCATGGCAATGTCGCCACCTGCGAGCGCTGCATGCATGCCGGCAAGATTGATTTTCTCAGGCACCGCGCCTTCGACACACACCAGTTCGCAGCCGCGCAGACCGGCTTCCAGCTCATAGCGCGGAAATGTCGGCAAATGCAGTAACACGCGATCGCCCTGGCTGGTCCAGGCATGGATGATCAGTTTGATCACGTCGTCCAGGCCCGCCCCGAAAAACAGTGCGTCAGGCTCCACATCGTGGCGTCGCGCCAGGGCCTGGCGCAGATCATCGAAATGCAGATCGGGGTAGAGATGGCTTTCCGGCAGCGCCTTGCGTGCAGCATCCACAGCCAAGGCCGGAGGGCCGAAAGGATTGACGTTCAACGAGAAGTCCACCACTTGCTCAACGTCCAGCCCGTGCCGCTGGGCGATCATCGCCACCGAGGTCTCGGCCTCATACAGACGCATGTTTGCCATCGCGGCATTGCGGGGGTTGATGGTCATGCCAGCAATCTCCCATGACCGGGCAACCGGATTTCGCTATCGAGCGCATCCAGGATGCCGCGCAGCGTGACCTGATTGCTGGTGAGCACCGGTTTACCCAAGGTGTCTTCGAGGTGGCCGGCTATTTCGAACGCCCGAAAATCGGTGCAACTGACAAAGATGGCTTGCGCCTGGGGATGATCGGCGCGCTGCACCAGTTCGGCCACTGCTTCAGGCGGGACGTCACGAATCTGTTTGCCTGACAGTCCCAGCCCTGCGATATTCACGACCTGAAATCCGTGCGACGCCAGAAACACGCGCTCCGCTTCGTTGACCGCATCGAGGTAAGGCGTGGCCAATGCAATGCGCGTTATGCCCAATGCCGTCAGGCTCGTCACGATGGCGCGCGAGGTTGCCACCACCGGGCAGGCGACGATGCGCGTGATCGCTTCGATCTGACGCGTCAGTGCCGCGTCGCCATCGATGAACGAACCGCTGGTGCACGCAAACGCCACCACGTCCGGGGTGACCGAGGCAATCAGTTCAGCGGCCTGCTCCACGCCCGCGTTCATCTGCCGCAACCCTTCCGGCGTCGTCTCGCGCAGCATCACCCGTGAGACATGGAAGCTCAAACCGGGCAGTTGCAGACGCGCGTAATCGGGCTCGATCACGGCGTTGACCGACGGGACGATCATGCCGATACGCCGCGTGCGGGTGGCGGTGGTCATTTTTTCCACGACGACTGATAACCTGCCATGTTGGCGCCTTCGCGCTGGCTCAGCACGACCAGCGAGCGCAACAGATCCACCATGGCCGCGTTGGTTCTGGCATCGGTGCCATCGACGTACAGACGCAACATGCCGCCCACGGGATCGATGGCGCCAGCGTCGACACATGCCTGGATCAGCCGCAATTCCTGCTCGCCATCATGAAAGGCGGCATCGTTGCCGGTCATGGCGGCCAGCACTGCGGCAATGCCATAAGCCCCCCAATTGGATATGTTGGCGACCACCGCAACATCGGCGGCCTGCTCGGCAGCAATCACATCGCCCAGCGGCACATCCGTGCGCACGTCCTGCGCCACCACGCCCATGCCAAGCTCGTTGCCCAGGTCGCCGACACCTATCGTCAGAATGCCCCGGCGCTTGGCTTCGGCAAACAGCGCATCGGTGTGCGCTGTGAAGCTGCTGATCTCGAATCCACCGCCACCATGGTAATGACCGTCGCGACCGGCACCGGGCCGCTCGACGGCCACCAGAGCCTTGGGCTGAAGGCGATCCAGCAGTGAGACGGCAGCCGCTTCGGCTTCGGCGCGATCGACCGGAAAATCAGTGAAGGCGCAACGGTTGCGGCCCGTGCGCATGCCCTCCATCGTGGCCGGAATGAGCCCTGCGGCTGCGAAGCAAGCCTGCATGCAGGGCACCACCGAAGTTTCGGACACGCCCACGGGCAACGCGCCCAGCCCGACAGCCAGCGCACGCGCAAGCACGGCGGCGCCGATAGGCCCATCGGTCTCCGGCAAGCCATAGTCGCGCATGATGAAGCCGCTGACCATCAGCACCGTATCGCCCGCAGACACGCATGCTTTCAGGCGACTGGCCGCCGCCAGCGTCAGCGGCCCACCGCCCGCATGGGTGCGAGCGGTGGCATACAGCTTCATCAGCGGAATGCCTTTCAGGATCGTCCAGTTGGACATGGGCGCGGTCACCAACTGGTCCACGGCCTCGCCGATGCGTTCGATGCTAATTCCGGACATTCAAGTACTCCTGCAGGTTGATCTCGTGTTCGCCAGGAAAGCGCCGGCGTTCGAACAGCTTTTTCATGGTGACCGGAACCGTGGCATCCAGGCCCAGCTTGCCGCGATGGACTTCGCGCACGTCTTCGCGGGTGTAGCTGGGCAGGCGCGGAATCATGTAGGTGCCGTCCTCGGGCGTGCATCGTGTCTGGATCGCCCACAAAACATCGGCGGCATTGAAAGGATCGACGTCCTCGTCGACCACCACCACGATCTTGGTCCACGAATACCCGCCCAAGGCCGCCATCACGGCGTTCTTGGACTGGTCCTCGTTCTGCTTTTCGATGGCGATGACGCAGCCGAACACATAGCCCGGTGTCGCGATGTCGCGAATGCGCGGCACGAACGGCGCGACCTTCTTGTAGATCTCCGTTTGAATGGGCACGCCCACCAGATTCAGGTCTTCGGTGCCGCCCGCCAGGATGGTGTGATAGATGGCGTCGCTGCGGCGGGTGATGGCCGTGACCCTGAACACATGATTCTGCATGACGGGCACATAGCCGTCGGTGAACTCGCCGAACGGGCCTTCGTCTTCGCGCACGCCACAGATCACTTCGCCCTCGATCACGAGTTCAGCGTCGGCAGGCACATCCACGGGTATCGTCTTGCAGCGCGTCACGCGCAACGGCTTGCTCTGCCAGGCTCCCGCAACTTCCAGTTCGTCGGTTTCGTAGGGAACCTTCGATGCGGCCGAGAACATCAATGCGGGCGGCGCACCGATCACGATTGCGCAAGGCAGATTCTGGCCCTTTTCCTCGGCTTCGGCGTGATAGCGCCCAAGGTGCTGGGGCGGCATCATGCGAACGCGCAGTTTGTTCCTGCCCACCAGTTGGCAGCGGTTCCACGATGCGTTGTAGACACCGGTTTCGGGATGTGGGGCGATCAGCACACCTGCGGTGATGTAGGCGCCGCCGTCGAGTTCAGAAAATACGACCTGGGGAATGTCGCGCTGCAGGTCGACATCGTCTCCCGTACTCACGACCTGCTGCACCGGTGCGTTCTCGACATGTTCGGTGGGGATGCCGTGGTTCTCCTGACGCACCAGGGTGCGCAGCAGATCTTTTTCTTCCAGTCCCAACGCCGCGGCAACATGGCTGCGAAAACCAAACACATTGGTCACCACCGGTACATTGGCGCCCTTCACCGCGTTGAAGCGCAGCGCCTGATTCGTGCTTTTCTGCACGCAACGCATGACAGCGGTCAGTTCGTGGCACGGATCGACAGCGCGATCCACATCGGAGACCAGGTCTCTCTCGTCCAGCCACTGAACGAGTTGGCGAAAAGATTCCATCGGTTTCATTTTTTACTCTTGTAGATTGGAATAAAGCCATTTATACTGTTGGCGAGAGCGCAACACTGTTGCGCGTGTAAACAATTATGGGGTTTGTGAAATCGCCCTGTCAATGCAAGATGGCCCTTCTTCAGGCGAATTACTGGAATACCCTATGCCCACTCCCCGCCCTTCTGACAGCGAAGCCAAGGTCGTCCGCGATCCCACGGTGCACGCCGCCAGGCACGCGATCGAAATCCTGCGCTGCATCTCCCAATCGCACCCCGAGATCGGCATCAGCGACATCGCACGCCAGGTCGGGCTGCATAAAAGCTCGGTCTCGCGTCTGGTCGCAACGCTTCAGCAGCAACGTGTCGTCGAGCGCAACCCCAGCACCGATCGTGTTTCGCTTGCGCCTGGATTGATCGCGATTGCCGCGCCTCTGGTGAACCAGGTCGGCATATCCCCGGCATCGCGCAAACGCATGGCGCAACTGGCCGAAGCGTCTGCGGAAACAGTGAACCTGAGTATCTGGGACGGTCGCGAAGGAATCAGCATCGACCAGACCCTCGGACCAAACGCCATCACGCACTACGCGGCACTTGGCCAGAACAACCCCGCACATTGCACGGCGACGGGCAAGGTATTGCTGGCGTTCGCGAGCGCGGCCGACACCGATGCGGTGATGAACGGTGAATTGATGCGCTACACGGATCGCACGATCACCGACCCGGCGGCATTGGCCAAGGAACTCGTGCGTGTGCGTGCGACAGGCGTCGCGGTGAATCGTGGAGAGTTCTCCGATGACGCCGGTGCCGTTGCTGCCATCGTGCGCAACTCCAGCGGCCAACTCACGACCGCGCTGGCCATCACGGTCCCCATGTACCGGTTCAGCAAGGCACGTGAACGCAAATTGCTGGAACTCGTGAAAGACGCGGCGACAGATATCTCAGGCCGAATCGGCACGGTAGCCCCATGACACACTCATCCGTACCTCACTCGATCGAGCGCCCCAGCAGTCCTTTTTGGACCTTCTCCTTGCGCGTGTATGCCCAGCTCGGGGTGCCCCAGGCATGTCTGGGACTGCAGGACGATCTCGAACTGGACGTCAACATCGTCCTGCTGGCGCTGTATGCCGGCACCTCGAAGATTGTGCTCGATAGCGCCGATTTTCTCGCGCTCGATGCCCATGTGGCGACGTGGCGCAGCGAATCAGTGTGGCCGCTGCGCGCCGTCAGACGCCGCATCAAAGGCCAGCTCTCGTCCAGGGAAAGCGCCGCGGGCGATCTGGCAAACGCCACCTATCAGGCGGTCAAGGCGGCGGAACTGGCCGCCGAACATGCACAGCAGCTCGTGATGGAACGCTGGCTGGGCGCACGGCCAGCAGGCAATGCTGGCGTGCGTTGCGCGCGCCAGAACCTGGATGCCTATCTGCAAGCCCGAGGCGTGCTGCGCGACGCGCCCACCGACGCGCGCTGCCAGATCATCGAGGCCGCAGCCGAAGCTCTTGCCCGCGCACCCAGCGCGTGACTGGCGCTCGCCCGGCCGTCGTCGGCCCTGCGCAGCATGGCTTCGGGCACGTCATTCAGGACATGGCGGGGGGTGAGGGCCGGGTTTCCTCGGGCATGGGAATGAACTCCTCATCGTCGGCATCCGGCAGTTTCATCCTGCCTTCCTTCCAGTCCGATGCTGCCTGCGCCAGCCTGTCCTTCGAAGACGACACAAAGTTCCAGAGCAGGAAACGCTCTCCCACCGGATCGCCGCCGAGCACCATCACGATGGAGCGTTCGAGCGCCCGCACGCGCGACGCCGTGGCACCGATCACCAACATCTTCCCGGCGTCATAGCGCTGGCCGTCGAACTCGACCGCACCGGTCGCGATGTAGATCGCGCGTTCTTTGTACTGGTCTGGAATTTCGGCAGTCGCGCCGGGCAGCATGTCCAGATGAACGTAGAACAGCGGCGAATGCGTTTCAGCCCCCGCAGTCAGGCCATAGGCGCTACCCGCAATCAACCGTCCATCCACACCGGCATCGCTCCATTGCGGCAATTCGGCGCCCGCATGATGGGAAAAAGACGGCGCGACCTCCTCCTGACCATCGGGCAAAGCAACCCATGCCTGGATGCCATGCAGGTGATCACCCTGCGCCCGCGCACGCTCGAATCGTTCGCTGTGTGTGATGCCGCGGCCCGCAGTCATCCAGTTGACCTCCTGCGAACGGATCGCCTGCTCGTACCCCAGACTGTCACGATGCATGATTTCGCCGGAATACAGGTAAGTGACCGTCGAAAGACCGATGTGCGGATGGGGACGGACATCGACGCTGCGATCGATGCCCGCTTCCAGATCCAAGGGTCCGATGTGGTCGAAAAAAATGAAGGGCCCGACCATGCGCCGCTTGGCGAATGGCAACACGCGGCCGACTTCCATACTGCCGCCAAGGCTGCGACGACGCTGCTCGATGACCATTTCAATCATGCTGTACCTCCTGTTGGGTTGCCATGCGGACGATAGGAGCGACTTCTGTGCCTAACAACTCGATCGACCGCTTCATCGCCGCCGTATCGAGCGACGCCGTGCTCATCTGAAAGGTAATGCGCGAAAGCCCGCCCAGCACTTCGCTGGCGCGCAGCATCTTGGCCGCCACCGTCCTGGGGTCGCCCACCAGAAACGCACCTGCCGGCCCGGCCATGGCTTCGAACTGCTGGCGCGTGGGAGGCGCCCAGCCACGCTCGCGGCCAATGGTTGCTGTCAGGTTCGCCCAGCCAGGAAAAAATGCGTCCTTGGCCCCCGCATCGGTCTCGCCCACGAAACCCATCGCATGGATGCCCACCTTCAGCTTCTCTGGCGCATGCCCGGCACGCTCGCCCGCCACCCGATACAGATCGACCAGTGGCCGGAAGCGGTCGAAATCGCCACCGATGATGGCGATCATCAGTGGCAGGCCAAGCATGCCCGCGCGACCGAACGACTGCGGCGTGCCTCCCACGCCCAGCCATACCGGAAGACGCGGCTGATGGGGACGCGGAAACACGCCCTGACCTTTCAGTGGTGGCCGAAACCTGCCTTCCCACGTGGGATGAGTGCTCTCCCCCAGCTTGAGAAACAGATCGAGTTTCTCGGCGAAAAGATCGTCGTAGGCCCGGGTGTCCAGTCCGAACAGCGGAAAGGCCTCACCGAACGATCCCCTGCCGACGACAAGTTCAGCACGGCCTTGCGAGATCAGATCGAGGGTCGCAAATTCCTGAAAAACCCGGACAGGGTCTGCTGCACTGAGCACGGTAACGGCACTGGCCAACCGGATCTGGCGAGTGCGAGCCGCGGCTGCAGCCAGAATGATGGCGGGCGCAGAGTCGAGAAACTCCGGGCGATGGTGCTCGCCGATGCCGAACACATCCAGCCCCACGCGATCGGCGATCTCAACTTCTTCAAGAAGCGCGGCCATGCGATCAGTGGCCGAAGGCAACTGACCCGTGGCGGGATCAGCAAGAATGGCGGCAAAACTGTCGATACCGATTTCCATGACAACTCCTTACTGGTTCGTGGGCATTCGGTGCAAGACCGTGATGGGTATCGTCATGTCGATCTCCGCAACAATGCCCGAAACTACCATTGTGCCGCTCTGACCAACCACGGGGTAGTCCCGACTTAAGGGTATGACTGTCGCCAAAACAGGAACGCTCGATCGGCTGGCCGCCCCGTGCCCGCAACAGGCCCTTACCGGCATGCACAGGACGCGTCATGAACTGAAGGTACGATTCCATGATGCTTGGTGTTGCGAATTGGGGAACGTGGAATGGATATAGAAGACCTCCGATCATTCAAGGAAGTGGCCGATGCCGGTGGCATTTCCTCTGCCGCACAAAGGCTGGGCGTATCCAAGTCCATCGTCAGTCGCAGGCTGGTGCGCCTTGAAGCCGAGCTGGGTATTCAGCTCCTTGCCCGGACCACCCGGGGAGCGGCCCTGACCGAGGCCGGTGCCACGTTCCGCGAATACGCCGTCAGAGCGTGCGCCGAGATAGACATGGCCCGGGAGATGATCCTGCCGGGCGGTGAACTGACCGGCCGTTTGCGCGTTGCCGCCCCGCTTTCCTTCGGCCCGACACACTTCGCCTCCGTGCTTGCGCAAATGGCAAAGCGCCACCCAAAGCTGCATATCCATACGTCATACAGCGATCGCTTCGTCGACCTGATCGCCGAGGGCTTCGATTGTGCGATCAGGGTGGGGTATCTCCAGGACTCCAGCCTGCTGGCCCGGCGCGTCGGCCCACTTTACGGGAAATTCCTTGCCAGTCCCGACTACATCGCGTCACATGGTTCGCCCGGCACACCGCAGGAAATCCTGGAACACCAGGCGCTGATGCAGGGAACCGAAGCCTGGCAGTTCATGGATGGCGACAAGATCGTGTCAGTCCGCCCCCAGGGGACGTTCAAGGCCGACAATGGTACGGCGCTGGTGGCGGCGGCCGTTGCCGGGCTGGGGGTCGCCTGGCTACCCGACGGCCTGACCAGCGAACACGTGGCCAGCGGCGCGCTGGTGCCCATCATGACACGCTATCCGCCCCCTCCGGCCGGCATCTACGTCATACGCCCACCCGGACAGCATCCCGCGAAAAAAGTGCAGGCCTTGACCGAAATGTTGATCGACTGCTTCGGGGAAGGGCATCACCTTTGAAAGGATGGACGCTGATTTCGGACATCTGCTGGCGACATCCAGCAAGGAACCGCCCGTACGCTCGCCCGACGCCTAAGCGAATACATTGACGGCGTGAAAAAACAGAGCCATAATAGAAGTCTTCGCTCCAAATTCTAGAAGGGAAGCCGTAGCGCTTCCTTTTTATCATCCCGGTTTTATTTGCATCGCTTGGCGGTGTAGATCTGGCGCAATGGCAGAGTGGTTATGCAGCGGATTGCAAATCCGTGTACGTCGGTTCGATTCCGGCTTGCGCCTCCAGATACCAAGCGGCTCTCAGCAATGAGAGCCGTTTTTGTTTGGATGGTGTGTGGGGATTCTTTGACATTCGAAGTGGCGACGCTCGGTCACCTGGTCACGCCACCCGTCGATCCATCCACGAGCACCGACGGCTGGCGTTCCAGGACTAACCACGGACGACGCTCAGAACACAGATAGCCCTGTCTGAGCCACGAACATTTCCAGGGCCATCCGACCCAATACCGAGTTACCGTTTTCGTCCAGGGCAGGCGACCACACGCACAGGCTCAAGGTATCGGGCACCACCGCAACAATGCCGCCGCCCACCCCGCTCTTGCAGGGCAAACCGATCAGAAAGGCGAACTCGCCTGCGGCATCGTAAGTGCCGCAGGTCAGCATCAACGCGTTCAGGCGTCGCGTCTGCCGCTCGCTGATCACGCGCTCCGGACGATAAGGATGCGCGCCATCGCGACACAGATAGCCGGCCGCCCGCGCCAGTTGCAGGCAATTCATCCGTATGGCGCACTGGCTGAAGTAAACGCCAAGCACCTGATTGACCTCGTTGTCGAGCTTGCCGAAACTCTTCATGAAGTTGGCCAACGCCAGATTACGGAAGCCGTGGTCGGCCTCGGACTGGGCGATTTCCGAATCCACCTGGACATCCTCTTCGCACAACCCCGACATCATTTCCAGCAGATCCTGGCGCGCATCACCATAAGAGACCAGGCGATCAGCCACCGCAATGGCGCCAGCATTGATGAAAGGATTTCGCGGCACACCCTCTTCGCGTTCGAGCTGGACCAGGGAGTTGAAAGGGTTGCCCGAGGGCTCGCGGCCGATCCGCTCCCATAACTCTTCGCCCATACGGCGCATGGCCAGCGTCAGCGAGAAGACTTTCGAGATACTCTGGATCGAAAAGCCCGTACGGGCATCGCCCACGGTGAACTCGCGCCCATCGCAGGTACGCAAGGCCATGCCGAACTGATTGGCCGGCACGCGCGCCAGTGCGGGTATGTAATTGGCTACCTTGCCCTCGTCGCCCAGGTGCGGGCGCAGGCGAGAGTCGATATCGTCCAGAATGCTTTGAAAATCCATTTATGCTCCTTCACACAATATTCTCGATAATGCACCAACCGATGCCTCCAGGGCGCAAGCGCAGTGCCGAACCAACACGAAGCGGAAGATAACGTATGGATCAACACGTCATAGATGCCCAGATCCGATGGCCCGACGTACCCGCCGCCTACGGGTGGCTGTCGCTGGACCCGCGTGGAAACTGGCGCCTGCATGAGTCCGGCACCAGCGGCAATGGCGAACCGGGCGCCACCATCACCAACCCGCAGATCATCGGCTTCATCCATCGCAACTACACCCACGATGACCAGGGGCACTGGTTCTTTCAGAACGGTCCACAGCGCGTTTTCGTACGGCTGGATGCGGCTGCGCTGATTTTGCACTACATGGCCACCGACGCGTCGTTCACCGCGCACACCGGTGAGGCCAGCGGCACCGTTCAAGGCTGGTGGCTCGATGACCAGGGGCGCCTGTTCACCCGCACGCCTCTCGGACCGGGCATGATCGTCGATCGGGACCTGATGATCGTGCTCGATGCCATGACCTTGCATGACGACTCTCCCAGCCCTGAAACGAGCCGCTCCGCCGACGCGCTGCTGGATCGATTGAGTACATTGCAGGTCGGTGAGCACGTCCTGGTCGATCACCCCGCCAGCGACGGCCCGGTTCGACTCCAGAGGATTGCCGATGCCAACGTACCTGACGCTCTGGGATTCGTGCGAGCGCCTGAAGAGCCTGCGAAGTGAGCCTTGCCGGCTCCAACCACGAACGATTCCTCGTAGAATCACCGAATGAGCGACGATCCCTCTTTCTATTTCCCGGCGCCTCGGCGCGCAAAATTCTGTAGCCAGTGCGGTTCGCCCGTTGCGCGGCGCATCCCGCCGGACGATAACCGCGAGCGCGACCTGTGCGATCGCTGTGGTGCCATTCACTATCAGAATCCCAGGGTCGTGGTGGGCACAGTGCCCGTCTGGGAAAACAAGATCCTGCTGTGCCGCCGGGCCATCGAACCGCGCTACAACACCTGGACACTGCCAGCCGGATTCATGGAACTTGGTGAAACCACGGCACAGGGCGCCCTGCGCGAGACCCAGGAGGAGGCCGGCGCCGACATCGAGCTAGGTGACATCTACACCATCATCGACGTCGCCCATGTCGACCAGGTCCACATCTATTACCAGGCCCACGCCCTGTCCGATGCCTTGAATCCCGGGCCTGAAAGCCTGCAGGCCCGCTACTTCGCCATCGACGAAATCCCCTGGGACAACCTGTCGTTCGGCTCGGTGGTGACCACGCTGAAGTACTTCATTGCCGATCACGCGCTGGGAACCTATCTGCCACGCCAATATGCGCTCGCGGCCACGGCGCCCAGAGCGCGGTGAAGATTGCCTGGCTGGGCACGGACACGCCCTTCCCGGCGCTCGATCAGGCAATGCGCGAACCCGATGGCCTGCTTGCCGTCGGGGCAGACCTCAGCACCCAGCGCCTGACGCAGGCCTACAGCCAGGGCATATTTCCCTGGTTTTCAGAGGGCGAACCCGTTCTCTGGTGGAGCCCCGACCCGCGCATGGTGCTCCAATGCGCCAACTTCGCGCCCGGCCACTCGCTGCGCAAGCGCTTGCGCCAGATTGCACGGCAACCCGATATCGACGTCCACGCCGATCAACCCGGCACAGGCGCCACCCGCCCCGGTATCGTGGAGGTTCGGGTGGACACGGCCTTCGACGAGGTGATGGCGGCGTGCGCCGCCCCTCGCAACGGTCAACCTGGCACCTGGATCACGCTGCCCATGCAGCAGGCTTACCGGCAGTGGCATAGCGAAGGCACCACGCACAGCGTGGAAACCTGGATCGATGGCAGGCTGGCCGGCGGCCTGTATGGCGTGAGCCTGGGTGCCATGTTCTTCGGCGAATCGATGTTCACCCACGTCACGGATGCGTCGAAAATCGCGCTCGCCTACCTCGTGACATTTCTGTCGCGCCACGGTGTGCAGTGGATCGACTGTCAGCAGCAGACCCGGCATCTCGCCAGCCTAGGCGCCGCGCCTGTTTCCAGGGCCGATTTCGCAGCCCATGTCGCCCTTGCCCAGCGCCAGCCAGGCCCGCCCTGGCGCAACGGCCGGCTCACGCACGAGGGCGAGATCATCCCCATAGGCCAGGGTGCGATCTCGCAGTAATATGATTCTCTAGAACCGGCGCGGTGACTGCTGCCGCCTGAAACACCCGGTACCGACTTCTGGCAAGACCGATGAGCAAGCTTCAAGAACTTCCGTTCTCGACCCTGCAGTTCTATGCGACCGCCCCCTACCCCTGCAGCTACCTGCCGCAGCGGCAGGCCCGTTCGCAAGTCGCCGCGCCTGGCCACATGGTCAACGCCGACACCTACTCGCATCTGGTCGAACAGGGGTTCCGGCGCAGCGGCCTGTTCACCTACCGTCCCCATTGCGATGCCTGCAAGGCCTGCATTCCTGTGCGTGTGGATGCCCGGGAGTTCGCCCCCACACGCAGCCAGCGGCGCGCCTGGCGTGCGCACCGCGACCTGCGGTCCTTCGTGGCGGAACTCGCCTGGTCACCTGAGCACTACGCACTGTATACGGCCTATCAACAGCAGCGTCACCCCGGTGGCGGCATGGACGAAGACAGCCGCACGCAGTACGCCCAATTCCTGCTGACCACGCGCGTGAACACGCGCCTGGTCGAGTTCCGCGACGCCAGTGACAGACTGATGATGGTTTCCATCATCGACGTGCTCGATGAGGGTCTGTCTTCCGTGTATACCTTCTACGATCCGGCGGCGGCCGGCAGCCTGGGCACCTACAGCATCATGTGGCAGATCGAACAGTGCCGCACGCTGGGGCTGCCCTGGCTGTATCTCGGTTACTGGATCGAAGACAGTCGCAAGATGTATTACAAGGCGGGCTTTCAGCCTCAACAACGACTAATCGGCGGTGCGTGGGTCGACACCGACCACGACACGCCAAAACCGCACGCCGAAAAGCCTGCGGATCGCTAACACTTTACAATCGCGTCCCATGTCTATCCTTCACCATGCCTATCCAGCGGCGCGCGCCGCCCTGTTCACGCTTGACGCAGAAACCGCGCACGAAGTGACACTGCGCAATCTGCAGCGTGCCTACGACTGCACATTCACTCGGTCGCTCATGCGGGCGCAGCCCCGTGCGCCCCGCCAGCTCATGGGTCTGGCCCTGCGCAACCCGGTGGGCCTGGCGGCGGGCCTGGACAAGAACGGCGCACACATCGATGCGCTGGCGAATCTGGGTTTTGGCTTCATCGAAGTCGGCACCGTGACCCCGCGCGCGCAGCCCGGCAATCCCAAACCACGCATGTTCCGCCTGCCCGAATCGAGTGCGCTGATCAACAGGCTGGGCTTCAACAACGAAGGCCTGCAGGCCTTCATCGCCAATGTGCAGAACAGCACGTTTCGCCAATCGGGCGGTGTATTGGGACTGAACATCGGCAAGAACGCCGACACGCCGATCGAACGTGCGGCCGACGACTACGTCCAGGGCCTGACTGCGGTGTACCCGCACGCCGATTACGTGACCGTGAACATATCCTCGCCCAATACGCAGAACCTGCGCAGCCTGCAGGGTGGCGACGAACTCAACGAGCTTCTTGCGGCCTTGCATCGGGCCCGCAAGGATCTGGAGGACCAGTCGGGGCGACGCGTGCCTATGGTCGTGAAGATCGCACCCGACCTGACACCTGATCAGATCGACGCCATCGCCGACACCCTGCCCAGGCACGGAATCGACGGCGTGATTGCCACGAACACCACCCTGCGGCGCGAGGCCGTTGCCGGCCAGCGTCATGCCGAGCAGGCCGGCGGCCTGTCCGGTCCCCCGGTGCATCTGCTGTCACTGGCGGTCATCGAGCGCTTGCGCCTGCGAGTCGGCCATGATCTGGCGATCATCGGAGTGGGCGGCATCGTCGAGGGCCAGCAGGCGCGGGAGAAAATGGATGCCGGCGCCGATGCCGTGCAGCTGTACACCGGCCTGATCTACGCAGGCCCGGCACTGGTAGCCGAGTGCGTGAGCGCAATCACCCGATAGAAACGACGAACCGGCCCAAAAGAAAAATGGCCACTGCCCGATAAGGCAGATGGCCATTTTTTATTGCTCGTGCGATGCGTAGAACGGGCGCTTGCCCGTTCACAGCATTTGTCAGGTAGCGCTACGGCGAGTGCGCGCACCGGCCTTGCTGGCCACTTCGGCAGCGTCGCTGGCGGCCTTGAAGGTGGCATTCGTGGCGGCGTTCAGGTTCGACTCGGCCACATCGGCTGCCTGCTTGGCGGCCTTGGACATGGCGTCGTAGGCGCTGTTGGCCGTTGCCACGGTGGTTTTCAGGGCGGCAACTGCACTTTCCGAACCCGCAGGGGCGTTCTTGGAAATCTGATCCAGCATGTTTGCGGCATGCGCCTGGGTTTCTGCAACCTGGGCTTCCTGCAGTTTTGCCAGTTGACCTTGCACACCGGCCATGATGTCGTACACATGCTTGCTGTAGGCCACGGCCTTTTCAGCGCCCGGACTGAGCACGGACGAAACCTGCGCCAGAGCTTCCTGGGGATCCTTGACGGCAGCGCTTTGCTGGGCTTGCTGGCTGAGCTCGTCCAGCGTCGCACGCATCACGTTGACGTTCAGTTCGACGAGCTTTTCAAAGCCACCGAAAAGAGCCGTCTGGGCGGCAACGATGGTTTCGACCGCTGCCTTTTGGCGAGCGAGAACTTGCTCAGGAATTGCACTCATTGTCTATCTCCATTTAAGGGCTATGCGACACGAATACTTGTTCCTGTCGCCTGTCAACACCACTTTTGCTGCGATGCACAAGTTCTATTTTTAACCATCCTGACCGTAGTGTCAACCAATATTTGTGCATTGCAATAATTCATTCTTTTCATAGCCTTGCATACTGAAAAGGCGCAAAAGAAGTCACTCCCCTTGATGGAAGCCAATCGGAAAAGGTGGGGTAACTACGGGGTGACCCAAGGGCGAAATTTTCCTAGACTTGCGGCACTCGCATCATGCGCTCACTGCGCCACACCAACGGTAACCCCGTTAACCTGCGAGTAAAACTACATGCGCCACACGCGCCAATCCGGAGACAGTCATGACGTTCAAGTTTCGCCCCCTGGCCCTGCTCGCAGCAGCGGCCCTGATCAGCTCAGGTCCGGCTCTGGCGGATTACCCTGATCGTTCGATCAATATGGTTGTGCCCTTCGCTGCTGGCGGACCGACCGACAACGTGGCCCGTTCCCTGGCCGAGGCCATGCGCACGAGCCTTGGCGAGACCATCGTCGTGGAAAACAAGGGCGGTGCAGGCGGCACCCTGGGCACCGCACAGGTTGCCCGCGCCAAACCGGACGGCTACAACGTCCTGCTGATGCACATCGGCTTCTCGACCGCCCCCTCGCTCTACAAGAACCCGGGCTACAACCCCACCGACAGTTTCGAGCCAATCGGTCTGGTGGTGGACGTTCCCATGACCATCATCGCGCGCGAAGACTTCCCGCCCAACAACATCAAAGAGCTGGCCGAGTACGTCAAGCAGAACAAGGAAAAGGTTTCGCTGGCCAACGCCGGTGTGGGCGCTGCCAGCCATCTCTGCAGCACCATCCTGATGGATGCCCTGGGCGTCGAGCTGCTGACCATTCCTTACAAGGGTACGGCACCCGCAATGAACGACCTGCTGGGCAAGCAGGTCGACATGCTGTGCGACCAGACGACCAACACCACCCAGCAGATCGAGGCCAAGAGAGTCAAGGCCTACGCAGTGACCAGCATGAAGCGCGTGGCCACGTTGCCTGACCTGCCCACGATGGACGAGTCGGGCTACAAAGGCTTCGAAGTAGGTATCTGGCACGGCATGTGGGTACCGAAAGGCACGCCCAAGCCCGTGGTGGACAAACTCGTGAAGGGGCTGCAGGCAGCCTTGGCCGATCCCAAGTTCAAGGAACGCATGCGTGTTCTGGGTGCCACGGTCATGGAACAGCAAGCCAACCCCGAAGCCCTGACGGCTCAGGTGAAGCAGCAGGTTCCCCAGTGGGCCGAACTGTTCAAGAAGGCAGGTTTGGAGCCCCAGTAAGGGCTACTGCCCTGGCTCGACCACTTCAACGGGTCGGGCCAGCTAAGTACAACCAATAAGAACGCCAACAGGCGCCGTGCTTTTGCACTTCGGGATGCGTCGATCACTCGGCAGCATCCTTTTCTTTTTTTGTGCGACAGACTTTATGGCGCCAACGCGTCGGTGCGCGTGGGCGGCTCGTGTCCCAGCGCGCACGATATCTCGGTCGCAGTCTCGACGAGGTGCTTGATCCACTCGTCGTGCAGGCGCCCGGCCGGCGCGGAGATCGACAGACCCGCAACCAGTTTGCCGGTATCGTCGTAAATACCGGCAGCAATGCACTTGACGCCCAGTTCGAGCTCCTCGTTGTCGCGCGCATAGCCCAGGCGGCGCACCAGCGCCAGTTCTCGTTCGAGCTTTTCCAGGTCGGTCAGGCTGTTGCGGGTGTGACCGGCAAGGCCGGTACGCATGGCGTATGCGCGAATGGCACGACCGTCTGCGGTGGACAGGAACAGCTTGCCCGTTGACGTCAGGTGCAGCGGCGCACGGCCACCGATTGCCCGTACCACCTGCATGCCCGAGCGCTCGCTCCATGCCCGATCGATATACACAATCTCGTCGCCCTGCTGAATCGAGAGATTGACGGTCTGTCCCGTCAGTTTGTGCAGGGCACGCATACCCGCCAATGCCGCTTCGTGCACGTTCAAACGGCCTTTCACGAGCGAGCCGAGCTCGAGCAGGCGCATGCCGAGTTGATAAACACCGTTGTCCACCCGTTCGACATAGCGCCCGACAACCAGATCGTTCAATATGCGGTGCGCGGTGGAAGCATGCAGCCCGGTGCGGCTGGACAGCTCTTTCAACGTGATGGCTTCAGACTGGGCTGCCAGGACGTCCAGCAGGCGCATGGCACGGTCCAGCACCTGGATGGCCACGCCAGAAGTGCCGGCATCGCCGCGCAGCGCGCCCGATTCGCGCGTTGTGCCTAGATTCAGGCCGGACTCGGTATCCGTGGAGAATCGGGCGGTATCCGTGTTCATGCGGGCGCATCCTGATCGTTGACGAACCGGCCGCCCAGCACAGCCACAGCCTCACGCAGGAACGCCAGCGCCAGCGCCGCTGCCTCGGGTTCGCCTTTGACGCCGAGTTCGATGTGGGGCCGCTTGCCGTCTTCGCCCACGCTGGGCAGACTGAACGCATGCACGCCCGGAAAGTCGCGTTCGAGTATTTCCATCGCCGGCGTGATGCGCGACTCCGGCAGCCCATACACCATGAACGAATGTTCGATATGCGGGTTGGCATGGTGGTACTGCGCATAACGCTGGTCCAGCATGGTCTCGATCATCGGCCAGGCCATGATGGGAAACCCCGGCACAAAGGTGTGATCCTTGATGAAGAAGCCCGGAATCTGGTTGTAGGTATTGTGGACCACCTCACTACCCTGCGGAAAAACGCCCATCTGCAGGCGATGCTGGTTCTCGGGCGTGCTCATGTCGGCGCTGCCCTTGCCCTGCTCGGCCAGACGGGCACAGCGCTGGGTGATCAGTTCGCGGGCTTCGGGGTGCAGCACCAGCGGCAGGTCCAGCGCAGCGGCGGCGGCCTGACGGGTGTGGTCATCCGGCGTCGCACCGATGCCGCCACAGCAGAAAACAATGTCGCCCGAGGCAAAGCTGCGCGCCAGCACATCGGTCAGGGTCTGGCGATCATCGGGCACAAAGGAAGCGCCCGACAGCATCAGGCCACGCTCGGCCAGCAGCTCGATCACACGCGCCATGTGCTTGTCCTGTCGCCTGCCGGAAAGGATCTCGTCTCCAACAATGATCAACGAAAAACGGCGCGGTACAGATGAATCAGACATGTTGTTTCCTGCAAGAACAATGGAAGACAAGACAGATAGCGGCCATCACTCGATGATCACGGCGCGTTCGCGCGACGCCTGCAAAGCCTGCAAACCATAGTGCGCAAACAGCAGGGAAGAGAAGACGGGCAGGACGATCCAGGCGGGGGGCAGCAGATTGAGCAATGCGCAAATCAGGCCCAGCGCCCAGAAGCCACTGCTGTTCGTGCGCAGCAGTCGTTCGCGCTCGACCGGCGTGGCGTGCTCCACGATGGCATCGATGCGCATCAGACGCGAAAACGCAAATGTCCACCAGAAGATCGACAACACGACGCCCAGGGGCGGCAACAGCCAAAGCGGCAAGGTGAACACCCATCCCAGGGCAAACACCGTCATGACCCACACGGCATTCCAGACGCTGATCAATGTCGCGTTGCGCCCCATGCGCTCCAGGCCGGGATAATCGCGGGTGCCGACATGCCGCAGCACCATGGGCATGACAAAAACAGCCGCCACGGCGACGCCGATAATGCCCGCAATCGGCAGCAGTATGACTGCGGCAAGAATGGGAATCAGCCAGAGCTTGATGGAAAAAAGGCCAACCGCCACCAGCCATTGGTCGATGGTGTTCACCATCGTCCAGTTTTCTGCCTGCTGCGTGAGCCATGCCGACAGCGGCGTCCAGAAGAACCAGAGCAGCGCGACGGTACCCACGAAAATGATGAAAAAAGGCAGCAAAATGGCCAGCAACATCCTGGGATGGCATTGCGACACCATTGCGCGCTTGAATGCCGTGGCCAGGCCTGCATGGCCGGCCGATTCACTCACTGGTTGGCGAACTGCAAGGTGAGTCTGGGAACTGCTCATGGATACGTCCTGGTGTGGATCATCCCGGCTATCATAGTCAATCTGGCCGAGAAACCGATATATGCCCGTATTTATTCCTGCAACTTTGCCCGACCGCCAGCCTGACTGGGTCGTCGTACTGTATTGCGCCGCATGGTGCGATACCTGCACGCAATACCGCGAAAAATTCGAAGCACTGGCCCATGCAGACGCGCTACGCGAGCCCGATCGGCGCTACGTGTGCATCGACATCGAAGACGAACCACAATGGCTGGGTGACGAAGATGTCGAAAACTTTCCCACCATAGGTGTGCAATATCGGAACCGCACCTTGTTTTTCGGCACGATGCTGCCACATATCGGCCACCTCGAACGCCTGCTGCAGGCACTCACGCCCGACTCCCCCGACGCGCCTGTACAACTGCCTGCCATCAGCCTGGATGCCTTGAACGACCAGCGCGCAAAGAACTGCTGAACGCAGTACTGGCGTCGTCACGCGGTGTCGGCCTGTCGTTCGACGGTGTCGAACCTGCATGCCCCGGCCCAGGGCCAGGCCATCAGGCCGACGGTTTCTTTCCTCCGCCCAACAACACAGCGGTTTGCCGGCGAGGCGTTGAGCGTGGCGCGTCGTCCACAGAATCGTCACTGGTTTTCTTGGGCGTCGCCGCCTGCGAAGGCTCGTAAGGCTTGAGGAAAAACTCGTCGACAGGCTGCTGCCTTGGAGCGTAGGCAGGACGCGAGCCACTGCGGCCTCGTTCACGCGACTCCGCGTCCGGGCGCGCATCGCGACCACTGGAGCGACCACGCGATTCGCCACGCGCTGCACGATCACTCCCCTGACGGCCATGCGTGCGTGCCACCAGTTCGGCGGGCACCTCCAGCTTGCCACGCGGAACGGGACGCTTGATGAGCTTTTCGATATCGAGCAGGAAGCGTTCTTCCTCGGCGGTATAGAGCGCAATGGCCTCGCCCGATGCACCGGCGCGACCGGTACGACCGATGCGGTGTACGTAGTCTTCGGCGTTGTAGGGAAGATCGTAGTTGATGACGCATGGCACACCCGCCACATCCAGGCCGCGGGCGGCTACGTCGGTGGCCACGAGCACTTCGAGCTCGCCGGACTTGAAGGCTTCGAGCGCCTTCATGCGATCGATCTGTGTCTTGTCACCGTGGATCGACTCTGCCCGCACGCCGTCCAGCTCCAGATGACGCGCCAGGCGGGCGCAGCCGATCTTCGTATTGGAGAACACGATGACCTGACGCAGGTTGCGCGACTTCACCAGATGCACGACCGCAGCGCGTTTGGCCTCGGTGGACATCAGGTAGGCGATCTGGGTGACGGTCTCGGCGGTGGCGTTGCGTGCGGCGACCTCGAGCTCGACCGGTTGCTTCAGGTAGGTGCGACCCAACTTGCGGATGTCGTTGCTGAACGTCGCCGAAAAGAGCAAAGTCTGGCGGGCGGCGGGCAGCAGCCCCATGATGCGTTCGAGATCCGGCAGGAAGCCCATGTCCAGCATGCGGTCAGCTTCGTCCAGAACCAGAATCTGAACCTCGTTCAGGCTCACATTCTTTTGTTCGACGTGATCCAGCAAACGCCCTGGAGTGGCCACCAGGACTTCACATCCCTGACGCAAGGCTTCCTTCTGAGGGCGAATATCCACGCCACCGAAGACGACTGCAGAGCGCAGCGGCGTTTTCTTGGCATACCGCTTGACGCTCTCGCCCACCTGGTCGGCCAGTTCACGGGTCGGCGCAAGCACCAACGCACGTACGGGGTGACGGGCCGGCGATGCGCTGGCGTTGGCCAGGGGCATCAGCCGGTTGAGAATCGGCACGGTGAAAGCAGCCGTTTTTCCCGTTCCCGTCTGGGCCGCTCCCATGACATCGCGGCCTGCAACGATCATGGGAATGGCTTGCGCCTGAATGGGAGTGGGACGCGTATAGCCCG
This sequence comes from Pseudomonadota bacterium, assembly GCA_023427945.1. Taxonomy (GTDB): domain Bacteria; phylum Pseudomonadota; class Gammaproteobacteria; order Burkholderiales; family Burkholderiaceae_B; genus Schauerella. Next base: position 141 of record JAEYZR010000034.1, on the reverse strand, counting down.
TTTCGACAATCGACTGCAACAAAAGCGGATGCAGGGCGAAATCGTTAAAAGTCAGCGTGGGCGCCTGGGCGCCAGAGTCAGTAGTATTTTCTGGAGTCATCTAGAAGAGTGGCGGCACCAGACCACGGGATCGAAAAAAGC
>JAEYZR010000388.1 GCA_023427945.1 Pseudomonadota bacterium | reverse complement strand
GTAGATTTCCTTGATCGACTCGGGCGCGTGCCGCAGCCGCGCGACAACCGCGTGAAACCCGGCCAGGACTTGGGTCGACGCCATAAAACAATACCTTTAGATAAACGAATACCCGCCCCAGAGGGGGCGGGCCACCGGACAGCGCCGGCACTAACCGCAATGTTACCCCCTTAGGCCACGCCGCCAAACGACCGCATGGCCATAAGGATCCGCGCCGCCGGTCAGTGGCGCTTGCGGACGGCCTTCTTGGCGGGCGCGGCCCGCTGGGTGGCCTTGGGCGGCTTGCCGGCCTTCTTGGCCGAGGCGCGCCGTTCCTTGGCGGTCTGGCCCTTCAGGCTGGCGGGCTTGGGAGAGGCTGCCTTCTTGACCCGGCGCACGGGTTCGTCGGGCCCGCGCGCCGACGCCTTGCGCAGCGCGTCGAAGCTCGTGCCCTGCACCAGGCGGAACTCGATGCGGCGCGCCTCCAGGTCCACGCGCGCGACCTGCACCTGCACCTTGTCAGTCAGGCGGTAACGCATGCCGGTGCGCTCGCCGCGCAGTTCGTGCAGGGCGTCGTTGAACTGGAAGTATTCGCCGCCCAGTTCCGATACGTGCACCAGACCCTCGACGTGCAACGTGTCCAGCGTGACGAAGATGCCGAAGCTTGCCACGCCGGTGACCGTGCCGCTGAAGTCTTCGCCCACGCGCTCCTTGACGAACCAGCACTTGAGCCAGGCTTCTACATCACGCGAGGCCTCATCGGCACGACGCTCACGGGCCGAAAGAACCAGACCAAGTTTTTCCCAGATCGCATGTTCGCGTTCGCGCGCGGTTTCGCCCAGCACGATGGGCATTTCCTCGATTTCGGGTACATAACGATGCCCGTCGAGCAGCGCCTTGATGACACGGTGGGTGAGCAGATCCGGGTAACGCCGAATCGGGGAAGTGAAATGGGTGTAAGCCGGGTATGCCAGGCCAAAGTGGCCCGAATTGTCGGGGCCGTAAATAGCCTGCTGCATCGAACGCAGGCACATGGTCTGCAACAACTGATAGTCCGGGCGTGCCTTGACCTGATCTAGCAGGGCACCATAATCCTTGGCCGTGGGGTCATCGCCGCCCCCCAGCGACAGCCCCTGCACCTTCAGGAATTCGCGCAAGGCCTGCAGGCGCTCGGGCGTCGGGCCTTCATGCACGCGATACAGGCCGGGATGCTTGCTGCGCGCCATGAAATCGGCCGCACACGTGTTGGCGGCCAGCATGCATTCTTCGATGACCTTGTGCGCATCGTTGCGCATGTACGGCACGATCTGTTCGATGCGCCCCAGATCGTTGCACAGGATCTTGGTCTCGACTGTGTCGAAATCGATCGCGCCACGGCGTTTGCGTGCCTGGACCAGCAGCTCGAACAGGCTGTACAGGCTCTGGACCTGCGGCATGACATGGGACATGGCCGCGGCCGCCGGGCCTGTGGGCTGCTGCAGAGCCGACCACACGTTGGTGTAGGTGGTGCGGGCGTGCGAATGGATGACGGCGTTGTAGAACTGATAGGCCGTGACCGTGCCGGCCTTGGCGCCCGTCGCAGGGATCACCATGTCGCACACGAGCGTGAGGCGATCCACCAGCGGATTCAACGAGCACAACCCATTGGAGAGCGACTCCGGCAGCATGGGTATGACGCGACGCGGGAAGTACACACTGGTGCCCCGCTCTATCGCATCGTTGTCCAGCGCATCGTTGGGTTGCACATAGTGGCTGACATCGGCGATGGCCACCAACAGACGCCAGCCCGGACGCTTGCGCCCACCGGTACCCAGATCGACCGCCTCGCAATAAACGGCATCGTCGAAATCCCGGGCGTCTTCACCATCGATGGTGATGAAAGGCACGTCACGCAGGTCGACCCGTTTTTTCAGGTCGGACTTGCGCACCACGTCCGGCAGTTTGTCGGCCTGTTTCTGCGCACGTTCGGAAAACTCCACGGGCACATCGAACTTGCGCACCGCGATTTCGATTTCCATGCCGGGATCATCGATCTCGCCCAGCACCTCGGCCACTCGCCCAAGCGGCTGAGAATGGCGCGTGGGCTGCTCGACGATGTCGACCGTGACGACTTGCCCGTGCTGGGCGCCGTTGATGTCGGCCGGCGGAATCAGGATGTCATGCTTGATGCGCTGGTCTTCGGGAACGACGATGAACAGCCCGCGCTCATGCAGGATGCGCCCCACCAGTTTATTGGTGCGCCGCTCGATGACCTCGACGATGGTCGCCTCCGGCTTGCCGCGATACTCGCCCGAGGGTTTCACCAGGACACGGTCACCGTGCAGCACCTTGAGCATTTCTCGCGGCGAGAGAAAGAAATCTCGCCCGCCATCGTCTCGCAGCAGGAATCCAAAGCCGTCACGATGGCCCTGCACCTTGCCAGCAATGAAGTCCAGCTTGTTGGCCAGCAACAGCACACCTTTCCGGTTGGGCATCAGTTGCCCATCGCGTTCCATGGCAGCCAGACGTCGATCAAAACCTACGCGGGTGGCTTCGCGGTTGACGCCCATGCGCTCGGCCAGCTCATCTGGCGAAAGCGGCGCAGCGCTGCCGCGCAGGGTGGTCAACATCGCTTCCCGGCTGGGGACATCCGGATCAAAATCTACGGGCGTCGAAGGCAAAGCGGGGGATCGGTTGTTGTTGTTATTGGAATCGTGATTAGATCGTTTTGCCAAAGCTTAAATTTCCATTTATAATGCGCGTCTTTGCTCGATACGCATTGCCCAGGTGGCGGAATTGGTAGACGCGCACGGTTCAGGTCCGTGTGCCGCAAGGTGTGGAGGTTCGAGTCCTCTTCTGGGCACCACGGAATTCTAAAGCAAAGCTGCACGACAGTGATGAAGAAACTGCGTGACAGGCATGAAGTGTTTTGAGATGTAGATTTAATCGTCAATATTCAAAATACTGCAGTAAAAATGAAGTACACTTGCGCAGCAGTTAGCGCATGCAGTGCCCAGGTGGCGGAATTGGTAGACGCGCACGGTTCAGGTCCGTGTGCCGCAAGGTGTGGAGGTTCGAGTCCTCTTCTGGGCACCACTCGCAGGACACGCAAACCAACCAGGTTTCGTGTAAACAAATTAACCCGCCAAGTGCGGGTTTTTTGTTGTCTGGCCTCATTGCGCCTGATTCAATGACGGCCACTCCCCTCACCTGGGCCCAGGTCGCGAACCATTTGAATATGGTCGATCCCGGCATCATCGAATATTTCGCCCCGAGCCACAAAACCGTGCGCGCCGTAAAAATCCTGTGCATGGCACTGTGCATTCAATACAGCCTGCGCATGCCCAAGGGTGTGCGCGTGATCGACCAAGGCCTCCAGGATGTTCCCACCCACGCCTAGCCCTCTTGCCTCCCGGCTGACAGCCATACGACCAATATGTCCATCGGGCAACAACCGGCCCGTTCCCAACACACGGCCGTCCGGCGAATAAGCCACGGCATGCACACTGGTCGCGTCATGCTCGTCGCGCTCCAATTCAATCGGCACGCCCTGCTCGGTGACAAAGACGGCGTAGCGTATCGTCAGCGCGTCGCTTTGCGCCGTTGCCCAATCCATCAGCTCGATACGGATTCGCTGATCGCTGGGTGGAGAACTCTCCCTGCCTTGCATCCGGCAATCCTCACAAATCGAAGTGCGCCTGCACTGTGACGCATCCCTGGGGCGAAACAGAAGCAGCAAAAAAACAGCGACCAGACCCGAAGGCGGTCGCCATCATCGTGCGAAACAGCATAAACACTTTCTGCCTCGCTTGTCATGCGCACCAGCACGTCCGGACGCTACCTTGTCACGCGCCAGGAATGCGCGGTTCCCGGATCGGAGCGGGCGGCTCCATGGGCGGCAACTTGTAGTCTTCCTCCTCGAGTGTCGGGTCTTCCTCGGGGATGGGGCTGTCCGGATCAACGGGTTGCTCGTTGTCATCCTTACCGGGTACGGGAAAGGGAGGTGGAATCTGATCGGCCATCGATAACTCCTGAAGGGGGGGGCTGACAACATTTCAGTCAGACGGTTTCATGGAGCGAGCAACCTTCATTCCCGACATCAGGACTCTGGCAGCACTGTGGCATGGCGCATGCGTCGTAGCCAGTCCCTATCGCGACACACCAAGCGCGCACGTTGCACAGGCACACGCGCGCGGATCAGTGACGTGGCCGTCTATCAATCAGGAGATCTGCCC
>JAEYZR010000375.1 GCA_023427945.1 Pseudomonadota bacterium | reverse complement strand
GGTGGGGGGGGCCGTCATCAGGGCCGGACTGGGGCTGCCGGCGGTATCTGTGGCCGGTGCCCTGATGGCGGTAGGCGGGTTGCTGGCGGTTCTCGCCTGGCGCGAGAAACCGCTGGCGAAGCTCAGTCCAGACGAATGTCTGCGCTTTCCACAATCGCCGCCCAGCGCTTGCGCTCTTTCGCAAAAAACGCGTTGAGCTGGTCAGGGTCCATCACCACGATCTCCGCGCCCTGGTCGTTGAGCTTGGCCGTGATGTCGGGTTGATTGACGATGGCAGCCAGCTTCTCGGCCAGCATCTTCGCATCGGCCTTGGACAGCGCGGTCGGGGCCATGATGCCCTGCCAGGTGCCCGACTCGAAATTCGCCACACCCTGTTCGGCGATGGTGGGAATGTCAGGGACCAGTTGCATGCGTTCACGCTTGGAGATGGCGATGGCGCGCAGCTTGCCGCTCTTGATGTGCGGCAGGGTGGCCAGCAGGCCGTTCATGATGACCTGTGTCTGCCCGCCTATCGTGTCGGTGACGGCCTGCGAGCCGCCTTTGTAGGGCACATAGGCCCACTTTGCCTGGGTCGCCTGTTCCACGGCGACGGCGGCCAGGTGGGGGGCGCTGCCGATGGCGGTCACGGCAAAGTTCACACTCGATTTCTTGGACAGTTCCACGAGTTCGGACAGCGTATTGGCCGGTACATCGGGATGCACGGCCAGCACGTGAGGTGAATACGCCAGCATGCTCACGCCCTGGAGATCCTTGGAGGGGTCGAAAGTGAGTTTGGTGTACACCGAGGGGCTGATCGCCAGCGCGCCCACATCGCACAGCAGCAGGGAATGTCCTTCGTCGCCCGCCTGTACGACGTAGGCAGCACCCAGGTTGCCGTTGGCACCCGGCTTGTTTTCCACCACGACGGTCTGCTTGAGCACCTCGCCCAACGGCTGGCTGATGATGCGGCCAATGATGTCCGATGATCCACCGGGCGGGTAGGGCACCACGATACGAACCGGGCGGTTGGGCCAGCCTTTCTGGGCCCAGGTGGGTAGGGAAACGCCTGCCAGGGGCAATGCTGCGGCTGCAGCCAGGAACTGCCGACGATCCAGGGTCATGATGTCTCCATTGGTTGTATGTTGTCATATGACTTATGCGGAAAAGTATAGCTGTGCATGGATACCTAGCCATCAGCAATAACCCGCATCCTTTCTTCGCAATGTGGTGAACCATTGCAAAGATTTTTAGACCAAGCTGATACAAAAACATCACTCTGGATCCAAAACGTGTTTCATGTTGTCGCAGGGCTCCTGGCTCTATACGTAATCTGTCGCTTCATCCATCCCCTTTCATATCGTTGGTCGGTCAAGCTGGTTCTGGCCATTCTGGTCCTGCTTGCCGCCGAGCATCACCTCATCACCCGCACGTTCTTTGGCACGATGGCTTCGCCGGAAGTGCCGTTCGCCGTTCTTGTCGTGGCCGGTTGGGGATTCTTCGCCATGATCCTCATGGCCCTGGCCATGATGGTGCGCGATGGCGTGGGCCTTGCCACCTATGCCGTCTCGCGCGAGCGCGGGCGGGCCGTGCTGAGCGCCGGCTGTCCGCGCATCGCCATCATGGCGGTGGCCGCGGTCCTTGCGGCCATCGGTGTACGTGAAGCGGTTCGTGTGCCCGACGTGAAGACCGTGGAAATCACGCTGCCGCGCTGGCCGCAGGCCCTGGACGGCTATCGCATCGTGCAACTGACCGATCTGCACGCCAGTCGTCTTCTGCAAGGCGACTGGATCGACAGTGTCGTGAACAAGACCAACGCACAAAATCCGGACCTGATCGTGCTGACCGGCGACATGGTCGACGGCACCCCAGAGGCCCGGGCGAACGACGTTGGCCCCATGCGCAAGCTCGCGGCCCGGGACGGCGTGATCGCCATTGCCGGCAATCACGAGTATTACGCCGACTACCCGCAGTGGCTCGCCACGTTCGACAGGCTGGGCTTGCGTATGCTGCTCAACGAGCACACCGTGATCACCCATGACGGTGCGAGCTTCGTGCTGGCAGGCATCACCGACATGATCGCCCCGCGTTTTAGCCAGGTGCCGCCCAATGTGAAACACGCCCTGGAGGGGGCGCCGCAAACACTCCCGGTGATCTTGCTCAGCCACCGTCCCGCTGGTGCGCGTGCGCATGCCGCTGCCGGTGCCGACCTGCAGTTGTCCGGTCACACGCACGGCGGCCAGGCTTGGGGCATGCATTGGCTGGTTCAGTATTTGAACGACGGATTCGTGTCGGGCCGCTATCAAGTGGACACCATGCAGATGTATGTCAGCAACGGTGCCGGGCTCTGGCCGGGATTTCCGATTCGCCTGGGACAGCGATCCGAGATCACAGAAATCATCCTGCGCGCGCCTGCGGCTTCCGGCGCATCGCCAGCCGGATAAACTGACGGCATGGAAAAAGTGAGACTGGACAAGTGGCTATGGGCGGCGCGCTTCTACAAGACGCGCAGCCTGGCCGTGGATGAGATCGGACGGGGCCGTGTGCAGGTCAATGATCTTGCCGCCAAACCTGCCCGCGAAGTCAGCGTGGGCGATCTGATCAGCATGCGTCGGGTCGATGGTGCCGTGCACGTCCGCGTCGCCGCCTTGAGCAGTATTCGCGGGCCCGCACCGGTGGCCCGCCAGCTTTATGAAGAAACGGCTGAAAGTATCGCCGCACGCGAGCAGGCAGCGCTGGCGCGGAAATTTGCGCCAGAACCTGCGCATGACATCACCGCCGGGCGTCCGACCAAACGCGATCGTCGACGTATTGATTGGGCACGAGGGAAGTAGCCTGCCCGGGCTTACCGCCGTGCCAGAAATGTATGCTTCGGGCGTGCAAGGGTTCCGACCCCGCCTGCACGGTCCATCCCCGGGCGCAGCTCCTTTAGCGAAAGAGATACCTGGCGGTCAGCCCGTTTAAGCGAACGGGATATCGGACGGTCGGCCCGTTTAAGCGAGCGAGATGCCGGACGGTCGGTCCGTTTAAGCGAACGAGATGCCGGACAGGCGGCACGTTTCAGCGAGCGGAAAGCCGGGCGGTCGCCCCGGTTTTTAGCGAACGCGATCCTGGACGGCCGGCACGGGAATGGGGATCGCGGCTCCCGCTGCAGGGATCTGATTCACAGAATCGCCCGCGATGGCCTGTTGCCGCGCAAACTCCAGGCGGTCACCATCCGCCAGCCGCAAGGTAAGCAAGCGCGGGTTGCCATAGTCGTCCAGATTCGTCTGCACGACATGTTTCATGGCTTCGAGGAAAGTCTGCTCAAGTTGTCGCAGGCCACTGGTGCCACAGTCGTGTCCGGTAGTCGCCAGGTCGCTGGTCAGAATGATCAGGCTATTTGCGACCGTGTAGTCGCCGGAATACTGATTGCAGGCCACCGACCCGCTGATCTCGCGTCTGCCGTTGCCTTGCTGGAACACCATCGTGATCGGCGCCGGTCGGCCCTGCAGGGCAGGCAGTTTTCTGGGCTGGTTGCCGACATCGGACCACTGGCGCAGCACCCACGCGGTCTGCGTATAGGGGTTGGATGCCTCGGCCGGTTGATACATGGCCTGCGGCACCACGGCGCCCCGCGCGTTGTAGGGCTGGGAAGCACATGCGCCCAACAGCATCGAAGCGGCGCATGCACCCAGAAAAATACGGGTGCGCCTGGAGCCTGACAAGGGTGGGCGGGGGGACATGGTGTGTGTGCTCATCGACTATCGGGCGGGTTTGTCGGGGTCCGGACCACGGGTGAATTCGAGTGTGTCGCCATTGTTCACCGTCAACGTGAGCTTGCGAGGCGCGCCAGCACTGTCCAGCGTGAATTGCGAGATCGAACCCAGCGCTTTCAGGAAGTCGCGCTCCAGTCCGGCATCGGCAGGCGAGGGACATGCCATGCGGGTGCTGGCAGGTGCTGTGATGACCAGGCGGCCTTTTTCCATCGCGTAGTTGCCGCGAAACCTGTTGCAGCCGGAGAAACCCGCCACGAAGTATTCCTTGCCACGCGCCAGGAAATCCAGCTGCACGGGCTTGTTCATGGAGTTCAGCGCATTGTGGCGAGAGTTGGTGGTGTTTCCAGCGTTCCACTGCGTGAGCGTCCAGCTCGTCTGGGCGATGGAGTCAGGGGTGCTGGCCGCATTCGACGCCGCAGCGCCTTGCGCATCGGCGCGTCCGGTCTGGGTCGCGCAGCCGGCCAGAGCCAGCGCCGTCGCAAAGGCGGTCAAGCCCATGAGGCGGCCCGAACGAGCGGTGAGCGATGGTTTTTTGAACAGCCGAAAACCTGAAACTTGCAGCATGAAAGACTCCGTTGCTAGGGCGGGACCTGCACCGTGCTGGCGCCCACCAGGCGCGGTTGTGTTGCGCACGCATGCACAATACCACCGCTGGCGTCGACCGTGCGCCGGATTCAGTCCCTCGCACGCACCTCTTGCACCGCGACGCCGACCCGGATCCAGGGTCGGCGTGCGAGGCGTCAAGCGGACAAAACGCCTTGCCGGTTGCCGCGCCGGGTGACTCGCCAGACATGAGCCGGCGGCACGTTGGCAAAAACCACATCGATCTTGCGCGCACGCAGGCCCATGCGATCGAGCACGCGGCGAGGCAGGGGGCAGTGCAAGCCGTAGGTGAAAAAGTAGAAGGCCCCGTCCGGCCTCAGATGGGCAAAACTGCCTCGCACAATACCGATACGTGTTTTCAGGGGCAGGTTCAGCAGGGGCAATCCGCAGATCGTGGCGCCGGCACGTTCACCATCGAACAAGTTCTGACTGGCCAGCCGACAGGCATCGATGGCGTGTAATTCCGCTTGCGGAAACTCTCGCGCCAGATGCTGAGCGAAGCGTGTGTCCATCTCGACCAGCGCCAGATCCGCCTGGGCAATGCCGCGCTTCATCAGGGCCCGCGTGAACACGCCGGTTCCTGCTCCAAGCTCGATCACCGGGCCGGTATGCGCGTCGACGTGCTGCGTGATCGCTCGCGCCAGACGGACGCTGGAGGGCACGATGGCGCCGATGCCCTGCGGGTTGGCCCGCCAGGCATGATAGAAACGCAGCCGCTCTGACACCCAGGGAATGCGGCTCAGGCCCGCACCCACATGCCTGACCGAACTCTCCAGCAGCCACAGCGCGCGCCTCCCGGCCATCTGCCAGGTGTTCGGGCACGAAAACGATGGCTTGTCCCAGCGTGGTGACATAGAGGCGGCTCCTGGCATGCGGTTCAACCGGTTACCATACCAGCCTCACACCCCAGAAACGCATCCTTTCACTGTTTCCGTATGTCACGCGTCGTCAATGTCGCCTCCTATAAGTTCGTTCCACTTTCCGATCTGCCGGACATGCAGGCGCAGTTGCTTGCACTGACGCAGGCGCAGGCACTCAAGGGAACGATCCTGCTTGCACCCGAAGGCATCAACCTGTTTTTGGCGGGATCGGCCGCCGGCATCGACGCCGTGCTCAGCGCCATCGAAGCGATCCCCGGCATCGGCCCGCTCGAAGTCAAGCACAGCTATTCGGACGACATCCCTTTCGGGAAGATGCGGGTGCGCATCAAGCGCGAAATCATCCGCATGAATCATCCGGCCATCCGTCCGATCAGCGGCCGCGCACCTGCCGTCGATGCCGCAACGCTTGCACGCTGGCTCGATCAGGGGCACGACGATGACGGCCGCGACGTGGTGATGCTGGACACGCGCAATGCGTTCGAAGTCGACGAGGGCACATTCGAAGGGGCCATAGACTGGCGCATCTCGAAATTCACCGAGTTCCCGCAGGCGCTCATCGAGCATCGCCAGGACCTGGCAAACAAGACGGTCGTGAGTTTCTGCACCGGAGGTATCCGGTGTGAGAAAGCGGCCCTGTTCATGGCCGAAGCGGGCGTGGAAAACGTTCTTCAGCTCGATGGCGGCATTCTCAAGTATTTCGAGACGGTGGGGCAGAAACACTACCGCGGCACCTGTTTCGTGTTCGACGAACGCCAGACACTGGATGCCAAGCTTGCACCCACCGCGCAGGCAGACACGTCGGCATTGTCCGACGCGGAAAACGCCGGCTGAATGTAAAGGGCGTAAAGATGGCCCCCAAGTAAAAGGGGTTCCGCAACTAAAAGCGGCACCGCAAGTAAAAAGGGGCGCCCCAAGGCGCCCCTTTACATCCAGCGTATCCCGCTTGTTCAGCGGACCCGCATGCCCGGTTCGGCACCCGGCCAGGGTTCCAGCACGTGGATGCCCGGATGTGCCGCCTCATCGGCGTGGCTGGCGGCCAGCACCATCCCTTCGGACACGCCAAATTTCATCTTGCGCGGTGCCAGGTTGGCCACCACCACGGTGAGCTTGCCCACCAGGTCCTCAGGTCTGTAGGCCGACTTGATCCCCGAAAACACCGTGCGCTGGCGTCCTTCGCCCACGTCCAGGGTCAACTCCAGCAGTTTCTTGGACCCCTGGACTTCCTGGCACTGCACGATGCGCGCAATGCGCAGGTCGATCTTGGCGAAGTCGTCGATGGTGATGGTGGGCGCAATCGGCTCTCCGCCGGGTGCAGCACCGACCGCGCCCTCATCCGCCTGGACCGCAGCCGTTGCCGGCTGTGCCGTGGCGGCAGCCGCCGGGGCGACCGTAGCCTTGGCACCCTCTGCGATGGCGGGCAGATCAAAAAGCTTGTCCAGCATCTTTGGATCGACCCGCTGCATCAGATGCTTGAAGGGCGCGATATGCATGGGAACGATGGCGGCGTCGCTCCATTGGTAATTGTGCTGGCTGCCGAAAAGCTCTTGCGAGACCCGCGAAGTCAGTTCCGGCAGGACCGGGCTGAGCATCACCGACAGGGCCTTGAAGCCTGCCAGCGCCCGCGAGCATACGTCCTGCAACGCGGCGCGTTGAGCGGCATCGGCGGTTTCGATGGTCTTGGCCAGCACCCACGGCTGGGCGGCATCGAAAGCCTGATTGACGCGATCAGCATGGGCCATGATCTCGCGAATGGCACGACCGTACTCACGCGCCTCGAACCCTGCCCGCACCCGCTCGGCCACGTCCACCTGGGTGGTCACCATCGCCTGGGTGTCGCCGCTGTAGGCCAGCTGACCATCGAAGTGGCGCGACAGGAAGTTGGCCGCGCGGCTGGCGATGTTCACATACTTGCCGATCAGGTCGCTGTTGACGCGGGCAACGAAATCGTCCGGGTTGAAGTCCAGGTCTTCCACATGGGAGTTCAGCTTGGCGGCAATGTAGTAGCGCATCCATTCGGCATTCATGCCGATGTCCAGATAGCGCAGGGGCGAGATCCCCGTGCCGCGGCTCTTGGACATCTTTTCGCCGCTCACCGTGATGAAGCCATGCACATTCAGTTGGTCGGGCGTCTTGCGGCCCGAGAACTTCAGCATGGCGGGCCAGAACAGTGCGTGGAAATAAATGATGTCCTTGCCGATGAAGTGCACTTGTTCGGTGCTGCTGTCCGGATCGAGCAGGGCGTCGAAGTCCAGCCCCTTGGTCGCGCAATAGGCTTTCAGCGAGGCCAGGTAGCCCACGGGCGCATCCAGCCAGACGTAGAAGTACTTGCCCGGGGCGTCGGGAATTTCGATACCGAAATAGGGCGCATCGCGGGAAATGTCCCAGTCGCCCAGTTTCGCTTCGCCGTCGGCGCCACCCAGCCACTCGCGGGTCTTGGCCAGCACTTCGGACTGCAGGCGAGGCTCGCCGCGCACGTTCGCACCCGTGGTCCACTCCTGCAGGAAGCTTACACAGCGGGGGTCGGAAAGATTGAAGAAGAAGTGCTCCGAGCTTTTGAGCACGGGCGTGGCGCGGGTGAGGGCGGAATACGGCTCGATGAGCTCTGTGGGGGCGTAGACCGCGCCGCAGACCTCGCAGGAGTCGCCATACTGGTCGCGAGCATGGCACTTGGGGCACTCGCCCTTGATGTAGCGGTCGGCCAGGAACATGCCCTTGACCGGATCGTAGAACTGCTCGATCTGACGGCTGGCGATCAGCCCCTGATCGCGCAAGGCACGATAGATCTCCCCGGAAAGCGTGACGTTCTCCTGGGAATGGGTGCTGTGCCAGTGGTCAAAGCGGATGCCAAACCCGTTCAGGTACTGGGGGCGTTCCGTGGCGTAGCGCGCCACCAGCGCTTCGGGCGTGATGCCTTCGGCTTCGGCCTTGAGCATGATCGGCGCACCGTGGGCATCGTCGGCGCACACGAAGTGCACGGTATGCCCGGACATTCGCATCGACCGCACCCAGATGTCAGCCTGGATGTACTCCATGATGTGGCCGATGTGGAACGAGCCGTTGGCATACGGCAGGGCGGTGGTGACAAATAATGTGCGAGACATGTAAATAGCCGGCTTCGTGTTGACAGATGAGCCGTCTATTCTAAATGACGCGGCAGGCTGGGGCGACTCTGCACGCCCGGGCCTGGCCGGAATGAGGATTACGGAACTTCGCGCGCCTCGACATCCACCACGTCACGCCGGCCTACTTGGGTGCGGGTGAAGGGGTTGGCGCCCTGGAAGGGGGCCTGTGTCTGCCCTGCGCGGCGCTGGCTCCAGTAGGCGCGTGCGCCGAAGGGCTTGCCACGCAGGCGGGCAACGATATAGAGCACGCCCACGGCAATGGCCGTGGACACCATGAACAGCAGCGCCATTCCCATGCCGACCAGGGCCAGTATGGTAAGAATGACGGTGCGCAGCAATCGTGTGAGAGTATCAGTCATAGTGGTATAGACGGTGCGATTCGGTGAAGGTTCCGGCGTATCCGCTATCCTTTAGGGTGTGCGAGCGTCGGCGTGATCGATTTGAGTGATTAATATCGATGCGTCATTGGGAATATAGTGACATGAGTTTAAGCATAGAACAAATCAGGCAGGCCCTGGATACCGTGATCGATCCGGCCACGGGGAAGCGCCTGGGGGCCTTCGTGAAGGATCGCGATATCCGCCTGGACGGCGATCGCGTCGCGGTTCGCGTCGAGCTTGCCTACCCGGCCACCTGGCAGGCGCCCGCCCTGACCGAGGAACTGGTCAGCGCCTTGCGTCAGGCCGGCGCGGCAAGTCCCGATGTGCAGGTGGACTGGAAGGTTGCCGCCCATGCGGTGCAGCGCGGGCTCAAACCCCTGCCAAATGTCAAGAATGTGATCGCCGTCGCCTCGGGCAAGGGCGGCGTGGGCAAGAGCACGACATCGGCCAATCTGGCGCTGGCACTGGCCGCCGACGGGGCCCGCGTGGGCATCCTGGACGCCGATATCTATGGCCCCAGCCAGCCTACCATTCTGGGCATCTCGGGGCGGCCCGAGAGCCACGACAACAAGACGATGGAGCCTCTGGAAGGGCATGGCGTGCAGGCCAACTCCATCGGGTTCCTGATCGACGCCGATTCGCCGGCCATCTGGCGCGGGCCGATGGTCACGCAGGCGCTCGAACAGTTGTTGCGCCAGACACGATGGGGTGATCTGGACTATCTGATCGTCGATATGCCCCCCGGCACCGGCGACATCGCCCTGACACTGTCGCAGAAGGTGCCCGTGGTGGGTGCCGTCATCGTGACCACACCCCAGGATCTGGCCCTGCTGGATGCCCGCAAGGGCCTGCGCATGTTCCAGAAAGTGGACGTGCCCATCCTGGGCATCGTCGAGAACATGGCGGTGCACGTGTGCAGCCAGTGCGGCCATGCCGAACACATCTTTGGCGAGGGTGGCGGGGCTGCGATGGCCGCCCAGTATGGCGCGCCCTGGCTGGGGGCGCTGCCTCTGGACATGCAGATCCGCATGGATGCCGATGGCGGGCGCCCCACGGTCGTGGCAGACCCCACCGGCCCCGCAGCGTTGGCCTACCGCGACATTGCACGCCGGCTGGCGGTGCAGGTGGCGGCATTGCCTCGCGACACGGCCGCGCTTTTCCCGCCCATCGTCACCAAGTCCTGACCCATGTCCAGGCTGAAGCGAAGACTCTGCGCGCTCATGGTGCTGGCCAGCGGCCAGGTACTGGCCGCCAAGCCCGAGGTGATCATCGACCCCGGCGGCGTCAATCCGCAAGCGCTGACCGTCATCACCAACTCGGTCAACGTGATCGCCACCCAGGCAGAAGACCAGGACGGCGGCGAGGCCGACCGTCTCAGGCGCCGTGCGCGCGATGCCACGGTCGCCGCACTGGCTACGCAGGGTTATTTTTCAGCCCAGGTCACGCTGGATGCCGGTACCGACGTTGCCGGGGAAACCTGGGATATCGTCATCCGCCCGGGCCAACGCGCCACGATCGGCTCGGTGGATCTGCAGTTCGAGGGGCGCATCGCTCGTCCTGAACACGCTAAGCGCGTGGCCGAGTTGCGAAAGGCCTGGTTGTTGCCTGAGGGGCGCCCCTTCATCAATGCGGACTGGAACCGCGCCAAGTCTTCGCTGCTGGACAGCGTGACCGACCGCGATTTCTTTCTGGCGCGCATGACGTCCTCGGCTGCCGATGTCGATGCCGAAGCCGCCCGCGTGGCCTTGCATGTACTGATCGACAGCGGCCCCCAGGTCTATCTTGGGGAGTTGCGCACGTCGGGCCTGCAACGCGTGCCCCAGAGCCTGATCAGCCGCTACATCCGTTACCGTCCCGGTGCGCGTTTCGAGCAGGACAAGCTGGACACCTGGCAACAGGATCTGCAGGGAACGGCGTTTTTCCGGGGGGCATTCGTCACCGTCGAGCGTCCGGGTCAGGATGCCTACACGGCTGATCCCGACGCCCAGGACGATCCCGACTCGGGACGCAAGGCCATGCAGGCGGCCTCGCTCAAACAGGACGGCGGCCTGACCGTGGGCACGACCGATCCGACGGCGCCCAAGGGCGATGCGCGGGTGGCGTCCGGCACCGATACCCGCGCACCCACCACCATCGATTCCGATGGGGAAGTGACCTTGCCGGTCAACGTGCGAGTGTCCGAAGCGCCCCCCAAGGCCTTGACCAGTTCCATCGGCGTGGATTCGGACGCGGGTTTGCGGGTGGAATCGCAATACCGGCAGAACGTCGTTTTTGGTGTGCCGCTCACCATGAACACGGGGGCAGGCGTGGATCGCCTGCGCCAGCGCGCCTACCTCGATTTCCTGCTGCCGCCGACCGAGAAAGGCTACAAGGACAGCTTTGGTCTGCTGGCCGACCGCTCCGACATTCAAGGCGTGCGGCAGACTCGCTTCGCGCTGGGGGCCAACCGGCTGATCGAGCGCCAGGGCTCCGGACGGGTGCAGTACGAGACGCGCTACGGTTTGCTCACCGCCTTCGACAAGATCGACATCAAGGGCGCGGAACGCTTCAATCTGCCGACTGCCACGGGCACGGTGCAATGGCTGCGTCGCGATGTGGACAGCCAGTACAACCCGCGTGAAGGCAACCTGCTGGTGCTGGGCGGGGGCCTGGGTACCACGCTGGACAAAGGCGAGCCGTTTGCCCGCGCCAGCCTGCGTGCCCAGAAGTGGTTTCCCGTAGGCCAGCGCGACGTGCTGACCGTGCGTGGCGAAGTGGGGCGCGTGTGGGCCAATGATCGCGTGCGCGTGCCGGACGACTTCGGTTTCAGAACGGGCGGTGCACGCACCATTCGAGGCCAGAAATACCTGGGTATCGGTCAGCGCCGGGGTGATGCGGTCGTGGGGGCAGCGTCGCTGGCCGTGGCCAGCATCGAGTACGACCGCTATTTCACGGACACCCTGGGAATGGGCGTGTTCGTGGATGCGGGCGACGCCGCCGCATCATTTGGCAGCATGCAATGGCGTTATGGTTATGGCGTGGGCGCGCGCGTGCGCACGCCTGCCGGGCCGCTGTTTCTGGATGTGGCCCACGGCACGCGCGGTGGCGGCGTGCGCTTGCATTTTTCTTTGGGAATCGCGTTTTGAGCAGGTTTGCCAGGCTTCTGCGGGTCATTTTCGTTTGGTGGTTGCCCGCGCTGGCACTGATGGTCGCGCTGGTGGTGGCACTGGCTTTCTGGCTGGCCGCCTCTGAGCGCGGCACGCGTTTCCTGCTCACTACCGTGGCCGCCCAGTTCGACGGCGAAGCCGATCAGGTACGCGGCACATTGCTTCATGGGGTGCGTGCCGATCGATTTGCGCTGTCGCTGCCCGGTGTGGCGGTGTCGGTGACCGATCTGAACCTCGCGGTGGACTGGCGGGCGTTGCAACACCGTCTGGTGCACGTGAACAATCTGTCGGCCTCGCGCCTGGACGTCGCGCTGACCTCGCAGCCGCAGGAAGAACCTTCCGAGCCGGGCGAGCCGGTGGACATCAGCCTGCCCGTGCGCATTGCCGTGGACCGGCTGGCGCTGGGCGAGTTCACCTTGACGCAGGACGGTGAGCCGCTGCCCATCGAATTGAGCGGCCTGCAGGGCACGCTGGCTGCAGGCCCGACGGGCGCACAGGTGCGCGTGAACGCGCTGCGTGTGGGCCACGAGATCGCCCAGACCGATGTCGAAGCCGAGGTCGTGCTCGACCGGCTGGCCGATCCCTGGCCTTTGAATGCCAACATCGTGGCGGCGGCCAACGCCCAGCCGCCCGATTCTCCGCTGTGCCTGGATCGCGTCTGGGCGGCCACGCAGGCGGCGCCCGCCGAAAAACCGCAACCCACGCCGCCCGCCAAGGCGGGAGCGAAGGCGGGTGCAAAAGCGGCTGCAACGGCTGCACGGCAGTCAGCGGAGAAGCCTCGCACCGACGAGCCCGCCCCTGTGCCCACGGCCGAACAGGCTGCGGTCTGCACCGTACTGGTGAGTGTTCAGGCCGAAGGCTCGCTTGAGGCCATGCATGTCAAGGCCAGGGCAGACGGGTCGGGCGTGGCGCTGGACGCCGTGGCCGATCTCACCCCGCGTGGCCTGTTCCCGCTGCGCACCGCGCGCGCCGATCTCTCCCTGCCCGATGGTTCCGGCCTGAATGTCGATGTGAATTGGGAAAGCGAGTCGGTCCAGGGCACGGTGAAAGATCAACTGTCGGGCAAGCTCGCCGTGCGCCGCCTGGATGTCGGCCGGCTCGTGGGCGACGCCATCCCGCCCGCGTTGCTGACGCTGGGCGCCAACTTCGATATCTCGTTGCGCGATCAACACGCGCTCGAACGCGCCGCTATCGACCTGCTCATCGATCCGGCAAGCCGCTGGAACCGGCAGCCCCTGAAAGGGCATGTGCGCGGCCAGGTTTTAGCCGATCCAGGCGCCGATGCCGTCACCGATCCGCTTGCAGCACTGCGTATCGATGGCCTGGACATCGACTTGCAGGTTGCCGACAACCGCCTGCGTGCCGCCGGCAATCTGGGGCAGAGTGCCAGTGCCATCACGCTCGATCTCGCCGCACCCCGGCTGTCCGCCCTGTGGCCTGACGTTCCCGGCGCGGCCACGTTGAAAGGCAAGATCGGCGGTACGGTCGCCGCGCACCAGGGCGACCTTGCCGCATCCTATACGCC
>JAEYZR010000262.1 GCA_023427945.1 Pseudomonadota bacterium | reverse complement strand
CCTATCGCTTCGGCCCGCAACTGATGACACAGGCAGATCAGTGGCGCCGGCAGCGGACCAGCCAGCGAAGCCAGCGCCGTGCGCGCCCATGCGAGATTGCCCGAGTCTACCGGCAGGACACAGAGTTGATAGCGAAAGAGATCGGCACGCATGGCTTCCAACGCCATCGGCGATGGTGCGGAGCCAGACGAGGCCACACCGCACACCAGCGGAACAAAGCGACTCCGTTTGGCCACCCGTGCCTGCGCGCATGCCCAGGCCTGCACCCAGGCGGCCCCCTGTGCGGGCATGAGCAACGCGCATTCGATATCCTGCAACATGCATACCTTCCATTCGAGAACTCAACGGTCCTCAGAATAGGGTCGCACATGCAAGGCAACAAGACGCAGATCCCGCAAGTAGGTAAACCGCAAGCACAAAAAAAAGCGGCCGAAGCCGCTTTTTTTTGCAGCGAGACGCTGCGTGACAGGTGTTGCCAGATCAGCGACGCACTTTGCTCATGACACGAGCAGCGTGAGCCTGGGCAGCCAGCATGGCCAACTCGGCCTCGACAGCCGCGATGTCCGTCTTGTCCTTGGCATTGCGCAAGGCATCTTCTGCCTTTTGACGCGCAGCTTCCGCCTTGGCTTCGTCCAGATCGGCGGCACGAATGGCCGTGTCGGCAAGCACCGTCACCGTACCGGGTTGAATCTCAAGAATGCCGCCCGCGACAAACACGACTTCTTCCGTGTTGTCGGTCAGGACAATCTTCAGCGTGCCCGGCCGGATGCGCGAGATCAGCGGGGTGTGACCAGGCAAGATGCCCAGTTCACCCGCTTCGCCAGGCAAAGAGACAAACTTTGCTTCACCCGCAAAGATTGCTTCTTCAGCACTGACGACGTCTACAGTTAGGCTGGCCATAACGGTTCCTTATTGGAGTTTCTTGGCTTTCTCGAAAGCTTCGTCGATCGCACCGACCATGTAGAAAGCCTGTTCGGGCAAGGCATCGCACTCGCCTTCCACGATCATCTTGAAACCGCGGATCGTTTCAGCCAGGGGCACGTACTTGCCGGGCGCGCCGGTAAACACTTCAGCCACGTGGAAAGGCTGCGACAGGAAGCGCTGGATCTTGCGGGCACGTGCAACGGCCTGCTTGTCTTCGGGCGACAGTTCGTCCATACCCAGAATGGCGATAATGTCGCGCAATTCCTTGTAGCGTTGCAGCGTCTGCTGAACACCACGGGCCACGCTGTAGTGCTCTTCGCCAACCACTTGGGGATCCAGTTGACGGCTGGTGGAGTCCAGCGGATCGACAGCGGGATAAATACCGAGTGCAGCAATATCACGCGACAACACGACGGTGGAGTCCAGGTGAAGGAAGGTCGTTGCAGGCGAAGGATCGGTCAAGTCATCGGCAGGCACGTAAACGGCCTGGATCGACGTGATCGAACCGGTCTTGGTCGAGGTGATGCGCTCTTGCAGCTTACCCATTTCCTCAGCCAGCGTCGGCTGATAGCCCACGGCGGAAGGCATACGACCCAGCAGTGCCGACACTTCGGTACCGGCCAGCGTGTAACGGTAGATGTTGTCCACGAAGAACAGAATGTCACGGCCTTCGTCACGGAACTTCTCTGCCATCGTCAGGCCCGACAGCGCCACGCGCAGACGGTTTCCGGGAGGTTCGTTCATCTGGCCGAACACCATCGCCACTTTCGACTCGGTGATGTTCTTCAGGTTGATAACGCCAGCTTCCGCCATTTCGTGGTAGAAGTCGTTCCCTTCGCGGGTACGCTCACCCACACCCGCAAACACCGACAGACCGGCGTGCTGCTTGGCGATGTTGTTGATCAGTTCGAGCATGTTCACCGTCTTGCCCACACCGGCGCCACCAAACAGACCAACCTTACCGCCCTTGGCAAACGGGCAGACCAGGTCGATCACCTTGATGCCGGTTTCCAGCAGTTCGACCGAAGGCGACAGTTCGTCGAACTTCGGGGCGTCCTGGTGAATGCTGCGACGTTCTTCGGTGGGGATGGGACCGGCTTCGTCGATCGGACGACCCAGCACATCCATGATGCGGCCCAGCGTGGCTTCGCCCACGGGCACCGAGATCGGTGCGCCCGTATCGGCAACAGCCATGCCGCGGCGCAGGCCGTCGGAGGAACCCATAGCGATGGTACGCACGACGCCGTCGCCCAGCTGCTGCTGAACTTCGAAGGTCAAACCCTTTTCTGCAAAAGCCGAGCTGTCGTCAGCCAGGGTAAGGGCGGCGTAGATTTTAGGCATTTGATCGCGGGGGAACTGAATGTCCACCACGGCGCCGATACACTGAACGATAGTTCCGTTGCTCATGTCGAGTCCTTGCTTGATAACGTTCTAAGGGCAGGCTGCTTGCGTTGACGAGGTCAAACCGCCGCAGCTCCCCCCACGATTTCGGAGATTTCTTTGGTAATAGCGGCCTGACGCGTCTTGTTGTAGACGAGTTGCAGATCACCGATGACTTTCTTGGCGTTGTCCGATGCGGCCTTCATGGCCACCATGCGGGCAGACTGCTCGGAAGCCATGTTTTCTGCAACAGCCTGGAAAACAAGACCTTCCACGTAGCGCTGCAACAGATCGTCGATCACGGCCGCTGCATTGGGTTCGTAGATGTAATCCCAGCTATAGCTGCTCTCGACCTTTTCCGCAGCTTCGGCAACGGTCTCGCCAAGCTGATAGGGATCGCCCAGTCCATTGGGCAAGGGCAAGAGGCGAAGAAACACAGGCTCCTGACGCATCGTGTTTACAAAGCGGGTGCTCGCCAGGTAGACGGCGTCGATACGGCCTGCAAGGAAGTCATCGAGCTGAACCTTGATAGCGCCCAGCAGACGCTCCAGGTTGGGCTTGTCGCCCAGCTGGACTTCCTGCGATACCAGATTCGACTTCAGGCGGCTCAAAAGGCTCACACCTTTGTTGCCGAATGCAGTGGTTTGCACCTTGATGCCGCGTTCCTGAAACTCTTTGAGCTTGGCGAGCACCACACGCGTGATGTTCGTGTTCAAGCCGCCACACAGTCCCTTGTCGGTCGTCACCATGATGACACCCACCGCCTTCATAGCCTCGCGTTCAACGAGGTAGGGGTGTGAGTAATCCGGATGCGCCTGCATCAGATGCGATGCGATTTCGCGCACCTTGGTGGCGTATGGACGGCCCGCCCGCATACGATCCTGCGCCTTGCGCATTTTCGATGCGGCGACCATTTCCATCGCCTTGGTGATCTTGCGCGTGTTTTGCACGCTCTTGATCTTGGTTCGGATTTCCTTGATTCCAGCCATTGCGCTTTCCTGTGATGACAGTGGGGTGAAGGCCCGATTCGGCCCTCACCTTCGGTCGCAATACTTAAAACGCGCCGCTTTTCTTGAACTCTTGCAGAGCTGCTGCGAGTTCGGCGTCGTCGTCCTTGGACAGTTCCTTCTTGTCCTCGACACGCTCGATCAGTGCAGCGTGCTTGGACTTGAGGTGATCCTTGAACGATTTCTCGAACGACAGAATCTGCTCGACTTCGACATCGTCCAGGTAGCCGTTGTTCACGGCATACAAGGTGACAGCCAGTTCCCAGACCTGCAGAGGCTGGTATTGCGGCTGCTTGAGCAACTCGACCACGCGCTTGCCGCGCTCGAGCTGACGACGTGTGGAGTCGTCCAGATCCGAAGCAAACTGTGCAAATGCAGCGAGTTCACGGTACTGGGCCAGGTCGGTACGGATACCGCCGGAGAGCTTCTTGACGACCTTGGTCTGTGCTGCACCACCCACACGCGACACCGAGATACCGGCGTTGATAGCGGGACGCACACCGGCGTTGAAAAGGTCGGTTTCCAGGAAGATCTGGCCGTCCGTAATCGAAATCACGTTGGTCGGCACGAATGCGGAAACGTCGCCAGCCTGCGTTTCGATGATGGGCAGTGCGGTCAACGAACCGGTCTTGCCCTTTACGGCGCCATTGGTGAACTTCTCGACGTACTCGGCGTTCACGCGAGCGGCACGCTCGAGCAGACGCGAGTGCAGGTAGAACACGTCACCAGGATAGGCTTCGCGACCAGGAGGACGGCGCAGCAGCAACGACACCTGGCGATAGGCCCAGGCTTGCTTGGTCAGATCGTCATAAATGATCAGGGCATCTTCGCCACGATCACGGAAGTATTCACCCATCGTGCAGCCGGCGTAGGCCGACAGATATTGCATAGCGGCCGAGTCGGAAGCCGTGGCAGCCACGATGATGGTGTATTCCAGCGCGTTATGCTCTTCGAGCTTGCGCACCACGTTGTTGATCGTGGATGCCTTCTGGCCGATAGCGACGTAGACACAAGTCACGCCCTTGCCTTTCTGGCTGATGATGGCGTCGATGGCGACAGCGGTCTTGCCGGTCTGACGGTCACCAATGATCAGTTCGCGTTGGCCGCGACCGATGGGTACCATCGAGTCAATAGCCTTGACACCGGTTTGCAGAGGTTGCGACACCGATTCACGGGCGATCACGCCAGGCGCGACCTTCTCGATGATGTCGGTCTGGGTGTTGCCCAACGGGCCTTTGCCGTCGATGGGCGTACCCAGTGCGTCGACCACGCGGCCACGCAGTTCGGGACCCACGGGCACTTCCAGAATGCGCCCCGTCGTCTTGACTTGGTCGCCTTCGGAAATACCGGTGAAATCACCCAGAATCACGGCACCGACAGAGTCGCGCTCGAGGTTGAGTGCGAGACCGAAGCGGTTGCCGGGGAACTCGAGCATTTCGCCTTGCATCACATCGGACAGGCCGTGAATGCGGGTGATACCGTCGGACACCGACACTACGGTGCCTTGCGTGCGGATATCGGTCGAAGCGCCCAGGCCCTCGATGCGGCTCTTGAGCAGT
>JAEYZR010000303.1 GCA_023427945.1 Pseudomonadota bacterium | reverse complement strand
TGGAAAACGTCGAACGCAACATCGAACTCGGCATGGCTCCCCGCGAGGCGGCGCATCAGGCGATGAAAGAGGTGTCTGGGCCAATCATCGCCATTTCGCTGGTGCTGTGTTCTGTCTTTGTGCCCATGGCTTTTCTGAGCGGGGTGACGGGTCAGTTCTACAAGCAGTTCGCCGTGACCATTGCCATCTCCACGGTCATCTCCGCCATCAACTCCCTGACCTTGTCACCCGCGCTGGCCGCCAGGCTGCTGAAATCCCACGATACGCCCAAGGACCGACTGACGCGCATCATGGATTCCGGCCTGGGCTGGATCTTCCGGCCATTCAACCGCTTCTTCAACCGAAGTTCCCAGAAGTATGAAGGTGTGGTGGGGCGCGCTGTCGCACGGCGCGGCAGTGTTTTCCTGATCTACGCGATTTTGCTGGGTGCCACCGCGATGCTGTTCAACAAGGTGCCCACGGGCTTCATTCCGGCGCAGGACAAACTCTACCTGTTCTCCGGCGCCAAGCTGCCCGAAGGGGCGTCCATCCAGCGTACGGAGGCGGTCACCCGGCAGATGTCCAAGGTGGCCGAAGAGATCGACGGCGTGGAGATGGTCGCCTCGTATGTCGGGATGAATGCGCTGCAGACCACCAATACGCCCAACGTTTCGGCCGCCTACATCATTCTCAAGCCATTTGACGAGAGATCGCGAAGTGCCACCGAGATTGTCGCCGAGGTCAACGAGAAATTTTCCGCGATCAAGGACGGCTACACGTACGCATTGCTTCCTCCCCCTATTTTCGGACTGGGCAACGGATCGGGCTACTCCCTGTACATCAAGGATCGCGAAGGCCGGGGGTATGGAGAACTCCAATCGGCGCTGGAGAAGTTCCAGGCCGAGGTCGCCCGAACGCCAGGCATGACCTATCCGGTCAGCTCCTATCAGGCCAACATTCCTCAGCTGGAAGTGAAGGTCGACCGGGTCAAGGCCAAAGCGCAAGGCGTGGAGCTGACCGACCTGTTCGAGACCCTGCAGACTTACCTGGGTTCGGTCTATGTCAATGACTTCAACCTGTTTGGCCGCGTGTATCGCGTGATGGCCCAGGCTGATGCGAGCTTTCGTCAGCAGATCGAAGACATCGGCAATCTGCGCACCAGGAACGCCGCCGGCGACATGGTGCCGGTGGGGTCCATGGTGTCTGTGGTGTCCAGTTTCGGTCCGGATCCCGTCATCCGTTACAACGGTTATCCGGCTGCCGACCTGATCGGCGACTCCGATCCGCGCGTGCTGTCGTCGGGACAAGTGCTGGAGAAGTTGCAGCAGATCGCCGCAGACGTGCTGCCGCCGGGATTCGAGATGGAATGGACGGACCTGAGCTATCAGCAGGCCACGCAGAGTCATGCCGCACTGATCGTGTTCCCGCTTGCCATCATGCTTGCTTTCCTGACTCTGGCTGCGCTCTACGAGAGCTGGACGCTGCCGCTGGCCGTGATCCTCATCGTTCCTGTCTGCATGTTCGCCGCGCTCATCGGCGTCTGGCTGGTCGGTGGTGACAACAACGTGTTCGTACAGGTGGGGCTGGTCGTGTTGATGGGGCTTGCCTGCAAGAACGCCATTCTCATCGTGGAATTCGCGCGCGAGCTGGAAATGCAGGGAAGAAGCACTGTCCGGGCGGCGCTGGAGGCCTGCCGCCTGCGCCTGCGTCCCATCATCATGACATCGGTTGCTTTCATCGCCGGCTCCCTGCCTCTGCTCCTGGGCTCGGGGGCAGGGAGCGAAGTGCGCCACGCCACGGGTGTCACCGTGTTTGCCGGAATGATAGGCGTCACGATATTCGGTTTGTTCCTGACGCCTGTTTTCTATGTCGCCTTGCGCCGGCTCGGGGCCAAGGTCGAGATTCCCACTCGTTCAGAGCCTTCGGCACCCCCCGCATTGGAGAAAAATCATGACTAGGTATCACATTGCGCTTTCGGTGTTCTCCCTGAGTCTGCTGACCGCATGCGCCGTGGGTCCGGATTATGAGGCACCTGCGCTGCCGGTCGCGTCGCACGATGTTTTCGCGCGTGCCGATGCAACCGGGGCCGACACGGTGCATGCGTCGCCGGATGGTGAGTTCTGGCGTGCTTTCGACGATGCCATGCTCACCGAACTGGTCGAACGCGCACTTTCGGCCAATCACGAAATCCGCACGGCTGTCGCCAACTACGATGCGGCCAATGCATTGCTTCGCGAACAGAGGCTGAACCAGTTCCCTGTCGTGACGGCCAGTGCCGAGGCTGCTCGCCAGCGCCTCAGCACGGATCAGGCTTACGGCTATCCGCGCAGCTCTGATCGGTTCGGTGCCGGCATCAACGCAACGTGGGAGCTCGATCTGTTCGGTCGCGTTCGCAGGGCAGTCCAGGCACAGCAGGCTGAAACGGCGGCGAAAGTCGACGACCTGTACGCTGTGCAGGTCGTGATCGTGGGCCAGGTCGTGACCTCGTACGTGCGTATGCGCGGCCTGCAGGAACGTTTGCGTGTCGCTCGCGCCAATGCGGAAAACCAGCAGCAGGCGCTTGACGTTGTCCTCAGTCGCCTGGAGTCGGGACGCGGCAACGAATACGATGTCTCACGCGCAAAAGCGTTGCTGGAAAGCACGCGAGCACGCATTGCGCCGCTGGAGGCACAGGCCGGATTCGATCAGCACAGGCTTGCGGTACTTACCGGCGAACTACCGGAACGCCTCATTTCGACCTTGGGCCGCCCGTCCAGATTGCCTGCGCTTTCCTTGCCGATCGATCCCGGCACGCCAGCAGACCTGCTGCGTCGACGGCCCGACGTCATGGCAGCAGAGCATCGCCTGCACGCCGCAACCGCCCGAATCGGCGTCGCTACGGCGGATTTGTTTCCTCGGCTGAGTCTGGGCGCCATGCTGGGTACGTTCTCTCTGAATGGCTCGGACCTCTTCGCAGGCAGAAGCGAATCGAATTTTGTCGCGCTGGGCATCGACTGGTCGTTTCTGGACGTAGGCCGGGTACGCAGCCGCATCGAGGCCAGTCATGCCCAGGCAAGAGGCCACCTTTCGAACTATCAGGACACGGTGCTCAAGGCACTTGAAGATACCGAGAATGCGCTGATGCGCCTGTCCAGCACCAGGCAGGAGGTCGATCACCTGGAACGCGCAGCGCAGGAAAGCGAAAAGTCTGCGTTGCTGGCGCGCAATCGATTCAGTGTCGGGGCCATCGAACTGTTCGAACTGCTGGACGTGGAGAGAAGCCTGTTGCAGGCCCAGGACGCTTATGCCGAGAGCCAGACGCGCAGCGCAATGGCTACGGTTTCATTGTTCACGGCCTTGGCAGGAGGCTGGCCGCAACGTGTGGAGTCGCCGTCCAAAGGTCAGGCGCGTTCCTAGCTTGCCACCACCGGTATGCCCACTCCGAGCAGGCGACGCATGGCAGCCGGTTTTTCCACGAGATCCTGAAGGGTATACCTGTCGAGCACGGCCAGATACGCCTGCAAGGCTTCGTACAGGATGCCCTTCAGTCCACAGGCACGTGTGATGACGCAGCCATTGTCTGGACGGAAGCATTCGACCATGCCGAAATCGGGTTCGGTGGCGCGCACGACGTCTCCCAGATTGATGCTCGCGGCCGCACGGCCCAGGCGGATTCCGCCCGTACGCCCACGAGTCGTCTGCAGGTAACCCCGCTGGCCCAGATGTTGAACGACCTTGACCAGGTGGTTTTTCGAGATGCCGAAGGCATCGGAGATCTGCTGGATGGTGACGGGCTCGTCGGGATGAACCGCCACGTGAATCAGCACCCGCAGGCTGTAGTCTGTGTAATCGGTGAGCTTCATGCGGGCCTCTCGGAGCAGGTCATGGCATTGGCGGCGAGGGCATGCGCAGGCGGGGGCATAGCGGTTCGTGGGGTGGACATGGGGCAAGATCGACTTGTTTTTCTGGGGCAGGATTTCAAGATAACAAATTATATGTTGCATTGGAAATACATAATTTATAGAATTTGCGTCAGAGGGGATGCAGCCAACTTGCAGCGCCGGTTGACCACAGAGTTGTCCGCACTGCCATTTTTTTGCCTTAATTAATGTATTTAAAATACTTCTTTGGAGATGAACATGTTGTCTGAAAGATCGCGGCCTTACATTGATGCGAGCGTACCGGTCCTGCGGGAACACGGACTTCAGATCACCACGCTCTTTTACAAGACGATGTTCGATGCGCATCCCGAGCTCAAGAATCTGTTCAACATGGGCAATCAGGCCAACGGTTCACAGCAGCAGTCGCTCGCATCGGCAGTCTTCGCTTACGCGGCCAACTACAGAAATCACGATGCGCTGGTTCCGGTGCTGAGCAGGATCGCGCACAAGCATGCGGCGGTGGGGCTGACCTCTGCGCATTACCCGATCGTTGGACGGCATCTGCTGGGAGCGATTTCGGCCACGCTGGGCGAAGCCGCCACGCCCGACCTGATGGCGGCCTGGGACGAGGCGTACTGGTTGATCGCCGGCGAGCTCATCGCCGCCGAGAGCCGTCTGTATGATCGTGCAGGCATATTGCCCGAGCACCGAAACCGGATGCGCGTGGTCCAGCGTGTGGAACAGGCACAGGACATGATGAGTCTGACCCTGGCGCCGGAATCGGGATTGCCTCCGGCCGACTTTCATCCCGGCCAATACATCTCGGTTCACGTGGAGCTTGCGCCAGGGGTGTTTCAGCAACGCCAATACAGCCTGTCCGATGCACCCAATGGACGGGACTGGCGCATCACCGTGCGCCGTGACAAGGGGGTGGACGGTAATCCTTGGGGAGCCGTGTCCAATTGGCTGCACGACAACGTCGAAGTCGGCATGACGTTGCTGACCAGTCAGCCTTTCGGTGATTTCATGCCTGCTCTGGAGGGAGGGCATCCTATCGTGCTGATGTCTGCAGGCGTGGGGATCACGCCGATGGTCTCGGTGCTCAATGCCTTGGCCGCCCAGGTGCCTGCGCGCAAGGCCATATTCGCCCATGCGGCCAGAAACCCGTCATTCGTGGCACATCTGCACGATCTGGAACAGGCCAAACAGAAAATGCCAGGACTGACCACGCATTTCTATCTGGAAGCCGGCGAAATTGCCGTACAGGATGGATTTTTCGCTCAATCGGGGCGTATGGATGCCGGGCGCCTGGTGGCCGATGATCCCGACCTCGCCCAGGCGACTTTCTACCTCTGTGGCCCGCTTCCTTTCATGCAGGCGCAATGGGCGTCATTGGTGGCACAGAACGTTCCTGTCACGAGGATTCATCGGGAAGTGTTTGGTCCCGATCTCCTCGATCACCTGCTGTAGTCCGGCACGCCCGAACGGCCAAGTGAGCAGGCAGGCGTAGCTGTCCCTGCCCTTGAAAACCATAATTCGCCTTAATATAGTCGGTGTTATGTGTTTTTTAGGGGGGGGATCATGGCCTATGTCGGAACGGGCGTGGAGTACGCCTTGCACTGTCTACTCTGGCTGGTGGCACCTCTGGAGCAGCGGCCCAGCAGTCGCGATCTGGCTGAAATCCAGGGCGTGCCAACGGCATTCGTGGCGAAAATATTCTCCAAACTGGAAAAAGCGGGGATCGTTGAAGCGTCGGGGGGCATCCGGGGCGGATACTGTCTGGCGAAGGCGCCCGAAGATATCAGCGTGCTCGATGTCATCGAGGCCGTCGAGGGGCGCAAGGCGCTCTTTGAATGCCAGGAGATTCGCGAGCGGTGCGCCGTCTTTGAGGGCAATCCCCCGAAGTGGGCGAACCGTGGGGTCTGTGGCATTCATGCCGTCATGCTGAATGCCGAAAAAGTCATGCGTGCAGAACTCGCCAAGTCCAACCTCGCCTCGCTTGCCGGTGGGGTCATGGGAAAGGGCGTTCCCGTGAGTTTCATGAAGGACGTTCAGGTCTGGTTCGCCGATCGGCAGGTGTCGCGCGAAGAGGCGCGCATCTCGGGAATGCGGGCGCGTTCGCATGATGGGCAGTGAGCCCATGCCGGTGGGCTCTGCAGCGCGGCATGCCGCAAGACGCGAGCGTAAGTGAGCGTCACTTGCGGGTACCTATTGCAAGGCGGTTCAGCGCACTCATCAGCGAAATGGCGATGGTCAGGTCGGATATTTCAGTGTGAGTGAAGTGTTCCTTGAGCGGCTCGAAGTCCTCGTCAGGTGCGTGGGTCTTGTCGACGTGGACCAATGACTCGGCCCACGCCAGGGCAACGCGCTCTCTTGCGGTGAAATGCCCTGCGGTGTGCCATCCCGCAAGGCTGTCGATCTTGGCGTTTGACTCACCGTGGGTTCGCAACGCACGGCCATGCTTTTCCAGACAGAACACACACCCGTTTATTTGCGACACCCGCATCCAGACCAGCTCGATGATCGGTTGGCCCAGTGTGCTCTTGTGCAGCGCTTTTTTTATCGCGCCAAAACCTGCTGCCGCCTCGGGCGATAGGGTGTGGTATTGAAAACGTATCGGAGGGCTCATGGCTGGCGGTTGATCATCGATGGAATGCAAAGCAGGTGTCGCGCTTTCGTTCACTGGGAGGCCAGTGCCTGATGGAAATGGACGCCCCTACCTAGCAGACCCTGGCGGTAATAGAAGCGTTGGCCCAGCGCATTTTCCGCCGCCGTATCCAGCACGAACCAGGCGCAGCCGAGTTTCTCAGCCTCTCTGCGTGTGGCAGCGATCAGCTCTGCACCGACACCCTGGCTGCGTGCATCGGCGGTGGTGATCAGGTCGTCCACGTATAAGAAGTTGCCATACATCAGGTTCTCCTGCGTGCGATAACCCGCCAGGCCCTTCACCTGGTTGTCTTGCCATGCCGCCAGCAATCGATAGCCCTGATTCGCCTGACGACGAGCCTGTGCCGCGAACGCCGCAGCGTCAGTCAGATGGGGGCGCAGCTCGCGCATGACTTCGAAGCTGGCCTGGTAGTCCTCGTCGGTCTCGACAGGGCTGAGGTGATAGGGGCTCATTCAATCTCCTTGTGTTTGCGGATTGTCGGCAAGCCAGTACTGTAAGAAGATAATGGCCTATGCGATAGGGCCAAGAATTGAATGGATTAGTGGGGCATTTGACGATGGATTTTCAGCACCTCAAACCGAGCGCCGAGCACGGCGCACCCTTGTATCTGCAGTTGTATCGCCGCTATCGCGATGCAATTGCCAGCGGCAAGTTGCGTCCAGGCGATCGCGTGCCTTCGGTACGCAGTCTTGCCAGCGAGTTGAGAATGGCACGCGGTACGGTCGAGGCGGCCTATCAGATGTTGGCCAACGAAGGCTACTTCGTGGCGCGGGGTGCCGCTGGAACGGTAGTCTCCACGCGCCTTGATGGTTTGGCCAGGCCAGACAACCCTGGTGTCGCCAGGGCGGTTGCCCGGCCCCGGACTCGGCCAATCGAATTGTCAGGTGAAGCCCTGCCGTTTCAGCTCGGTCTGCCAGCGCTTGACGCGTTCCCGCGCAATGTCTGGGCGCGCCTGTCGGGTCGCTGCGTACGCACATTGGAGACCGTTGCGATGGTTTACCCAGATCCGGCGGGATACGAGCCTTTGCGCCATGCCATTGCCGCTTATCTTGGTATTTCACGGGGCATCGTCTGTACGCCCGACCAGGTTTTCGTCACCGCAGGCTATCGTGGCGCGCTCGAGCTCGTGCATCGCACCCTCCTGAAGGCCGGCGATGTGGGCTGGTTCGAAGATCCCGGCTATTTTTTCGCCAGGCAGTTCCTCGAGCGTGCGGGCCTGCACCTGACGCCCGTTCCGGTAGACGAGGAAGGTCTGAATGTGCGCGTGGGACAGCAGCGTGCCGCGCAAGCCCGTTTCGTGGTGGTCACGCCCACGCATCAAAGCCCGACCGGTGTGGCCCTGTCGCTGGCCCGCCGCCTGGAACTGCTGAGCTGGGCAGCGAGTCGGGCATGGATCATCGAAGATGACTACGACAGCGAGTTTCGCTATAGCGGTCGTCCTCTGCCCGCACTGAAGAGTCTGGATCGGGATGGGCGTGTTCTGTATACGGGTACGTTCAGCAAGGTGCTGTTTCCTGGTTTGAGGCTTGCCTATCTGGTCGTACCGTCATCACAGCTCGACAGGTTCAGGGATGCGGTCAATCATGTGCCGGGTCCGGGCTCCATCGTTCTTCAGGCGACAGTGGCCGAGTTCATCGAGCAGGGTCATTTCGGACGACACCTGCGCAAGATGCGAACCCTGTATGCCGCTCGCAGGGGATATCTGGTGGATGCGCTGCAGCAGCAGATGTCGACGACTCTCGACGTTCAGCCTCAGGCAGGCGGTATCCACATTCTGGCCAACCTGAAGACCCGACAGGATGACCAGGCGCTTGCGCAGGCGGCTCACACAAAAGGGCTGGCCGTTCGGGCGCTGGGCGACTGGCGAATGCGCAAATCGTCTCAAGGAGGGCTCTTGATGGGGTTTGCGAATTTTTCTGCTCCTGAAGCAGCCGGGGCAGCCGTTGAAAATCTGAGAGGGGTGTAGCAGAAGAGGCTCCAAGGCGACGCAAAGTCGCCACGGATAATGTGTACGGAATTTGCCGAAATGTAAAGTTTGTTTTCATTTTCAGGATTTTTAATATTTAATGGCTATCTCCTCAATCCGACCGAGGATGAGAGGGAAAAGGCCGTTTTTTCCCAAGTTCCACGTCAAGCTTCCTGGGCAGGGAGCGCCTGCAGTGAAGGAGTTGTGTTGGGCCGTATCGATGAATGGATCACAAAAACGTTCTTCACTGTCGAGGACGACAAGAGCAACAAGGACACGTCAACGAAGTCAAACCAGCGAGACCGAAAAGCGGTTTCACTCAGGCTCGCAAAGCTGCGTGCAGAATCAAGAGGCCTGTCGTTTCGCGAAACCACCGTATCGTCTGTTTCCGGCAAGCGCCCGGATCGTGCACCTGCTGCACCACTCGTCTCTGTGTCGGATTCGGAAGCAGGCGCCTCGAAGTCATCCTCATCTGAGGTCGCACGAGCAGAGGCAGGCAAGCGTTCGACCCACGAACCAGTGCGACCATCGCCGCCGATGTCTGATATGCCTGCACCTACAGCGAAATCAAGACATCGGGCGCTGTCAGGCATAACGCGCGCTTCCGGCCCTCGGGCAACGTCTGCAACGCCCGCAGTGCGAGACGAAGCGGCGGTTACCCACGAGATGGCAAGCAAAGATGCCGATCAGAGGAATGCCGATAGTGTCGAAGCGAGTGGCGATGTATCGGATAGTGATTCGCTCGCGCAGATCGCGCCACATATCGGGACAGAAGCCTCGCACCGCGTCCAGCCAGCAGTAGGTGAAGCGCGACCCGCGACCCGTGCAAATCAAGCGCCGCAGGTGCCTGCTGTGAGCGGCAGGCGAGACATCTCCGAGCTCTTGCTGACCAAACTACGGCGCAGTGCCTCGCCAGGTTTCGCGAGTCCTGGCGACGTCGCCTCAGTAGAAGAGGGTGTGGGGCCTGTGCATCCCAATACTGAGGATGTGTGGACTTTCTTCGTGCGGCCCGTGGCGCAGCAGATCCAGCAACGCTTGCAGACCAATGCCTTGTTGCCGGTGTTCATCGTCGAGAACCCGTTTCCGCGTTATGCGAAGCAATTACGCAACGCACTGGCAAGCCTTTGCCCGGCTTTGAACACCTATCAGCTGGATACACGGGTGACTGCGAATTTCCAGGATCTGGTCGTGCGAATGGCGGAACAGCACGCCTTCGGCATGATTCTCTTCTGCACGTCGCGCAACCAACTCCCCAAAGAATTCATCTCGCTTGTGCGTAGTGACGGTTATCTCAGCATTCCGCTGATGACTACCGCGCGCCTGACTGACTATGCCCGTTCGCGTTTTCCGGGAGTAGCGCCCGATATCATCAGTTCGACATGGGCTTCCGCGATCGGACCGCAGGAACTGCTGTGCGTGAACACGCTACAGCTCGAGAGCGACTGGCTGGCCGGCTTGCGTCAACTGGCCGATCAACGTACTCAGGCGCAATCAGCCGGCGCGTCCATCAGGCTGGACGACATGTATGGCGTGGAAAGTGCCAAGCGTTGGGCAAAACAGCTTTTCAATGACTTGCGCCTGGCGCAACGCGGCGAGATTCAGTGGGCGGAGGTTGATCGTGGCGCACTCTTTTTCGGTGCGCCGGGTACGGGCAAGACTACGCTCGCACGCGCCATCGCGCTGGAGTGTGGTGTGGCTTTCACGGCGATATCGCCTGTTCAGGACTGGATGACCGGCAACGGTCTGGATGAATGCATTCAGCTTATGTCCGCCACATTCGCCGCCGCGCGTCAGCAGGCGCCCAGCATCCTGTTCATCGACGAAATCGATACAGTCGGCAGCCGTGACAAATTCCAGGGGCAGAACGCGACGTGGAATACTGCATTCTTGAATGCACTGCTCAGCGAGCTGGACGGGTTCGATGATCGTAGCCAGGTCATCGTGATCGGCGCTACGAATCATGCCGAAAATGTCGATCCCGCCTTGAGGCGTGCAGGGCGTCTGGACCGGGTCATTCACATTGGTCGACCCGACGTGGACGCGTTGCAGGCGATCTACGTCGCCAAGCTCAAACCGTATGAGCATGCGGTGTCAGAAGACGAGTTGAGGCGCTGCGCCAGCCTGTCGTTGGGGTTGACCGGTGCAGATGTCGAATTGCTGGTCCGTGGTGCACGCCGGCGTGCGCGCATGGATGAAAATCGTGCCATTCTGGCAAGCGATCTGCAGGAAGAGATATTCAAGATTCCTCCCCAGTCTGCGCGGCGGCCCTTGCATGGTCCTCAGCTGGCGCGCACGGCCTGTCACGAGGCCGGTCATACGCTCGTGGCGCTTGTTCTGCCGAGTCTGCGCGAACATCTGCAGATCGCCTCTGTTGTGGCGGACGACCTGGGGGCATTGGGTTTTGTTGGCATCAAGCGTTCCGAAGGCAACCAGAGCCGCGGCGAATTGTTTGATCGGGTCTGCATGGTGCTTGCCGGGCGGGCCGCCGAAGCGCTCATTTTTGGTGAAGACGAAGTCAGCACCGGCGCAGGCGGCCATTCTTCACAGAGCGATCTTGCAGTGGTGCGTCAGATGGTCGAAGCCGCATTGGGCATTTACGGGTTCAGTTCCGTCCATCCTAATTGGTATACGACCTCACCCGACGAGGCGGAAACGAAAATGCATATTGCCGAACAATACGCCCGCGCGCAGAAGTTGTTGACGATGCACCGCGGTCTGTTGATTCGACTGAGTGAAAAGCTTCAGAAAGAGCATGTCATCGAGCGCAGCGCATTGTTGGCCATGTTGGAGAACTCGTCCCAATGAGCACGATGAAAAATCACGCAACACCCGAATCTTCGCTACCTGTAAAAAGCGAACTGTCGTCGAAATTATCTCCGCCGCCCACTGGCCGGCAGATCGATGGTCATTCGAACCATGGTTCGCTGACCGTCACTGCTTGGGGGGATAAGTTAGACAAATGGCGCGATGGCGTGAAAGAAAATTGTGGTTACGAAGAGGAGGTCTGGATATACACAGAAGTTGTTGAAGGCACACGGCAATGCCGTTTCAAGGTCACTCTAAAGCCTGTCGATATTTCGACTCGAAAGCCTGGCGGACCTGAAAGTGGCTCGGAAAGCGAACCGCCGAATCCTGCGAACGACATCACGAAGCAAGATCAGGTGCTCAAATCCAACCCCATGGATTCAAGCGTCCATCGAGTCAATGATGACAATCGCGAGGGCATATATTCCCCTAAAAATGCAAACATTCAAGCGAGCAACCAGAGGGGAGCCAATACTGGTGTTGAAGGCAGTAAAAAATCGGCTAGGGCGAGCGTTGTCAAACCAGAACGCATCGATTTCGAACAAGAAGTCGAGGCTTTGGCCACGATCCAAAAAAAGGATCCCAGTTCTGCTGTATCCCTTCGTGAGTCTGCCAACAGACTCATTCGTAATCAGGATTTGGCTGCGTCTTTAAGATTCTATTTGCCGCTCAATGATTCGCTCATTACCGACGAGCTGCCTGCCATCTTGACGCAAGATGCCACACTGCATTCGAAGGCTGGTATCTACGGGATTGTTTTGCGAGCCGCGTTAATGGGTAAGGTGTCTTGCGCCAAAGCCAATCTCACGCTCTACATCAATCGGTTGGAGGTCATGCAGTCGTTGCTGGTGAACGTAGAAAGCCTTGTTCATAACGGCGCATCATCCGCCCGTGATGACAAGAGGCCGGCCAAGGAGTCGGTATTCTCGAGTCCGGGGCCTGGCAGTGAGGGCTTGGGATACACTGAAAAGGCGCAGCGAGACGAGGCCGGACCGGGCACTCACGCGTCCGTTCCGATCAAACTCGCTCATCGCGCGTACCTGATGCACTCCGTCTGGAAATTGATCAACGAGATGGGTGTGGATGACAAATACATATCCGAGTCGATACGCAAACGAATTGCAGATGGAAGGCCGCTTATCGACGCGCTTTTGACACCTGGTGACCAGCAGCGTACCAGTGCACCGGAACCGTCAGACGAAAAAAAGCACGTCAATGCGCCCACACCCCGAAATAGCGTTGATTCGATAAGGGGCCTTACCCTGCGCGAAGCGCTGACTGCTCGCTTATGGTATTTCTCAAGGGTGACACTTGCCAGACGGGTTGAAAAAAACAACAGCATGCTCACTAAACTCGGGCACGGTTTTGCATTTGCTGCGTTTGCTTCGCTTCTCATGCTTTCTTGGGGAAAAACCAATTTCTGGGCTGCGCAAGATTTACTCGGCGGCATGGTAGTGTCGGTGTTGAACAGGTTGCCCGATGGCGCAGGGGCAGCGATCATCTTCGCTGCAGTCGCCTGCTGCTTCTACGCCATCACAACGCAGCGGTTGATAATGAGAGACCGAGCAGCATTGCTGGTCAACGAAAAAATCGAAGCTGCGCTGGATGCTTCCCTGGCCGATCTCATGAAAGGCAACATGGATGTACAAATTGGGCGTCTAGGCCACGATGAACCTGTGAGCCCGATTCCCGAGCACCTTGCGCGCCGGCTGGACGAAGCGTTTGCCTTCAAAGAAATGGTCAATAGTTACGAGAGCTCAGTTCGTGCCCGTCTGCGGCACGTCGCCCAGGCTGTCGGCAAGGCCGAACGTATTCGAGCCGATAGTCAGCAGCGCATTCGTAACGCCGCACTGGGCGTTACCGCAAGCTTTGTGTTGCTTGAGATTGGCGGCCGTATCCAGAACCACCGGGACCTGCTTGCGGGCACTGATCCGCAATCGTATGCTTACTGGTTGCACCGCGACAGCGGTAGTGTTCATGCAGGTGAGGGGGCTGCGCCAGCCCATGTTCCACGGACTTCCCTGGATTGTGCACGTACCGAAATTATCGAGCAATTGCCGGCCAGCTCGGCGTGCTTGAATGAATGGCGCGAAAGCGCACTATCCTCTTCCTCCTGGTTGCTGTTATTAGTATTTTTTATCGCGATGGTTTTGTTCGCCGTGCGCGTGCTTAAACCTAGCAGCAATAATTCGCTGTCCTGACCCGCGCAGTTTTTTGTTTCTAACGGAGTTTTTCAACATGAGTCGTGACGTAGCTCTAGCCTTGACGAAGTATTTCCAGGATTTGCTTTCCGAGGAAGGCTATCACAGGGGTGATGCTCGTTGGGAGGAAGATAGCCGAACGTCTCATCTAGTATTCAAGTACTCAGGCGGTACGATGGTCCTGACGGCTGATGCGGATGATACGAGTTTCGTTCGACTGATCTACCCTAATTTCTGGCCGCTCGAAAGCGACAACGAATACGCAAATGCGCTTCAAGCCATTTCGATTATCAACGCGCGTTGCAAAGGCGTTAAGGTTTACGCCACGACAAATAATGAAAATATGATGGCGAGTGTGGAGTTTTTGATCTCCCCCGACGAGCCCTCGCTGCCGGCATCGCTGTTTCTTAGATACGTTGGGATGGTGCAACACGGGGCAAACGAATTTGCGAAAGTCATGCGCGACTTTGAAGCCTCCGAGTAAAGGCGGATGTGGCATCTCTGTCCGGCTACTGCCGTGCAGATATGGTTCGGGCAGATCGCAGCGGCCCCTGTGTGTTCAAGGAAGCCGTTGCATGCCCAGGTTCTTGAGCGTTTCAAGAATGATTTCGACGCCGGCTTGTGGGTCTGCGACTTGCCCCATCCGGGTACGGATATCGAACAGGTCCAGCGCAGCGCGACGATGGCCTGCTTGGGCGGCGGAATTGAACAGGCGTTCGGCCACCGCATAGTTCTTCGGTGTACCGCGACCCATTGCGATCAGTTCGCCCAGATACGTCTGGGCCGGAGCGAAAGACTGATCAGCGGCGCGTTGATACCACCTTATGGCCAGTTTGTAGTCTTGCTCCGCGTATTGGCCGTTTTCAGCAATCAGCCCAAGCGTGGTGATCGCCACGACATCGCCCACCTCGGCGCGTGCTCTCAGCGCTTCGTAGCGAGGCTCATCAACGAATTGCGCGCCCCTTTCTATTTCCTGTTCCCATTCGCTCATCCGTGCCCTGATCAGATCCTGGCCGAGTGCGGGCGAGGGGCCTCGTCCAGGCTGGGCCGATCCTGACGACGTGGCACCTGGCATGGCGGTCGTCCGAGCATCGGTCATGCTGACGAACGAGGTTTCGCCCACCAGACTACTCGCGTAATGTGGGACTTGACGATAGGCCGTGGCGACCTGGACATCGGCCGTCAGTTGCTTGAAAAAAGTTTCGACCGTGGTGTCTTCAGGGAGCGTGTCCAGAGCGTGAGCGAAGTAAAAGGCGTAGGGGCTGTGGCGTGGTCCATTTGCGCCGAAGCCGTCTTCCGCCGTTGCTCCCGGCTGGGTCGAGAAGGCGATGAGTTCTCCACCTGCGGGAATGGTGTGGGTGAGTCCCTCTGTAGTGCTGCCACGTGTGAGGTTCGTGCGGCAGGCATCCAGCACGACGAGCCGGTTCTGAATCTTTGCTCGACGCAGAGCCTGCGATACGCGTCGCATGCTCAGCGAATGTTGCTGAGTGTTGTCTATGCGCACATCTCTCAAAGGTAGGCTCAGTTCTACTCCGAAGAGATAGTTGACATGTTCGAGCGCTACCGCGTGACCGGCGAAGTAGACCAGGGCCAGTTCGGCATTTTCAGCCTGATTTGCGAATACATCGACAGCCGCTTCCATCTGACGGGTGGTCAGGTCGGTGAGCACTGTCACGTCGAATCCGCGCGAGCGTAGTGATTTCGCTACCAGATTTGCATCGTTGACAGGGTTGATCAACGCGTTGCCGGGGATGGCATATCGTGCATTGCCGATCACCAGGGCATGTCGGCGCGTCAAGACTTTTTGGGGCGCCTCAGTTGCTGCATAGGTGTTATGCGTGGCTTGAGCCGCCAGACCCAGGCCGATCAAAGCACCAAGTACTTGACGTCTTGCCTTGTTCATCATGGGCTTGCGTACGGGCAGGTGGTAGAGGTCACTGTGCCTGCGGAGGTTACCCCGAGCGCCTTTGCGACACCTTGCAGCGACGATTCCCTTTTTGCACTCATCAGGAATCGTCCGTTGGTGTCAGGCCCGTGAACGATGCCGACTTCATATTGAACCAAGGCATCACGCAGTTGCTTTGCGCTTACATCGTCAGGCAGATCCAACAGCAACGCAGGGCAATCCGCAGTGCCCCCTCTGGTGAGGGTTCCGGGGGAGGTGCGATCGTCATCGGATTGCAGGAGTACGACAGACATCAACAAAGCCAGTGCCCATCCTGCAGGCATGAGTGGGCTGACGGGTGTCGGCCATATCCATCGCCTTATTCGTTGGGTCAGGGATGGAGCGGGCGGTGTCTGGCTTTGCTGTTCGCGCCCATACGCGTGGACAAGGCCAGCGGCATGTGTGTCTTCATGACCATCGACTTGGGGATGTGCAGTCTCTTGCAAGGCTGCGCTCCTCGCACCGTGCGCGACCTGTGTGCTGATCATCTCGAGGAAAGCGGAATCTCGTGCTGCGCGGCCATGCTCATTATGGATGAGCTGCCTGGCGCCAGCCAGCGCTTGCCATTGTTCAAGTTCAGCCCGCAGTGCAGGGTCCTGCGCCAGATCTGTCTCGAAACACTCGCGCTGAGCGGGGTCGAGGTCGTCTGATAGGTAGGCGAGTATGCGATCGTCGGGCGACATCATTCCATCCCTCTCTTCGTGCAGTCAGCGACAAACTTCTGGGCGGCATGGATGCGGCTTTTCACGGTTGCAACAGGTATGTCCTGCCGCTCCGCAATTTCTGCCAGGTTCATGTCGTCCAGCCACAGGAACATCGTGGCTCGCAATTTGTCGGTCAGTTTGTTCAGGCATTCACGCATGCGTTCGAGCATTGCCGAATGCTCGTAGGCGAGGGCGGGGTCGCTCAGCGGATCGTCGTCTGACAGTTCGTTGGCCTCGTCTCTTTTAGTGCCAGGCGCCTGCTGCTCGCCATCCTTGGCGGGCTCAAGGTGGTGTTTTGATCGACGGTATGCCAGTATCATTTCGTTGGCCGATCCGCGATACAGGTAACCCCCCAGGTTGCTTGTGGCCAGTTCGTGCGCAGTCCAGCCATCCTTGGGTTGGCCGTCGAGAAAACCCTCATCGCGAAAAGTCTTCGACTGAAGAAACTTCACCAGGGTGTTGTTGAAGGCGTCGATGACCACATCCGGGGAGGTTTTGACGAATTTTCTGCGCAACTTTGCAGTAATGTGCTGCTCGGCCTTGTTTCGGAACGCCAGGGCGTAACGATGATCACTATGCAACACACGAAGAAACGTGTCGATGTTGTCGATTTTGTACCGTTTTGAGTCGGCAGGTGTCATTGGTTGAACATCTTCGAAGGCAGTAGGAGCGTAACAAGCGATTGGAAGTCATGCGGAACCGGCACTACACCGGCGGGCGACCGGCGTAGCGTACTCTAAAGCTTCGATCGTTTACTGCTTTGGCGCAAACTCGGCCAGCTTCTGCCCGCGCTGGTCAGTCACGACGATTCGGGTGATCAGCGCTTTCACCACGTTCTGCGCAGTGTCCGTGTCATTTGCAAACGCGTACACGCGAAGCTCCATCGATTGATACTTGCTCACCATGTCCTCCAGCTTGCGAGCCTGTGCTTCGTCCTCGACGGGCAGCAGTGCAAAGGATTCCGAGTTAGGGAATTTGATCTGGTAAGTGCTGTTGTCGTTGAAGTAGCGCGACGACGATGCGTCACTGAGGGCTTTTACCATAAACCCCTTGCGCTCAAAGTCGTATGTCGACAGAAGGCTTGCTCCACGGATGTCCAGGCGCATGTATGGGGTGTTGTGGGCCTGGGCAACACTTGCATCGATACGGGGCTTGAGTGCTTCGAGGAGATCGCGCTTGCGGAAGGAGTCCGACGTGTCACGAAATTCCCGTGACATCCTTTGCGCAGCCGTCGCGTGATCAATCGGCAAGCCTGACAGGGCATAGTAGGCAAACATCAATTGATTGCCACTTTCCAGGGTGACGTACTGTTCAACAGGCACCGAGGGCTCCGGCTGCGCGAGACGGCTGATACGTTGCGCTTCGGCTGTCTGTGCCAGCGCCACGGGGTCGGCAGGGCTGCGAAGCGGAGCCACAGG
Source organism: Pseudomonadota bacterium (assembly GCA_023427945.1). Taxonomy (GTDB): domain Bacteria; phylum Pseudomonadota; class Gammaproteobacteria; order Burkholderiales; family Burkholderiaceae_B; genus Schauerella. Next base: position 9,384 of record JAEYZR010000303.1, on the reverse strand, counting down.
CGCAGCGGATGCTGGAGCAGGATCTTCCTTGGAACACGCGGGAAGGGCTGAAAGCATTGCCAGGGCAACCGTGAAGGATACCAAGGGAAAACGTTTGTTCATGAAGTACTCCTGATTATTCGAGGTTCAGGCCTTGTCTGCTGCAGACTTCTCCGGATCGAGATCAAGGCTCTGGTTGAATGGGTGGAAGGCTTTGGTTGCGCGGCTGTCGGTTTTAGCTGCGCAATGCGGCAACGCCGCGGACCGTGAAGTAGATGGCGACCGCCAGCGAAAGGTAGAAGCCCACCCCCAGCGTTGTGTTGTTCCACACGCCCATCGCCATGTCGTTGCCAAGACTGCGAGCTGAGGGACCACCGATAAATCCGGCCAATTCCCTGCCCGTGTTCATGGCACGCTGCAGCGATACCGTTCCGCCCAGCAACGCACCAAGCCAGAGGGCCATGGGCATGAAGAACATCCATTTCGCCCGCCTGGCCCTCCAGAGAGAGGGCAGCAAGGGCCCGAAGACTGCAGCCGCCCACAAAATCCCGTAGACGCCCACACCCGAGCCCCTTCCCATGAGAGCCATTTGAATGTTCCCTCCATTGATGAAACCCAACAGGTCGTAGAAGCTCAGATCGACCGCATGGGCGCCCATGAGACGCACAGAGAAGAACGAAAAGAACGTCGTACCCAGAAGCAGGAGCAGGGCGCCGACAGCAGCGCCGCGGTCAAGCTTCGTAGTGGCCTGGGTGAACCAGCGTCCACCTTCTGACTTCGCAATCAGCATTGCCTTGCGGGTGCGCTCGGTGGCCAGTTGGCTGGAGTCCACAGGCATGACGCGCGTGAGCCTACCTTCCGCGTCGAATGCCATATCCACCGTCTGATTGACCGCTGGTGCCGAGTCGCCGCCCCATTGATCCTCGAGCGTGAACTGGAATTGCCTGCCTTCGGCGATCAGCAGTCCATTACCGCGACTCGTGTCCCGCAATACTTTTCCACGCATGGTCGTCCCTCTCATAGCGCCCTGAATTCGGCAGGGCATCCCGGTCAAGCAGATGCTTGTAATGGCGCTACGTCAGGGCGAAGGAAAAGTTCGATTTATTTTGCGAAAAGTTTTTTTGTTTTGGACCGAACCTTTTCCGGTTTTCTGAGTAGTCCTACCAAGCTCGCAGACTCCACTGCTGCTGCCAACAAGGAAAAATGAGTCATGTCCAATATTTCTGTACTTGCCGCCATGTACAAGCGTGTGGTCGAACAGGAGCTGGGTTTGATCGCTTCGATCGATGAGGATGGCGATGTCGCGTTTCGTCATCCGGACCTCGGCACATTGTTCGTCAGCCTGAGCGAAGACGACCCTGAATTCATGCACATCGTCTACCCGGGCTTCACCACTTCAGATCGACTTGCTCTGTCCAGCGCAGCGCTTCTTGATCTGATCAATACGGTGAACCATCGCTGCAAAGCAGCGAAGCTGACCGTGAGTTCGCTCCATGAGTCCACGGCTAGCCCACGGGTGAGTGCATCGATCGAAAGTATCGTGGCGGGCAAGGATTCTGCGCCTGACGAGAGTCTTCTCAGAGCCATTCTTGCTCGCTGCATTGGATCGATTCGGCATAGCGCAACCTTGCTGCTGAAAGATGCCGAGTCCATCGCCAACCAGGATGCGCCGACAACTTCCATCTCAAACTGAAGGGTTCTCTCATGTTCAAAGGCTATTCAATGATTAAAGAAATGACCGTCCTGGTATTTGCAGCATTCGCTTTGTCGGCCTGCTCGGCAAATGGCTCTCCTAGCGAAGACCAGGTAAAGCAGGCCATCTATGAGCACTACAAAGCCGCAGCCCATGATGAAGAGCTGAAGAAGCAGTTGGCGCAGACCTCTGTGAAATCGTGCAAGCCGGTCGACAACGGTTATGTGTGCACTGTCTATCTGAAAACGCGCGACAGTGATACCGACATGTTTTTCGTATTCGACAAGGCTGTCGAGAAGTGGAAACTCGAAAAACTTGATCGCTACAGGAATTAGGTCGCAGCGTATTCAAGGCGCAATAGAGGCCCCGATGATCGTTGCTCGGCCATCCCGAAGTGATCATTGAGGGCCTCTGAGTGTGGATTCATGAGTCGTTCCACTGCGCCGTCGCGATGCGAGAGATATTCGAGGACGATAGGGCAGCATTGCCGCAAAACTACACAATTTCTAGCGAATTGATGTAATAATAGTAATTCGCATTAACATTCCTATCTTTGCCGGCGCACTCGCGGTTGCTGGCGATGGACGACCTTCCTACCATGACCCTCTCACCGCCTCTTTGGGTGGCGCGCTATCCTGCGTCGAATGCGCATAAGCCTGCTCTGTTGTTTGCCAGCCTTTTGGTGCTTTCTCATTCCGTGGCAATGGCGCAGTCCGCTACGGTCAGCGCAAGTCCAACGGCCTCGCCAGATACAGCCGCGACACCCGATTCAGGCGCGACGCTGCTGCCGGAAGTCACGGTAAGCGGCCGGCATTTCGATCCCGCCACGACGGAGGGAACCGGCAGCTATACGACGCCGGCCATGACCCTGGGCAAACGTACACAGGCGCTGAAGGAAATTCCCCAATCGGTGAGCGTGATCACACGCGAGCGTCTGGACGAGCAGAACATGACCAGCCTGGGCGATGTGCTGGCGAACACGACGGGCATTACCGTTCAGGACACGAACAACTACGAACGAGCCTATTACTCGCGTGGCTACAAGATCGAGAACATTCAATTCGATGGCGTGCCCACCCAATCGGGCAGCGGGTTCTTCACCCAACCCGATATGGCGATCTATGATCGCGTCGAGGTCTTGCGGGGGCCGGCGGGTCTGTACAACGGCGCGGGCGAACCCGGCGGTACGGTGAACCTCGTGCGCAAGCGTCCCCTGGCGGATTTCGCGGTGAGCGGACGGGCAAGCACGGGCTCCTGGTCGAATCACCGTGGCGAGTTCGATCTCACGAGCCGGCTCAATGCAAGCGGCACGATCCGGGGCCGCATCGTGGGCGCCTATCAGGACAACGACTTCTTCTTCGATATCGCCAATACCAAACGCACGGTCGGTTATGGCATCGTGGAGTTCGATCTCACGCCGGATACGACACTGGGCGCCGGTTTCAGTTACGAGCGCAACAAGATGACCCCGTTCTACGGTGGTCTGCCGCGGTATTCCGATGGTGGCGATCTGGGACTGAGTCGCGATACTTATCTGAATGCGGCATGGTCGCACTCTAACTTCGAGCGCACCACGCTGTTCACCGATCTGACGCATCGTTTCAACGAAGACTGGCGCTTGCGTCTGGGGGCTACGCAAACGCGTGAACGCAGCCACGACTATTCAGGTTCGGCCTTCGGCACCGTGGATCGTGCCACCGGCATGGGCCCGACGCTGTCGGCATTCGAAGCCATCGGCGATAGTGAACAGAACGCAGTCGACGCCTCGCTTGAGGGCGCGTTCTCGGCGCGGGGCAAGCGGCATGATTTTATCGTGGGCGCCAATTACTGGGAGCGATCCTACGATGCGTCGTCGCAGTCGATGGCGGTGGACAATCCCAGGGTCAACGCTTTCACGTTCAACCCCCACGACTATCCTTCGTTCCCGACTCGCCCGGCGCGTCCGCAGACGCGCAACAACACGCACACCGAACAGAACGGTATCTATGGTTCGCTGCGACTGACACTGCTGGATCCGCTCAAGCTCAGCGTGGGCGGGCGCTACAGCAACTATCGCCAGTCGGTCTACAACCGGGTCACTTCGCGTACCACTGCACGCTCCAAGGACAGCGATGAGTTCACGCCCTACGGTGCCTTGACCCTGGACGTCACGCCCGAGTGGACGGCTTATGCAAGTTATGCCGAGATCTTCCGGTCGCAGGCGGGAAGCTTCAAGGCCGACGGCTCGCCGCTGGATCCGGCAACCGGCAAGAACTACGAGTTGGGCATCAAGGGCAGCCTGTATGGTGGCCGCCTGAATACTTCGCTGGCCGTGTTCCGCACCAACGAAGAAGGGCGCTCGCAAGTCGATCCGAACTTCCCCCAGCCTTGCGCGGGTTCACCGACCGGCGGCTCGTGCTTCCTGAACGATGGCAAGGTGCGCAGCCAGGGTTTCGAGGCCGAGCTGAGTGGCGCACTGGCACCGAACTGGAATGCTGCGGCAGGCTACACGTACAACACGACCAAGTACCTGCGTGATCGCACGGCATCAGGCGCACCCAGCGCCAACGAACGCCGTCCCTACAGCACGTTCACGCCCAAGCACATGTTCCGCTTGTGGACCAACTATCGCCTGCCGGGTGACCTGAACAACATCGACGTGGGGGGCGGTGTGCGCGTGCAGAGCCGCACCTACAAGACCAGCGGCACCATCGAGCTGAACCAGGGCATGTATGCGCTGTGGGATGCACGCGTGGGCTACCGTGTGAACAAGAATCTGTCGACGGCGCTGAATGTGAACAACGTGTTCGACAAGAAGTATTACCGCACGCTGGGTTCGGAGCGCGGCGGCAACTGGTACGGTGAGCCTCGCAGCTTCATGCTCACACTCCAGGCCCGGTACTGATCGACGCCAGGACGTGCTGGCCAGGTACTTCTAGGAATGCGCGGAAGTACTGGCCAGCACAGCCAGGGCGTTGCGTGCCGCCGCCACGCCCATGTTGACGTAGGCAGCGCCGGTTACCCCGCCTATGTGCGGGCTGAGGACGATACCGGACTCCCGCTGGAAGGGATGGTCCTGCACCATCGGTTCAACCGCAAAGCTGTCCAGACCGGCAGCCATCACATGGCCCGAGTGCAGCGCATCGAGCAAGGCTTGTTCGTTCACCAGACCACCGCGTGCCGTGTTCACCAGGATCATGCCTGGGCGACACAGGGCGAGTGTGGCGGCGTTCACCATCTCGCGGTTTGTCTCGGTCAAGGGACAGTGCAATGAAATCACATCGGACTCGGACCAGAGCCTTTCCAGGGGAACGCTTTCGATGTAGTCGGGGAGGTTGTCGGCATACGGGTCGTAGCCGATCACACGCATCTGCATGCTGTGCACCATCGCGCCCATACGCTGCCCGATGGCACCGAGTCCGACCAGTCCGATCGTCTTGCCCGCCAGTTCCAGGCTTTTGTGCGTAGCCTTGTCCCAATGGCCGTCGCGCATGCGGGCATCCAGCGACACGATTGACTTGGCACACGCCAGCAACAGCGCAAGCGCCTGTTCGGCGACCGCTGCAGCGTTGGCGCCAGCCGCAGCGACGACTTCGATGCCACGTTGCGCTGCTGCATGTTTGTCGATGGTGTCAGTGCCACTGCCGTGCTTGGATATCACCCGCAAGTTCGGCGCGGCGTCCATCGCGGCCGCGCCCACCTTGCCGTAGCGCACGATGATCGCCACCGGATTGCGCTGGCGGCAAAGATTCACGATGTCTTCGTCAGAAGGCTTGGCTCCGGCGTAGACCATGTCGTAGTCGCCAAGCGATGCCAGCGCCTGCGCAGCCAGATCGCTACCGGTCACCAGGATGGCCGGTCTGGCAGAACCGGCGGCATTCACAGCGTCTCTCCTTCTTTGAGCACGCCGGCGTTGCGCAGTGCTGCGGTCAGCCATTTTGCTTCGGTGTCGCCGTTCTTGATGGCGGCGATACGCTCGGCCTCATCACGTTCTTTTTTCTCGCCCGCGGCCAGCAGGCCTTCGATCTTCTCGCGCTCGACCACCACCACGCCATCCGCGTCGCCAATCACGAAGTCGCCGGGATTGACCGTCACCCCGCCCACCGCCACAGGATGGCCAATACGGCCCGGTACGTTTTTTGTGGGGCCGTTGGGATTGGTGCCCGCTGCAAACACGGGGTAGTCCATGTCGATGATTTCCGTCACGTCACGCGCTGCGCCGTCCATCACCACGCCGGCGATGCCGAGCTTCTTGCAGGCGGTCATCATGATGGTGCCCATGAGTGCGGCGCTCAGGTCGCCCTTGCCGTCGATGACCAGCACGTCACCGGGTTTGGCCAGTGCGATGGCCGCATGAATCATCAGGTTGTCGCCCGGTCTCACTTCGACCGTGAAGGCCGATCCCGCCAGCTTCATGCCTGGGCTCAGTGGCCGGATGCGTCCATCGAGCGCGCCACGCCGCCCGGCGACATCGGCCAGGATCGCGGGCTGCAGGCGCGAGGCACGGCGCACGATATCGTCATCGACGCGGGGAAAATCTTTGATGATGTCAGGATTGTTCATTAGTGTTCCCAATTGAAGAAGTGTCTTTTCCTGGTGCTGCCTGTGGACGGCGGCGCCGGCATGGCCGGTAAACCCGTTCTGCGGTGAGGGGGGCATCAGGCGGCAAAGGTGCCCGCCCGAAGCCGCCCGATCATTCGACCTGGGCGCCCGACTCCTTGACGATCGTGCCCCAGCGAATGCGGTCGTTATGGATGAGCTTGGCAAACTCCTGCGGCGTGCTGGTCAGTACGCGAGCACCTTGTTCGCGGTATTTCTTGCCGAGCTCGGCAGATTGCAGCGCCTTGTTGAACTCCGAGTTCAGACGGACGATGATGTCTTCGGGCACGCCGGCCGGTGCCGCCAGACCGAACCAGGTGACGGCCTCGAACCCGGGGTTGCCACGTTCGGCAATGGTCGGGGTGTCGGGCAGGTCCGGGCTGCGATCCGCGGACGTCACTGCCAGGGCGCGCATCTTGCCGTTGCGCACATGGCCGATCAAAGTAGGAACCGAGGACAGGTACATGTCGATCTGCCCGCCGATCAGATCGTTGGATGCCTGGGCCGCACCCTTGTATGGAATGTGGGTGAGTTCGATGCCCGCCGCTTTTTGCAGCTGCACAGCGGCCAGGTGAGCGACGGTGCCGTTGCCTGAGCTTGCATAGGTCAGTCGACCAGGATCTTTTTTCGCGACCTCGATCATGTCATCGAACGATTTCAGCGCCGAATTGGCGGGTACGACGATCACCAGGGGTGCATCGGCAATCAGGCCGATGGTTGCCAGGTCTTTCTCCGGGTCGTAGGGCAGCTTGGGGAACAGCGTGGGGTTGATGGCCAGGTTGCTGGTCTGACCCAGCACGATCGAGTAACCGTCAGGCGTCGATTTGGCCACGATGTCCACGCCGATATTGCCGCCCGAGCCGGGACGATTCTCGGGGATGATGGTCCAGCCGGTGCCTTTGGACACCGCGATGGCTGCCTCGCGAGCCAGCACGTCGGTGCCTCCGCCGGGAGGGAAGGGAACGATCATGCGGATCGGCCTGTTCGGATAGTCCTGGGCGGCACTCACCCCTGTGGCAAGTACCAGTGCAAGTCCAGTGAACACGCGTGCGAGAGTTTTCATGCTCGTCTCCTGTCTAGGTTTTTTGATGCGACCATTGTGATGCGATGTTCCACTCAATACAATACGAGTTCGTCTAGCGAAACATGTTCCATGTAATGAAAAACCAATCAACGAAGTTGCCTGAGGACCTTCCCGAGGAAGACGGGGTGGTTGCCGTCAGGCGTGCGATGCGGATTCTCGAGGCTTTCGGGGTGGACGACCCCTATCTGTCGCTGGCCGAACTCAGCCGGCGCACCGGTTGCCACCGTTCTACCGTCCTGCGACTGGCCCGCACACTGGCGCTGGACGACTACCTCGCGCAGCGTGCCGATGGCACGTGGCGCCTGGCGCGCGCAGCGGGCTGGCTGGGCACCTGCTATCAGGCAACATTCAATGTGATCGAGATCGTGCAGCCTGTCCTGCAGGCGCTATCTGCTGCGACGGGCGAAAGCGCGACTTTCTATGTCCGCGAGGGCAGGCAGCGCATTTGCATCGCCCGTGTCGAGGCACCGAAATCCATACGCCACCATGTCAGGATCGGTGCTGCGCTGCCTTTGGATCTGGGCAGCCCGGGTCGCGTGCTGCTGGCCTTTTCCGGTGAGCCTGAAGAACCCTACGAGTCCGTCCGGCGCGCGGGCTACATGATGTCATTGGGGGAGCGAGACGCAGAAGTCTCCAGCATTTCCGCGCCGGTCTACGGTCTGAACTGGAGCCTGGTGGGTGCAATCTGCATTTCGGGGCCGATTTCCCGCCTGACCGAAGCCGTCCTGCTCCAGCACAAAGACGCCATTCTCGACGCCGCCAGTCAGTTATCGCGCTCCATGATGGGCGTGCGCCAGTCCCACACAAAGTAGCTCGACCCATCAGGTTGGCACGCACAATAAATAAAAAGATTTTCGATTGAAGTCTCCGCAGGCGTCTTTTATACGGCGGCTGGACTGCTCACACTGCTGGACGGCGCGCAGGACTGCCTGCCAGGTTGCGCGCCACCTACAAAAGCAAAAGCCCATACGGGCGAGAGGAGACAACAATGACAACAATCAGAAAATTCGGGCTGTCCACTTTCATGGGGGCAGGTCTGCTGGGGGCGGCCAGTCTGGTCAGCGCTCAGGTGGGATTTCCGCCCGCACCACCCAAAGTCAGTCCGGCCGCAGGCGTGATCGACATGCACGTGCATCCCGACCCCGATGTATTCGGCCGGTCATTGACGGATGTCGAGCTGGCGACGCTGGCCAAGCGCAAGGGCATGCGCGGCATCGTCATCAAGAACCACGTGGTGACGACCAATGATCGTGCGGCCACGACCATGCAGCATGTACCTGGCCTGGAAGTCTGGGGCGGTATCGTGCTGAACAAGTCGGTGGGAGGCCTGAATCCCTCGGCGGTTGAGTGGATGCACCGTATGTCGGGCGGACGGGGCAAGGTGGTCTGGTTGCCGACATTCGATTCCGACAAACACATCAAGACGCTGGTGGACAAGGACAAGTCCGGGTTGGTGGTGGCGGTGGACGGCAAGGTGACGCCGGAGATGGATGAAATACTGAAGATCATTGCCCGCGAGAACCTCGTCCTGGCCACGGGTCACGTATCGGCCGACGAGGTCCTGACCGTTGTGCGCCGCGCCAAGGAAGTGGGCGTGAACAATATCCTGATCACGCACGGTCTGACCAATATTCCAGGCCTGTCGATTGCCCAGGCCAAGGAAGTGGCGGCCATGGGCGCCATGATCGAGATGTGCTATCTGCAGTTTATGACCGGGCCTGCGGCCCAGTACAAGTGGATGACGCACTGGGACAAGGTGGACGCCACCAGCGTGGCCGAGGCGGTGAAGGAGATCGGGGCAGATCATCTGGTGCTTTCCACCGATCTCGGACAACAAGGCATGATGACCCCGCCCGATGGCGTGGAGAATCAGATTGCCGCGGTCAAGGCCGCAGGGGTGTCCGAAGCGGATATCGACAAGATGATGCGAAAGAACCCGGCGAAACTATTGGGGATCTGAACGAGTCGATGGTTTTCGTTGCCGTTGCCGTTGCCGTTAACGTCGCCGGTGCGCATCCATCACCACGGGCTCGTCAGTCGCGCCTGACGA
>JAEYZR010000193.1 GCA_023427945.1 Pseudomonadota bacterium | reverse complement strand
CTTCAATGCGGGGGAGGCCGCCAATACCCGAGCCCACGATTACGCCTATGCGTTCTGCATTGGCTTCGTTGACTTCCAGCCCACTGTCACGCCAGGCTTGAATGCCCGCAGCCACGCCGTAATGGATGAACGTGTCCATCTGACGTGCTTCCTTGGCCGACATGTATTCGGTGATGTCAAAGCCCTTGACCTCTCCGGCAATGGTCGTGGTGATTGCGGATGGGTCGAAACGGCTGATCCGGCTGATGCCCGAACGACCGTTGACGATATTGTCCCAGGCCGTGGCCAGGTCGTTGCCTACGGGGGAAACAATACCCATTCCAGTGATGACGACACGTCGCTTCACGGAAAACTCCTCAAGTCTGACAAAAACAAAGGGCGGCCACGACAATCCTGTCGCTGCCACCGAATCGACCTGCCCCGAACCGAGACAGGCTGATCACAGAAAGCAGTCGAAAGATCGACAGCGGCCGCCCCGTATGGTCAGGCGTCACACACAGACGATACGTCTGTCCGTCTCGCCTGGACACGTGACTTATTGCTTGCTGCTTTGTGCCCGGCAGAATTCGATTGCCTGAGCGACCGTCGTGATCTTTTCAGCTTGCTCGTCGGGGATCTCGGTGGAGAACTCGTCTTCCAGAGCCATGACCAGTTCTACCATGTCGAGCGAATCAGCACCCAAGTCGTCGGTAAAGGAAGATTCGTTTTTGATTTCGGCTTCGTTCACGCCGAGTTGGTCAGCGACGATCGTCTTGACGCGCTGTTCGATGTTGTCCATTCAGATCTCCAGTGGGAAAAATCCCGCGAATTATAGCCAAGCGTGAGTAATTAGTAAGACTCGGCGCTGACAAAACAAATTTGACCGCTGCCCGAACAAAAAAAACAACGTTCGGGACAAAAACCAGCCATTCTAAGCACAAATGTCATCCAGATGCGAGGTCAAAGAGACCGATCCGACATCCTGACAGACATCTATTGCATATACATGCCACCGTTAACGTGAATAGTGGTACCCGTAATGTAACCCGCCTGAGCACCAGCCAAAAATGCAACGGTGTTTGCGACGTCCTCGGGCGCACCCAGGCGTGCCAGCGGAATTTGCTGCAACAACGCGGCGGTCTGGGCCTCGCCCAGGCCACGCGTCATGTCGGTATCGATAAAGCCCGGTGCAACACAGTTGACCGTGATGTTACGGCTACCGAGTTCCCTGGCCAGCGCACGGGACATTCCTGCCACACCGGCCTTGGCCGCAGCATAGTTGGCCTGACCCACGTTGCCGCTCGAACCAATGACCGACGTCACGTTGATGATGCGGCCCCAGCGCGCCTTCATCATGCCGCGAATCACGCCACGCGAGAGGCGGAACACCGACGACAGATTGGTATCGAGCACTGCAGACCAGTCATCGTCCTTGAGCCGCATCGCGAGGTTATCACGCGTAATGCCGGCATTGTTGACCAGGATGTGCGGCCCGCCATGCTCCTTGAGCAAGGAATCGAGCAGGGAATCGATCGCCCCGCTGTCGTTGACATCCAGCACTACACCTCGTCCACCATAGGGGGCCAGCGCCTCGGAAATGGCTGCAGCGCCGGTTTCGGAAGTTGCCGTACCCACCACGGTAGCACCCTGTTCCGCCAGTGCACGCGCAATCGCCTGGCCGATGCCACGGGTGGCGCCGGTCACCAGGGCGACCTTATCTTTCAATCCAGGGTTTTGTTCACTCATTTCAATTCTCCGATAGTGCAGCCAGGGCGGCCTTCAGGGAAGCAGGGTCGGTAATGGAAAGGCCGACCAGCTCAGGGGCGATCCGTTTGGTCAGGCCGGACAGCACCTTGCCGGGGCCGCATTCGACCACATGGGTCACACCCTGCTGCTGCATCGCCTGCAGTGTTCTGACCCATTGCACGGCATGCCAGGCTTGACGCACGAGCGCGTCGCGCACCGCAGCCGGTTCGGACGGCGATTGAACGTCGACGTTGTTGATGACCGCTACCTGCGGCGCCGACACCGGCACCTGAGCCAAAGCACCCGCCAATACAGTGGCAGCCGGCTCGAGCAGACTGGAATGAAAAGGTGCCGAGACGGGCAAAGGCAACGCACGTTTTGCTCCAGCGGCACGTGCACCTTCGCAGGCTCGCTCCACGGCAGCCTTGTGACCGGCTATCACCACCTGCATGGGAGCGTTGAAATTGACGGCTTCCACGACCTCGCCCTGACTGGCGGCCTGGCACACGGCGATCACGTCGTCGTCACTCAGGCCCAGAATGGCAGCCATGCCACCGGTACCAACCGGAACAGCAGCCTGCATGGCATCGGCGCGCACACGCACCAGGCGTACCGCATCTTCCAGGGTCAGCGAACCCGCAGCGGTCAGGGCGGCATATTCGCCCAGGCTATGACCGGCCATGACGGCAGGAACGGCACCGCCGGCGGCGATCCAGGCTTGATACATGGCCACGCTGGCCGTCAGCATCGCGGGCTGGGTGTGCGTGGTCAGATTGAGCTGTTCTGCAGGCCCCTGGGCAATCAGGGCGCCGATATCTTCGCCCAACGCTTGCCCAGCGCGGCGCACCACGTCCTGGACGGCGGCATCCTCAGCCCATGCGTCCAGCATACCGACAGTCTGCGAGCCTTGCCCCGGAAATACGAATGCTATTTTTTTCATGAGAATCTGTCCCCTACTTGATTTGCGCGAAAAACAGGCATGTGCGCCGCAGACGGGCTGCGCACATGCCCTGGATCATCGCAGGCTACATGCGGACCAGCACGGAGCCCCACGTGAAGCCGCCTCCCACACCTTGCAGCAACGCAAGCTGTCCGGACTTGACCCGGCCATCGCGGCGGGCGGCGTCCAGCGCCAGGGGCACGCTGGCAGCAGAGGTGTTGGCGTGCCGGTCGACTGTCACGACGACCTTGGAGATATCCAGATTAAGCTTTTTCGCAAGAAAATTAAGAATGCGCACGTTGGCCTGGTGTGGAACCAACCAATCCAGATCATCGGTGGACACGCCGGCCTGTGCGCACACATCGCGGGCCGACTTATCCAATACCGTGACGGCCTGCTTGAACACCGCCTGCCCTTCCATGCGCAGAAACGGATCGCCCGTCACTTCGCCATAGGCCACATTGCCGGCCGCGCACAGGATGGGCATCTGGGTACCATCAGCATGCAGATCGACCGCGAGCACGCCAGGCTTTTCCGAAGCCTTCAGAACAACGGCCCCGGCACCATCACCAAACAGCACGCACGTGCCGCGATCGCTCCAGTCGAGGATGCGCGAAAACACTTCAGCGCCGATGACCAGCGCGCACTTGGCTCGCCCTGCCCGCACAAAGCTGTCGGCAGTCGTCATGGCATAGACGAACCCACTGCACACAGCCTGCACATCGAATGCGGCGGCGCCCTTGGCCCCGATCTGCGCCTGAACCAGACAGGCCACGCTTGGAAAGACGAAATCCGGGGTCGAGGTAGCGACGATGATCAAATCGATGTCACTGCCTTGAATGCCGGCGTCTTCGATGGCTTTGCGCGCAGCCTCGACCGCCAGAACGCTGGTGGTCACATCGCGCCCGGCCAGGTGGCGCTGACGAATGCCGGTGCGCTCGACGATCCATTCGTTCGAGGTCTCGATACCGCGTTCGGCCAGTTCGGCGGCCAGTTCATCGTTGGACACCACGCGCTCAGGCAAGAAGCTGCCCGTGCCCGCAATTGTGGAATATGTCATGTCGTGATCCGTCAGGACGCAGCGCCGGCAACCGGTGCCGCATTGTCATGGGACGCACCGCGCGCCTGCATGCTCGCGGTCATTTGAGCAACGGCGGTGGCCGTGCGGTCAAGAAGATTGCTGGCCACGGCCTCGCGTGCGCGCTCAAGCGCAAACCCGAATGCATAGGCATCGGCTGAACCATGACTTTTGAATACCACGCCGCGCAGACCGAGCAATGCGGCGCCGTTGTAGCGGCGGTTGTCCACGCGGTCGCGCAAACGATTCAGCACAGGCTTGGCCACCAGAGCGGCCAGCAGGCTGATGATGCTGCGCTTGAATTCTTCCCGGATGATGTTGGAGAGCATCTTGGCCAGGCCTTCGACCGATTTCAGCACCACATTGCCAACGAAGCCGTCACAGACGACAACATCGACCGTGCCTTTGAAAATGTCATTGCCTTCGACATTGCCGAAAAAATTCAGCTGGCTGGCGCGCAGCAGTTCGGCAGCTTCCTTGACGACCTCGTTGCCCTTGATGACTTCCTCGCCGATATTGAGCAAGCCGATCGTGGGACGTTCGCGATGATCGATGGCCTGCGACAACGCAGCACCCATGATGGCGAACTGAAGCAGATGCTCGGCCGTACAGTCGACATTGGCCCCGAGATCGAGCACCGTCGTGGCTCGCCCCGTCTGATTAGGGATGGACGTGGCAATCGCTGGTCGATCGATGCCTTCCAGCGTCTTCAGGACATAACGGGAGATGGCCATCCAGGCGCCCGTATTTCCGGCAGAGATACAGGCGTGCGCGTGACCATCCTTGACTTGCTGGACAGCAAGCCGCATGGAAGAATCTTTCTTGCGACGCAGGGCGACCTCGACCGAGTCGTCCATGGTGACGACTTCAGAGGCGGCAACCACCGAAAAACGACTGCGGGCGGCGGGTGCAACACTACCGAGCGCCTTCTCGATATCGGCCGGAACACCGACCAACTGGAGCTCGACGTCCGGGTACTTGCCGACGAAGTCGACCGCGGCAGGAATGGTGACGGGCAAACCGAAATCGCCGCCCATGCAATCTATCGCTATGCGTATCACTGGCGAGCCAAAGCATTACTGGACTGTGACAGCCCGGGATTCACAACTAGGCGCAAGCCCGTCAAAGCGAGTTATTCGTCAGCCTTGGTCTTGAGCACTTTGCGACCACGATAAAAGCCGTTGGGGCTGATGTGGTGACGCAGGTGCAATTCGCCGGTGCTGGGCTCGATAGCCGTGGGAGGCGTGGTCAGAAAATCGTGCGAACGGTGCATACCGCGCTTGGAGGGGGACTTCTTGTTTTGTTGAACGGCCATGATGACTCCTAGAAACGGGCCGCATTGTACGCCAATGCGGCCCACATTAATTCATTATCTATCTTTCAATCGCGCCAGACCCGCAAAAGGCGAGGGACGCAACTGGCTTTCTTCGAATTCGGCATCGGGCTGGGGAGCCAGCGATGCCACATCGACACAACTATCGTGCTTGGGGACGTAAGGGATACACAACACCAGTTCGTCCTCGACCTGCTCCAGCAAATTGAAACGCTGGGTGCCCAACACCTTCTCGGGCGCGTTTTCATCCAATTCTTCTTCGTCGCTGACATCGACCTCGAGCTTGTCGGGAGAGTTCACCAACTGCAACACGACCTCGGAATCGATCGGGTATGTAAACAGCTGCATGCAGCGCTGACATTCGAGCACGGGGTTGGCCGTCACCCGCAAACGCAGATAAAAAAGACCCACTGAATCCCGCTCGCCGCGAACCGACCAGTGCACCATTCCAGCTTCGCCTTCAGGCTGCTCGGGCAGATCTTCGACTGCGCGCACCAGATCTTCGAGTTCGACGCTGCCACTGCGATGATCGCCGTGTCGCGCAAACGCATAAGCATCCACCACGTGTTGCATGGGATTCACATCTTTCCTATTTGCAAAATGCCCGAGTTGAAAAGCCGCCTGTGCAACAATGACCGTTCAGCATCTGGTTCGGGAAAGCCCGTTCCAGGAAACAGACGTAACGCCAGGCGCCCGCAATTTGCGACAGACATTGCACCAGGTTACTTGGCATCCACCATCTGGCATCAGACACGGGCCAGATATCGGACGTAAACCCCTTAAATCGCAGGGATCCGTGAGCCGCACTCAAAGGCAAAGCGAACAACATAAAATGATACTTCGGCAGACACCCTGCCGTCAATTGACCATTCTCAAATGCTGCCACAACGTCTCATACTTGCTTCTTCTTCACGCTATCGGCGCGAAATGCTCCAGCGCCTGCGCCTGCCCTTCGATGTCATTTCGCCGGATGTGGACGAAACCCCTCTGCCTGGCGAGGCGCCGCATGCGCTGGCCTTGCGCCTGTCGCGCGCG
This sequence comes from Pseudomonadota bacterium, assembly GCA_023427945.1. Lineage (GTDB taxonomy): Bacteria > Pseudomonadota > Gammaproteobacteria > Burkholderiales > Burkholderiaceae_B > Schauerella. The sequence continues at coordinate 1,043 of JAEYZR010000193.1, read as the reverse complement.
AAGGCGCAAGTTGTATCTGAGGCCCATCCCGACGCACTGGTGATCGGTTCGGACCAGGTGGCCACGGTCGATGGCCTGAGCCTGGGCAAACCCGGCAACCACCAGGCCGCCACCGAACAGCTTGCCCGGATGTCCGGACGCACGGTCGAGTTCCACAGCGCGCTGTCGGTCACCGACGGCAGCCGCATGGAAACGGCAGACGTGATCACCCGCTGCGTCTTCCGGACACTGGATGCGACCGAGATTCAGGCCTACCTGCTGGCCGAACAGCCCTACGACACGGCGGGCAGCGCCAAGGCCGAGACACTGGGCATTGCGTTGATGGACAGCATGTCCAGCGACGACCCCACGGCGATCATCGGCCTGCCGCTGATCGAATTGAGCCGCATGTTGCGCGCCTTCGGCATCAACCCTTTGTGCCCTCCGGCCGATTTCGGGCGCACCCCGGCGGACGAACCCCGCAGCCACGCACAGGGGCAGGCATGACGACAGCCCGGACTTTGCACCTGATACCCGTCAGCCTGGGGGACGCGCCGACGTCATGCTGGCTGCCCGAGGACGTGCACGCGTGCGCCTCGCGGCTGACGACATACATTGCGGAAAACGCCAAGACCGCCCGGGCATTTCTGAAGCAGGTGGGCACGCTGGCACCCCTGCAGGACATCACCATCCACACACTGTCGCCGCGCACCACCGCGAACGAAATCACCGCCTGGCTGCAGGCCATCCCACCCGCAGGCGAAATTGGCCTGGTGTCCGAAGCAGGCTGCCCGGCAGTGGCCGATCCGGGCTCCCAGGTCGTGGAGCTTGCGCACAACATGGGCATTGTCGTGCGCCCCTGGGTGGGCCCCTCTTCGATCTTGCTGGGGTTGATGGCCAGCGGGCTGAGCGGCCAGCAGTTTGCGTTTCACGGCTATGCCCCCATCGATCCGGCCGAACGCGCCAAGACATTGAAACAATGGGAACTTCACTCGTCGCGCAACAGCCAGACGCAGATGTTAATCGAAACGCCCTACCGCAACGCCGCCATGTTTGCCACCCTG
>JAEYZR010000189.1 GCA_023427945.1 Pseudomonadota bacterium | reverse complement strand
CAATACCGCGGCTCTGCTATAAGCGAATACTGAACAGCAGGCCCCACCGGACACTCCTTTGCACTGACGTCATTCGCTACAAAGGCAAGGCATATTATCAAAAACAAATATCGTGGCCTAACATATGACATAAACACGGGAAGATCACAATATCGCAAAATTATGGGTAACATCATAGAACACCAAATGGTTAACCAATTTAGTGAAATTCTCAACAGTAGCATCTTGCAATAACGCAAGCCAAGGAGAAGCAATACTATTCCAAGCTTAACAATTTGATAAGCATTCCTGAATTAGTGGCTTGCTTCATCGCTAGCCTCGATTTCCCATACTCCTGAAGGACAATCGCATCATCTTAAAACTCCATAGGTAACTTCGGCACTTCGCCGACCAAGTTTCATTCACAGAGTCTTTGATAATGCAATCAGTAGTTAGGTCGCGGCCTATACCTGCATAGCGACTTTATACTACTACACTCACGAAAAGCCGTGACATGAGCCCGGTCAGGAACGGACTTGATAAGTGCGTACCAGTTACAACGTAAGACAATGCTGAACTAACGGAGCATTGTTGGATACGAAAAAGCCTCGTTCACGGGCAATGAACGAGGCTTAAATTTTCTTGGTAGGCGGTACTGGAATCGAACCAGCGACCTCCACGATGTCAACGTGGCGCTCTAACCAGCTGAGCTAACCGCCTGCAGAGAACGAAAGTATATACGAGTTTCGACGTTTGTGCCAACCCAAGCAATAAATTTTTAATTTTTTTGATTGAACGACCTGCGGCATAGCGATGGCCGTGAGAGATCAGAGTCACACATCAAGCAAGGTAAACTTGTTTCCGAGGCCCTTAGTAATCTACTCGCAATGATCATCCAAGTCATCAACTCGCAACTCTACAGTAACCCCTATCAACGTTTGCTCTACAGCGCACTGGAGGGGCGTTACATACCAGTCAAAGGAGATGCACCATTTGCCGCAGCGGAGCTTCAGCGAGCCAAGCGAGGAATTTTTCACATCCACTGGGAAGAGGCAATTTTCCGTGGGTGTGCTGATAGGCAGGCGGGACGAAACAAGCTACGCCGTTTCCTTCAAGAGCTACACAAGTATCGAGATGCAGGTGGCAAGATCGTCTGGACGGTTCATAATGCTATTCCCCATGATAAAGGCCACTGGAGCTCGTTCTCTGAACTGAGGAGGCAGTTGGGACAACTGTCTGATCGGATCCTTCTCCACAACACAGCCAGCATTCCTCAATTTCAAGAGCAAGTTGACGCGCCCGCGGCAAAGTTGATGGTCCTCCCTCACCCGAGCTATCAAGGCATCTATGATAATGTGGAAGACAGCGTCGACACAAAAACTGCCGCCCACGCGGCGGACCTGCTGGTTTTTGGCAGAATAAAAACGTATAAGAATGCACATTCGCTGATCGGGGAGTTGGATGAGAATTTCCTGAAGCGACATGCGCTGCGTCTGCGAATCAGCGGCGAGGCAAGCGAAAAAGATCGATATTTGGCAAAGTTGCGAACATTGGCAACCGGGCGATCTGCCTTGATTGATCCGCGCCGGGTGCCTGACGAAGAAGTAGCACCTCTGCTGCGTTCAGTGACTGCGGTCCTGATCCCCTATGAAAGGGTCTTCACCTCCGGTGTCGCCGTACTGTGCCTGACGCTTGGTGTCCCGGCGATAGCTGCACGTACTCCCCAAATGCTGGAATTGTTTCCCGAAATGGCCCACGAACTTCTATTCGACGCAGACTCGCCGGATGATTTGCGTCGCGCGATAGTTGTTCTACGTGGCTGGGACAATGAACACAGACAGCGCTATCTTGCCGCCGCCCGGGAACGTGCATCCGCCATCAGCCCAAAGACCGTGAGTATCCGGCTAGGCGCCCTGTACGATGAGCTGCTGGACATCTAGACCGCCGCCTGACAGCGTCGCATGAGAAAATTCCCGCAAGGCCCCGACCAACCCATGGTGACGACGGGTGCCTCTCTTTAAACCATCAATTCGCCTTTTCGGTCCATTGGACACCGAAACAGTGTCCAATCCGCTCGTTTCAAGCACATGCCCGCTGCAAAGTCATCCGCCAAAATCCTTCCAATTGCTGATGGATTGACAGTCCCTCTATACCACTGGGCACCGGCGGTGAACGGCTACCTGAATTTCGGGGACGAAATCGGGCCAATGGTTGTGGCCGAACTGCTAAGAAGACATCCGAGCAAAGTGAAAGTGATTGCTCCGCAGCCGGGCCGCGCCAAACTTCTGGCCGTCGGCTCCGTGGTTCACCAGGCTCGCAATGGTGACGCCATTTGGGGATCCGGGGTCAACGGGAAGAGCTGGCCCAGGAATCTGGAAACACACAAGCGCATCAAGGTCGCATCGGTCCGAGGTCCACTGACCAAGGACGCATTTGATCGATATGGCATTGCCTGCCCAGCGATTTATGGGGATCCTGGACTGCTTTTTCCTTCGTTGTTCCGCACGCAACTCGACGAAGAGATTGCCCTTATTCCTGAAGAGGAACGAGGCAAAACATTCTTCGTGCCCAATCTGAACGACGAGCGTTGGCTGGACCGGGATATTTTGGGACGAACATCTGGCGTGCACTGGCTAAGTCCAAACCAGCCGCCCCTGAAAATCGCCGCTCAAATCGCTACGGCCGAGCGCGTACTGTCCAGTTCACTACACGGCATTGTCTTGGCCGATGCGCTTGCCATACCCGTGCACCCTGTTCTAAGCATGTTTGAACCCGCATTCAAGTATGCAGACTACCTATTGGGGACTGGCCGCACTCCCGTTCCATTCGCTGCATCGCTTTTAGAGGGGCTGAACTCTCCCAACCTGCCCTTCGCAACCTTCGATGCTCAGGCTTTAGAAGCATCTTTTCCATTAGCACTCCTTACCGGCCGTTAGGCAGCAACTGTAAAACTTTCGCTACTGTCTTCAACGAAGTGGCAACAATCGGAATGATACGGCCCATTGTACTACTAAATGCGTCAATAAGGAGTAGTTACACACAATTCATGCCGCGCAATATCTTGTTTACAAGGAGCATTCACAGCCCGGCAATTGAATCGTTGGCCTATAAACGGGAGCCGATGAGGAGCAGTGTGTCCTCAAAAAATCTCAACAATTCATATGAAACAGAATTCTACTAAATAGCAGACTAAACGTAGCATTTAAAAACATAAAGCGACATAAAGAAATTAGTGACGTTGAGCGCCATCAGCGCATATATTTCTCATAAGTCATTGTAATTATATATTTATTTCAAATAATAACCCCTTCGGGTTACTCATAAACCCTGAAAGACTGTGAAATAAAGTTGGATTAGTGTTGCGTGCGTAACTCCTTATTTAAACAATTTGGCGCAAGCGCCCAGTTGAAGAGAGTTGCCCTCAACGACGTACCCACGGAGATTCACATGGCTATCATCGGCGTAGATATCGGCAGTAGTAATCAAGTCATCAATGCTGGCAACTTCAACCAAGACAATGACGTATTGCGTCTGAATGTGCTGGGTCAGAACACCCTCACCGTCGATGGCGTCAATGCCACTGCTAACACGCTGGTAGGCGTGCAGACGCTAGGCAATCCCACATACGAAGTGATCAATGGCGGCAGCCTGACCATCAATTCCGGATTGGCCAACCTGAGCGCGTTGAGCGGACTCAATTACAAAATTGCTGATGGCTCGGCAATCACGGTCAATGCACCGACCGCTGCAGCAGGCCTTATCACGAGCCAGAATATCGAGTTCACAGGTAACGGTGGCGGTGCTTTCAATTACATCCCTGGCACGGTGAACCTTGGCGCATCGCCCACGTTCACCGTGTCGAGCCTGGGCACCGGCGACTCACTGAGCGTTGCCGGTCGTTCGAACGGTGTTTTCACCTATAACGCCGGCGCCCAGACTGGCACCTTGACTTATGCTGGCCACGCGCTGAATGGCGGGACGGTCACCTACCGTATCGAGGACCTCTCACAAGAGGACTACAACGCGATCATCGCAGCCAACGGCGGATCCAATACCGGCTTTGGTCAGTTCGTATCGCCGGTGTGCTTCCTGCGCGGCACGATGATTCTGACTCCCGAAGGGGAAGTCGCGATTGAAGCGCTGCAGCCTGGCGACAAGGTAATCGGTGCGTCGGGCGTGCGTGAAGTCAAATGGGTGGGCTACCGGAAAACCGTCACGCGTTCGATTCCCGCGGAACATCGCGTGGACCACATGCCGATTCGTATCTGCCGCAACGCCATTTCCGACAATGTGCCGTCGAAGGACATCGTGGTTTCCCCCGGTCACCACATTCTGTTTGAAGGCAAGCTGATCCGCGCGAAAGATATCGTCAACGATCGTACGATCTACCAAGAGACGCAACTGACAAGCTACGAGTACTTCCATGTCGAGCTTGATCAGTTCGATGTGATCAGCGCTCATGGCCTGATGTCTGAGTCGTGGGCCGATGGCGGTAATCGCGATTATTTCCAGAACGTCGACGTCACTACCCTGCTGCCGCAGGATATTGAGCGCCGCAAAGCGAATCGCCCTGGCTTTGATGCACTGCGTAAAGCGAAGGACATTGCGCCTTTGCATGCCAAGCTGGCAAAGCGTGCCGACGAAATTCTGGATGCAGATCTGAAGACGAAAGCAGCCTAAGGCTCAAGCATAGGTAGACCACAGAGCCGCATGAGAGCGCTACGGCGCTTCATGTGGCTCTATTGATTTCAGAGAATTGCATGACTCGCGCAAATGTGGAGCATAGCCTCTCGAACAAATCATCATGATGCCGCCCATTTCACTCTCGCCCGACGTTCATTCACCTGCCGCCATCGGCGCTGAGGGGCGTTCACTCACGCTTTCATTTCTGGAAGGTATCCCTACCACCTTCACCTATCGTCCCAACTATTCGGACACGGCAAGCCAGCATGCCGTGTCCCTGAATGTTGAAGGCATGCAACCGGGGCAAAGGCTGGAGGTCGAGGGCATGGCTATCGATCATTTTGCTTACGATCCCTCGTCCAAGGCGGGAATTCTGGAGTTTGGTGACGAGCAGAAAAACATGGTGCGCTTTGTCATCAAGGATATGGATGACGAGCTGGGCGCGGCGATTGAAGAAGATCCGGAAGGCTACTTTTCCGGCATTACGACGGCCATGCCGGTCTGTTTCCTGAAAGGCACCAAAATTCGGACGGCTACCGGCGAATGCCCGGTCGAGCGCCTGCAAGTCGGCGACCAGGTTGTCGGCGGTAACGGTCTGGGGACCGTTAAGTGGCTGGGTTGGAGAGCCACCTGGGTCCATAGCATTGCCGCGGATGATCTTCCTAAACACCTGCCGGTTCGTGTGTGCCGGGGCGCGATTGCCGACAGTGTGCCTTCGCGAGACATCTGCGTATCGCCTGGCCACCATTTGCTGATAGACGGCTTGTTGGTGCGCGCCTTCGATATCATCAACGGCAAAACAATATTCCAGGAAACCTTCCATCGTCGTTTTGAATACTGGCACATTGAACTGGAAACGTTCGACGTGGTGTCCGCCCATGGCATCTTTTCGGAATCGTGGGCAGATGGAGGAAACCGCGATTATTTCCAGAACGTCGACGTGACAATGTTGAGAGCCTCCGACATGGAGCGACGGCGGGCCGAGCGGCCCGGCTTCATGGCTTTGCGCCAAGGCGCTGCGCTTCAGAGGATCCAGGTGAAGTTGGGGAAGCGAGCCGAACGTTTATGCGTGACCCAATCGCAGCAGAAAACCAGGGCGCGTCACGCTTGATTCGACCCAGGCGCCCGCTCGCCAGCGCCTGGCGGTGCCGCAGTGCACGCTGGCACCACCTGCGCCCAACCGCAGACAACGCTATTAACTCCTGTCGGCTTTATTCACGGCATGCACGAAAGCCAATATGGCACGCGTATCCTTGACGCCCGGTGCTGTCTCGACACCACTGCTGACATCAACCGCCCATGGCCGCACCTGATGGATGGCATCGCCCACCGTCTCTGATCGTAGACCGCCTGAAAGAATAATGGGCCGGGCGTGCTCGGTGTCCTGCACGAGGTGCAGCAATCCGCGATCAAACGTCTCTCCACTGCCACCATACTGCGGGGTATAGCTATCGAAAAGCCAACCGGCGGCATCATCGTAGGCCGCACAGCTGTCGCGCACCTCCTGCGCAGTCGAGAGCCCAGGCGCGCCTACCCTGAAGGCTTTGACGTATCTCTGCCCGTACTGCTGACATTGCGCAACGGACTCGTCGCCATGAAATTGCAGTAGATCTGGCTGAACAGCGTCCTGTACCGCACGCACGTCTTCACTGTCCGGATTGACGAACAAGGCAACCACACTGACGTAGGCCGGGACGATCGATCGCAGTTGCCGCGCGTGTTCAGCAGTCAGACAACGTTTGCTTTTTGGATAGAACACGAAACCCAGTGCATCGGCGCCAGCGTCGACTGCCGCGACGATGTCGGTCTCTTGCGTAAGTCCGCAAATCTTGATTCGAGTTCTCATGACGTGATTAAAGCGCAATCACGACGTGATTGCCAACTACCGGCGTCTGTAACACGTCAAGGGCCGCCTATCCAGTTGGTTTTCTCGAGTCAGACGAGGCGTATCCATTGGGCCAGATGTTTCAGTCGATACCATGGCAGCCGGGTATCGTTCATAAAAAAGGCCGTGTGCAGAGGCTCTGCGCACGGCCTTCGAAACGTCTTTCGTGCTGGACGGGGCGCCTCGATATCAAGCTTTCCGGCGCCCTGCCCTGCTACTTGAACGCGGCCCCAGGATCGGAATCGGCATCATTACTGTAGATGTTCGTCCCATAACTGGTGCCCACATCAATTGTCACTGAACTAGGATCCACGACCTCCCCAGTGCCCTTGTAGTGCATCACCAGACCAGGGAACATCATCACTGCAGCCACCATCAGCAACTGAATGAAGATGAACGGCACCGACCCCCAGTAGATCTGTCCGGTCGTGACCTTGGCAATGCGTTGGCCGGTGATTTTGTCCTTGTAGTCCTCCTTGGGTGCGACCGAGCGCAGGTAGAACAAGGCAAAACCGAACGGCGGGTGCATGAAGGAGGTCTGCATGTTGACGGCCAGCAGCACGCCAAACCAGATCAGATCGATGCCCATCTTGTCGGCCACAGGACCCAGCAGTGGCACGATGATGAATGCCAGCTCGAAGAAGTCCAGGAAGAAGGCCAGTACAAACACGAGCACGCTGACCACGATAAGGAAGCCCCATTCGCCTCCCGGCAGGCCGACCAGCAGGTGTTCGACCCACAGGTCGCCATTCACACCGCGGAAAGTCAGGCCGAACACGGTGGAACCGACCAGGATGAAGACCACGAAGCAGGAGAGCTTGGTTGTGGTGTCCATTGCCTGCTTGAGCAGCTCCAGGGTGAGGCGGCCGCGCACCAGGGCCATCAGGATGGCGCCGACTGCGCCCATTGCTCCGCCTTCGGTCGGCGTGGCGACGCCAATGAAGATCGTCCCCAGCACCAGGAAGATGAGTGCCAGGGGCGGGATCATGACAAAGATCACGCGTTCGGCAAGCGCCGAGAGCAGGCCCAGGCGCAGCATCTTGTTGGCGCCAGCGATGACGAATGCGGTCAGGCCCCAGATCAGCAGGGTCACCACGATGCGCTCGTCTACAGGCGCGGTATCGGCTTCCAGGTATTGCGCCATGAAGTAGGCCGAGACCACCGAGATGAGCATGACGACGAGCAGCGATCGCCCACCCCGTGAGCCGTTGGGCTCGCGGAAGGCGCGCGCTTCTTCCGGCATTGCGGGAGCGGCTGAAGGCTTGAGCAACGAAACGATGACGATGTAGACGATGTACAGGCCGGCCAGGATGAAGCCTGGCAGGATGGCACCGCGGTACATGTCGCCAATCGAACGGCCGAGTTGGTCGGCCAGAATGATCAGCACCAGCGATGGCGGGATGATCTGGGACAAGGTGCCAGAGGCCGCGATCACCCCGGACGCCAGCCTTCTGTCATAGCCGTAGCGCAACATGATGGGCAGCGAGATCAGGCCCATCGAGATGACCGAGGCGGATACCACGCCGGTCGTGGCTGCCAGCATGGCACCCACGAACACGACAGCGATGGCCAGCCCGCCACGCAAGGGGCCGAACAGTTGGCCGATGGTCTCCAGAAGATCTTCGGCCATGCCGGATCGTTCGAGTACCAGTCCCATCAAGGTAAAAAATGGCACTGCAAGCAGTGTGTCGTTGGAGATGATGCCAAAAACACGTTGAGGCAGGGCCTGGAACAGCGCTACGTTAAGCAGGCCGAGTTCGACACCGATCAATCCGTACAGAATGCCGTTGGCGGCCAATGCAAAAGCCACTGGAAAGCCCAGCAACAAAAACATGACCAGCGTGGCAAACATGATCGGCGCCATGTTGGCGATAAAAAATTCCATGATCAACGATCCACTGGCGGTTGTTGGGAGCCATGTGCGGCTGCTTCGCGGTGCTTCTGTTCGTCTTCCATTTCCGCCGCTTTTTCGGCGGCAATGGCAGCGAGGTTGGCGTCTTCGCGTTCACGGGCCTCACGAGCGATCTCCTCGGCCAGTTCGGCTTCGGCATTGGCGCCTTCGCGCTGCATGGGATCGGGACATGCTCCTTTCAGGAACCCAATACATTTGATGAGATGGGACACGCCTGCCGCCACGAGCAAGGCGAAGCCGATGGGGATGAGCAATTTGACGGGCCAACGCAGCAGGCCACCCGAATTGGACGATTGCTCGTTGCTGATGAACGAGTCCATGAACATGGGCCAGGAGAGCACCATGATCAGGATGCATGCCGGCATCAGGAAGAAGATCACACCGAAGATTTCAATGTAGATCTGTTTGCGACGCGACAAGCGCGAGGCCAGCACGTCCACGCGAACGTGGTCGTTGCGCAACAGTGTGTAGCCGGCGGTCAGCAGGAACATGGCACCAAACATGTACCACTGCAATTCGAGCCAGGCGTTGGAACTGACGTGAAAGACTTTGCGAACGACTGCGTTGCCGGCACTGACGAACACGACCACGAGGGTCAGCCACATCACGCTGCGGCCTACACGCACGTTGATCGCGTCTATGACACGCGATAAGGTGAGGAGTCCATTCATATTGGGATTGGTCTGAAAAAAGGCGCGGAGAAATGCACCTGGACGACGCACTGTCGGCTGGTCCGGGGTGGCCGGAGGCTGCAGTGGGCAAGATCAATCTGCGGTCGCGCAACGCACTTTTGGCGCATCGAGCACTTTGGATAACCAGAAATTGTATCTTGCGACATGTCGAACAAGCGCGCTGGTCCAACTATTTATTACGGCCGATCGTGCCCATGTAGCTGTCGTAACCACCCTCTGCCACACGGAACCAGGGCAATTCCTTATCGCGGAATGCCACCATGTTCTCGTATACCTTTTTGAAAGCGGGGTCCTTGGCACTGAGTTCCTCATACAACTTGACGGACTCTGCATAGCAGGCGTCGAGCACGTCCTTGGGGAACGCCTTCAGCACAGCCCCTTCTGACACGAGGCGGCGCAGTGCGACCGGGTTTTCCGCATCGTACTTGGCGATCATGTCGTTGGTCGCCGCTGCTGTGGCTTGGGCCAGAATGGCCTGGTAGTGTTTGGGCAGCTTCTCGTGCGCCTGCTGGTTCACATAGAGAGAGACCTGCAGGGTGCCTTCCCACCAGCCGGGGAAGTAGTAGTTGCGGGCAACCTTGTGGAAACCCAGTTTTTCATCGTCGTAGGGGCCGATCCACTCCGCGCCGTCGATGGTGCCTTTCTCCAGCGCGGGGTAAATGTCTCCCCCCGCGATCTGCTGCGGAACCACGCCCAGGCGAGAGAGCACCGCCCCGGCGAACGCGCTGACGCGGAACTTCAGGCCTTTCAGGTCAGCAACCGATTTGATTTCGTTGCGGAACCAGCCGCCCATCTGCGTACCGGTATATCCGCAGGGGTAGTTGACGATGTTGTACTTGGCAAAGGCCTCGCGCATGAGCTTCATGCCGTCGCCGTGACGCATCCAGGCGTTCATCTGGCGGGTGTTCAGGCCGAAGGGAACCGCGGCATCAAAGCTGAGTATGGGGTCTTTGCCGTAGTAGTAATAGGACGCGGTGTGCCCGCATTCGATGGTGCCGTTCTGAACACCGTCCAGGACTTGCAATGCCGGGACAATTTCACCCGCCGGGAAGACACGAATGTTGAACTTGCCACCCGTTGCTTCAGACACGTAACGTGCGGCGTTTTCACCGCCCGAATAGATGGCGTCAGCACTGCGGGGAAAACTGGAAGCGAGTCGCCAGTTGATGGTGGGAGATTCTTGAGCAAGTGCGGGGGCTGCGATCGTGGCGCTACCCGCAGCCGCCCCCAAGGTTGCGGTCTTCAGAAAGGAACGGCGTTGCATGCATAGTCTCCTGGACGATGGGTAATCGTTTTTGGTGGGGTCGCCGGGTCGGCTGGGTGCTGCTACGGACACCGCGTAGTCAGTCGTTTTTCAGGTCGCAATGGTATTAGTAGCGAAAGGTTCGCAACTAGCGGGATTACCCTAGTTTTTGCGAAAAGGTCCCAAAAGATCAGGTGCGCGGCGCATTTCTGTAAGTTCGAAGTCAGATAAATACTCGACGTCGCTCAAGTACAACCCATCGGGCATGAAGGTGGGCGCAGAAAGCCGGCGGTCGCGCTGGGCGAGCAGGTGCATGATCCAGTCGCTTTCCTGACGCGCCTGCCCGATCTGCAGCAACGCCCCCATGATGTTGCGGACCATGTGGTGCAAAAAGGCGTTCGCTTGCAAGGTGAATACGACAAACGCGCCCTGCTCCTCTATCGCAAGCCGTGTGAGCGTGCGTACAGGGCTGGGCGCCTGACACTGCGAGGATCTGAAGGCGCTGAAATCGTGTGTGCCCAGGAAATGCGCGGCACCTGCTTGCATGGCAGAGATGTCCAGCGCATGACGGGTCCAGCCGGCCCGTCCCGCCCACATGGCCGGCCTGACCCGACCTCGCCAGAGGAGGTAAGTGTAGGTGCGGGAGGCGGCCGAAAACCGCGCGTGGAATGTCTCGGGCACTTGTTGTGCCCACAGCACCGAAATCGTGGGCGGCAGAAAGGTATTGACGCCGCGCACCCATGACTCCTCACGACGATGGAGTTCGGTGTCCAGGTGGATCACCTGATTAGTGGCGTGCACGCCTGTGTCGGTGCGGCCTGCGCAGATCGTGGGTACGGCGTGCTGTGCAAAGCGCGCCAGGGCCGCCTCAAGCGTGTCCTGCACGGTCTGGCCGTGAGGCTGGGTCTGCCATCCCTGCCATGCCGAGCCGTCATATGACAGCCCCAGCGCTATGCGCGGCATGCTTCAGGTCCGGCGGTTTTTCTTGGGATCGTCCACATCTTTGTAGGGGTCACCGGGATCGGGCGCGTCACCCTGGCTGGATGTGCCATCGGTCGGAGGGGTATCCAGGTCCAGATCGATGCCCGCCAGGCGTTTTTCGATGAGGACCGGGTCGATGGTGCGGTCCGAGGGTTCGTCATCGGCAAGTTCGGAGTCGATCTGATCTTCGCGTCGCGCAGAGGCACGCCGGACGACCCACGCAATCACAAAGGCGATCAGCGCCAGAACGGCCGTCAGAATGATCAGCAGGTTATCGGTAAGCCATGCTGGCAGGCCAGAGGAAGACATAAAAGAACCGTTGTTGTCGCCCGTGCCGTTGGCCGAGGCAGATGAAGAAGAACCTGATGATGCGTTGCCGGCCGGGTCGGCTATGGCGCCCGGTGCGCCTGACACGCCGGGGGCAGCCGCTGCTGCAGTACCGGACGAGCCTGCTGCACCTGCTGCACCTGCTGCAGCCAACGTGGACGTTCCGTTCGAACCGTTTGCGTTGCCACCGGCAGCGCCTGCATCGGCGCCTGCAGCACGGCTGGCCGAAGCACCGGCTGCATTGCCGGAGCCGGGCGTGCCGCTCGATGGGCCCGCGCCCGTGGCAGGCACACCGCTGCCAATACCCGTGCCGGCACCGGATGCTGTTGCACCTTCGCCATTCGTACCCACGCTACCGTTAGCGCCTGAGGCACCGGCCGCCCCGTTGGCACCAGACGCGCCTGCTGCGCCGCCGTTCTTGCCGGCGGCACGCAGATCATCCACGTTGCGTTGAACCTGGCTTACGCGATCGGATGCGTCCTTCAATGCCAAGGCATCAGAACGCTGTTGATCCGTCGCGAATCCTGGGGCCTGACCACTCGCACCGGCCTCGCCACTTGAACCGGCGCCTGAGCCCGTCCCCGATGTCACGCCAGCTCCGACTCCTGATGCGGCACTGCCCTGTCCTGCCACACCACCAGCACCGGTTCCGGCCTCGGACAAGCGCAATCTGTCCTGCCCGGAAGCCGTAGCAGGCTGGTCCACAGTGGCACCGCTCTGGACGCGTCCGGAGTCTCCCGAGCCAGCCGCTACGGCCGTGCCGGAGGTGGCCGAGCCGCCGATGCGGGCGCGGTACTTCGCATGCGCATCGAGTTGCTCGTTGTACAGACGCTGGGCCATCGCCGGGTCGACTGCGCGTACGGCAGCGGCGCTGGGTATGGTCAGGCGCTTGCCCTCGAGCACGAGGTTCATGTTGTTTTCGATGAAGGCACCCGGGTTGGCCTGCCAGAGCGCGACCAGCATTTGATAATAGTTGGCACCTGCGACTGGATAATGCTCGGATACGCCGCTGAGCGTGTCAGTTCGCCGCACGACGACTGTGCCGCGCGGCCGCATGTCTGCGGGTGTCGCAGCGGGCGATTCGGTGGCGTTGCGAGATGCCGAGGCGGCGCTATCGGTGGACATGACCGCGGCAGGCGTAGGCCTGGCAGGACGCGCAAGACCAGGTGCCGGAGCAAGCACGCTGAACTGAACCTGGCGCTCGCCCGAAGCAGTCGCGATGATCAGCAGAAGATCGATGGTGCTGGCGTCGGCGGGCACGCTGGAAGTGATGCGAGCAATGCGTTGCGAGCCTGTCCCAGGCACGCCCGATCGCGGTGCCTCAAGCTGTACACGCATGTTGGCAAGCGGTGCGGGTGGCGTCAGGCCTGCCTGCGACCAGGCGGCGTCGGGTGCCAGCCTGACCGTGAGCGCGCGCTGATCCTCCTGGGTCAGTTGCGTGATGGGCAGTGTGACGTTGAGTGTGCTGCCCTGAGCGGAATGAACCTGCGCGCGCCCGAAGCCCTGCGCATGGGCTGGCGAGCAGGCCAGCACCGAGACGGTGAACACCGTGGCGAGTGCGGTATGCAGCCTGGCTTGGGGAACAGAACGATCACGCGCAATGGACTTGGTCATGAGAGGTAGATTCCGGTTTCGGCGGAAGCCGAGATTACGCAAAGTTTAAACGTTGCTTCCATGTACAACACCCCAAAAACCGGATGGAAGTCCAATTTTTGGGGTGCAGGAGGCTATCCGCGTCGAGAAGAGCTTGCGATCAAGCCTCTTTGAGTGCAATACGCAACATACGGCGCAGCGGCTCGGCAGCGCCCCACAACAGTTGGTCGCCTACAGTGAACGCGCCCAGATAATCATTGCCCATAGAGAGCTTGCGCAGACGTCCGACAGGAATGTCCAGCGTACCGGTGACGGCGATCGGCGAGAGGTCGCGCACGGTGGATTCCTTGTCGTTGGGGACGACTTTGGCCCACTGCGTACCTTCGGCGATCATCGCCTGAACTTCGTCGATGGGTACATCGCGACGCAGCTTGATGGTCAGGGCCTGGCTGTGGCAGCGCATGGCGCCGATGCGCACGCAGAACCCGTCGATGGGCGTCGAGGCCGAACCGAAGGCCGGGCCGCGACCCAGGATCTTGTTGGTTTCGACTTCAGCTTTCCACTCTTCCTTGGAAACGCCGTTACCAAGATCCTTGTCGATCCAGGGAATGAGGCTGCCGGCCAGCGGCACACCGAAGTGATCGTGGGGCATGCTGCCATCCTGCTGTTTGGCGAGCACGCCGCGATCGATTTCCAGAATGGCCGATGCCGGATCATCCAGCAGCGGCTTGACTGCCTGGTTGATCTGTCCGAACTGATTCAGCAATTCACGCATGTGCTGCGCACCACCACCGGAGGCGGCCTGGTAGGTCATGGAGGTCATCCATTCGACCAGGTCATTGTTGAACAGTCCTGCCAGGCCCATGAGCATGCAGCTGACGGTGCAGTTGCCACCGACGAAATTGCGCACGCCGCGCGCCAGGGCAGCGTCGATGACGGGACGGTTGACCGGATCAAGCACGATGATGGCGTCATCGGCCATGCGCAGCGTGCTGGCGGCATCGATCCAGTAGCCTTTCCAGCCCGCCTCGCGCAGCTTTCCGTAGACCTCGGTGGTGTAGTCGCCGCCTTGAGTAGTAATGATGATGGGCAGTTTTTTCAGCGCATCGATGTCATACGCGTTTTGCAGGGGGGCCGCACCTGCTGCCCATTGGGGCGCTGCCCCACCGGCATTGCTGGTGGAAAAAAAGACCGGCTCGATGAGGTCGAAATCCTTTTCGTCGCGCATGCGTTGCATGAGCACCGAACCTACCATCCCCCGCCAGCCTACTAGACCTACTGCTTGCTTCATCATCCGTTCTCTCAAATGTTTTCAGGAAATGCTTTAAGCCAATGCTGCCAGCACGGCGTCGCCCATCTGTGATGTGCCCACGCGTGTGGTGCCCGCTTCGTAGATATCTGCCGTGCGCAGGCCATCGGACAAGACTTTGCGAACCGCTGCCTCGATACGATCGGCCTGGGCGGACATACCCAGAGAATAACGCAACAGCATAGCAGCCGAGAGCATGGTTGCGAGCGGATTGGCCACGCCTTTGCCTGCGATGTCGGGCGCAGAGCCGTGGCTGGGCTCGTACAGCCCCTGCCCGGAGGCGTTCAGCGATGCCGAAGGCAGCATGCCGATGGAACCCGTGAGCATGGCAGCTTCGTCGGAAAGAATATCGCCGAAGATGTTGCCGGTGACAATGACATCGAACTCGCGCGGTGCACGCACCAGTTGCATGGCGGCATTGTCCACGTACATGTGCGAGAGCTCCACATCCGGGTAGTCACGCGCGACTTCGATCACGATATCGCGCCAGAACTGTGAGGTTTCCAGCACGTTGGCCTTGTCGACACTGCACAGCTTCTTGTTGCGTTTGCGCGCCGACTCGAAGCCAATGCGGGCAATACGCCGCACTTCGGTATCGGCATAACGCATGGTGTCAAAACCCTCGCGCTCGCCCTTGTAGGGGCCATCTTCTGCGGTACGCACGCCACGCGGCTGACCGAAGTAGATATCGCCGGTCAGTTCGCGAATGATCAGGATGTCCAGGCCACTGACCACTTCGGGCTTGAGCGAGGAGGCGTTTGCCAGTTCGGGATACAGAATGGCGGGACGCAGGTTGGCGAACAATCCCAGGTTCTTGCGCAAACCGAGAATGGCCTGCTCGGGGCGGAATTCGCGCGGCAGGGAATCGTACTTCCAGTCGCCTACGGCGCCGAACAGCACGGCGTCGGCGTTCCTGGCCAGCTCCAGCGTGGCCGGGGGCAAGGGGTGTTCGAAGGCATCGAAAGCGGCCCCGCCGACCTTTGCCTCTTCCATCTGCAGGTCCAGTCCGAGCGCACTGAGCACACGTACCGCTTGTTCGGTGATTTCCGGGCCGATGCCATCACCAGGCAGTACGGCAATCTTGTGAGTCATGAGAGATGAATTCCGTGTGTAGAAACTAGGCAATCAAAGAGACAGTGCACGACCTTCCAGCCACGGCTGGCGTGCCAGGCGCTCGGCTTCGAAAGCACGAATCTTGTCGGATTTCTGCAAGGTCAAGCCGATATCGTCCAGGCCATTGACCAGGCAGTGCTTACGAAAGGGTTCGATGTCGAACTGCATTTCACGGCCATCAGCCGCCACGATCACCTGGCGTTCGAGGTCGATCTTCAGGCGGTAGCCGGGAAACGCTTTGACTTCGTCGAACAGGCGAGCGATTTCGAGTTCCGACAACACAATCGGCAACAGCCCGTTCTTGAAGCTGTTGTTAAAGAAGATATCGGCATATGAAGGCGCGAGAATGGCACGAAAGCCATACTGCGTGAGTGCCCACGGTGCATGCTCACGGCTGGAGCCGCATCCGAAATTCTTGCGTGCCAGCAGGACCGACGCGCCCTGATAACGCGAATGGTTCAGCACGAAATCGGGGTTCAGCGGGCGAGCGCTGTTGTCCATGCCGGGCTCGCCGTGATCCAGATAACGCAGTTCATCAAACAGGTTGGGACCAAAGCCCGAACGCTTGATGGATTTCAGGAACTGCTTGGGGATGATCAGGTCGGTGTCTACATTTTCACGATCGAGCGGCGCGACCAGGCCATCGAGAGTTGTGAAGGCTTCCATGTTTTTTCCTATCGAAAGTTTCTGACGTCGACGAAATGACCCGCGCATGCGGCAGCTGCAGCCATCGCCGGGCTGACCAGGTGTGTGCGCCCGCCCTGCCCTTGTCGGCCTTCGAAATTGCGATTGGACGTGGAGGCGCAACGCTCGCCCGGTTCGAGGCGATCGGCATTCATGGCCAGGCACATCGAGCAACCTGGCTCGCGCCATTCGAAGCCCGCCTCGATGAATATCTTGTGCAGCCCTTCCTGTTCGGCTTGCAATTTCACCAGACCAGAGCCCGGCACCACCATGGCCTGCCGCACGTTGGAGGCCACGTGCTTGCCACGCGCCACGGCAGCAGCAGCCCGCAGATCTTCTATGCGCGAATTCGTACACGAGCCGATGAACACACGGTCAACCTTGATGTCCACCAGGGCGGTGTTGGGTTTCAGGCCCATGTATTCGAGCGCGCGCACCATGCCGTTGCGCCGTACGTCGTCTTTTTCGCGATCGGGATCGGGTACGCGTCCATCGACGGGCAACACCATTTCCGGCGAAGTGCCCCAACTGACCTGCGGCTTGATATCACTGGCGTTGATTTCCACCACACGGTCGAACTTGGCGCCAGGGTCGCTGTGCAACCCGCGCCAGAACTGGACCGCGTGATCCCAGAGCACGCCCTTGGGCGCATAGGGGCGGCCGCGGAAATACTCGATGGTCTTGTCGTCGACGGCCACCATGCCCGAACGTGCGCCGGCTTCGATGGCCATGTTGCACACGGTCATGCGCCCTTCCACTGACAGGCCGCGCACGGCGCTACCGGCAAACTCGATGGCCGAACCCGTGCCTCCGGCGGTGCCGATGACGCCGATGACGTGCAGTACGAGATCCTTGGCGGTACAGCCCCTGGGCAGATCGCCTTCGACCTTGACCAGCATGTTCTTGGCCTTTTTCATCAGCAGCGTCTGCGTAGCCAGGACGTGCTCGACTTCCGAGGTGCCAATGCCGAATGCCAGGGCGCCAAAAGCCCCGTGCGTACTAGTGTGGGAGTCGCCACAGACCACCGTCATGCCTGGCAGGGTTGCGCCCTGCTCGGGTCCGATGACATGCACGATGCCCTGACGCTGGTCGTTCATGCGGAATTCAGTGATCCCGAATTTTTCGCAGTTGTCATCCAGGGTATCGACCTGGAGTTTGGAGATCGGATCGTCAATGCCTTGATTGCGATTGATGGTGGGCACGTTGTGGTCGGCCACGGCCAGGTTGGCCGACAGACGCCAGGGCTTGCGCCCGGCCAGCGACAGACCCTCGAACGCCTGAGGGCTGGTCACCTCGTGCAGGAGGTGACGATCGATATAGAGCAAACAGGTGCCGTCCGATTCTTGATGAACGACATGGTCCTGCCAAAGTTTGTCGTAGAGGGTCTGAGCCATAACTACTCGCAACGTGAATGCGCACCGACAATCGGTGCGTCATTCCAAAATTATGCGCCGCCCTCTAAGCTAGTACAAGATGAGACTTTATACTAGTAGTAGCAGTGCCCGTTTAACGTAATGGCGGGCATCCTCGGCCCCTCAGACGAGCTCCCACTCAGGGCTGACCGCTCTTGTGTTCGTGCTTGTGCCGTCCCAAAGCCAGCTTGCGCAGTTCGCCCATCTGCCAGTTCTGCAGATAGCGGCGGAATTCAAGGTTTTCATAACGCGGCTTGTTGGTCATGGCAGCGCCCACATAGCCGGCGAAAATCAGGATCCCGCCGATGATCAAGGGCTTTTCGCGCATGCGAAACACGCCCGAGGCCAAGGCATACAAAGGGTGATAACCCATGAACCAGATGCCACGCCCCCAGCGCAACCGGCCTTTGTAGACGTTGCGATCGGACGACCCCATCAGCCTGTGGTGCAACATCCAGGCTTGCGGATCGTAGAAACTCAGGGTGTTGTAGCCTTTCATGCGCGACATATGGGTGTCGATGCCATCCCACATGACCTCTTCGACAAACCCCCCGATGTCAGCAAAAGCATCACGACGATAGAGCTTGAAGTTTCCTGCCACCTGTTCGTCGATGATGAACTCTTCGACCAGCTTGCCGTCTTCGCTGCGAAACACTTTTCCCGAGACGGCCGCCAGCTTCGGATCGGCCGCAAAGCGCTCGAGCATGAGTTCCAGGTAACGCGGGCCGAACGACAGATCACCATCGAGCTTGGCAACATACTGATAATCGGGCGTGACGATCTGCGATTCGCCGAACTTGAACGCAGCCACGACACCGCCACCGACCTTGCGGAAACCCCGGTCAGGGCGGCGAACCAGTCGGATGAAAGGATGCTTGGCGGCATATTCGAGCACGATCTCGGCAGTACGGTCTTTCGAGCCGTCATCCACGATCACCCATTCGACGGGTAATACCGTTTGCGCCACCACGGAATCCAGCGTCAGGCGAATGAGTTTCTCTTCGTCGCGCACAGGCGAGACCAGCACGATGGGCACCGTTGGGCGTGCATCGGAAACGGGCGCACCGGGCAAGTCGGATGGTGCAGCCGTGGGCTGGTCGGATTGAGGCGTCGCAGGGACGCTGGACTCAGGCTTTTCGCCTGACGGCGGGTTGAGAGGATTAGCGTTCATTGCGGTTTTTTCTCCACTCCCGCCAGCAGAGCAGGACAAATTTAGGGTCTTCCACCAGGTAGCGACGCCACAGGCGCCCCGGATCGGAGAACAGGCGCCAGAGCCACTCGGTGCCGGATTTCTGCATCCATGACGGCGCACGTTTTTTATAACCAAGTGCGAATTCCATGGCAGCACCTACACACAACACGACACCGTGCGTGAGTTCGGGTGCATGATGGAAGGCCCACCGCTCCTGCTTGGGCATGCCCACGCAGACAAAGACGATGTCGGCATCGAATGCGCGGGCGCGATCGGCTGCAGCCTGGCCTTCGGCTCCCAAAGGATCGAAGCGCATGGACGGACACATGATGTCGACCTGCAGCCCTGGATAGTATTGGGCGAAACGCGCCAGCAATTCGACTTCGGTGCCTGGCATTCCACCCACCACAAGCACACGCAAGTCTTGATCAGCAGCGCTTTTGCACAGCGAAACGAACAGGTCGGCACCGGTCACGCGCGCGGGCAGCGGCTTGCCCAGCAGCCTGCTCGCCCACACGACCGGCATGCCGTCGGCAAAAATGAAGTCGGCCTGGGCATACATGGTGCGAAAGGCCGGATCGGCTTTGTCGAGACGCACAAGGTGATCGATATTGGGAGTGACCACGACATGGGCACCCGATGTACCAGTGCGCTGCGTGGCGGCGCGCACGAGTGCCGCATTGGCCTCATCGAAGGTCGCAGCCGCGATGTCCAGATCAAAAAGGTGAGCCTTCGGTAGAGATTTTGTCACGGCAGCCCAGGGCAATTAGAGGGTGGGCACATGATATCGGGCATCACGCCAAGGTGCTGAAAGCTTATCGCACTCGAAACGGATAAATATCGACCACCAGTTGTTAACATACAACATAGAAATACGTCCCTGCCCAAATCCTGTAAAAGACAGGAAAATCTTGGGTCTAGCGCATTACCGCATGCGTGCTGCTGTTCGTTCAATAGGAGTCCGCATTGTCCGGTGCTGATAAATTTCCCGTCCTGTCCAAAGGGCTGCTGCTGTTGGCCCTGCTCTTTGCCCTGTGTCTCGGGGCGCTGGCGCGCCCCGCCTGGGCGCAGCAAGGCACCTATAACCCGGCGGCCTTGCCAGTGAGCGACGGCGCATCGGGAGGCGCCAATGCTGCAGTCTTCGGCAATCCGAGCATGTCTGCGGCACTGCCCGATGTCCCCGCAGGCAGCGTGCCCTCGGCACCTGGCCGTGCACAGCCGGCTCAACGCCCAGTAGGCGGCATCGCCACCGTGGGACCTGGCGACACCTTGCAGATCGTCGTGTTCGGCCAACCTGACCTGTCAGCCACCATCACTGTCAGTGTGGCGGGCGACATCGTCGTGCCGGTCGTGGGATCCATTTCGGTGGCGGGAACGTCGCCCTCCACGATTGCCTTGCGGATTGCCGCAGGTCTGCGCAGCAAGAACTACTTGCAGGACCCTCAAGTGTCCGTCGAAGTGTTGCAAGTCCGCAGCCAGATGACGTCGATTCTGGGTGAAGTCATGCGCCCGGGCCGCTACCCGCTGGAAGGACGGTTGAGCCTGCTGGAACTGCTGGCCATGGCAGGCGGATTGAAAGAGACGGC
>JAEYZR010000174.1 GCA_023427945.1 Pseudomonadota bacterium | reverse complement strand
GTCCTTTGGTGTGATCGAACAATTACGGGCGGCACGGCCCGAGGCAAAATTTCTGGAGCTCGCCCATCGACTCGATCGCGATACGTCGGGATTGCTCATGATCGGCAAGAAGCGCAACGCCCTGCTGGCCCTGCATGCCGCCATGCGAGCCGGCGAGGGCGGCAAGCGCTATCTGGCCCTGGTTCAGGGCGACTGGCAGAACGACCGCCAGCACATCCGGTTGCCCCTGCTCAAATGGAACACCGTTACCGGAGAGCGTCGCGTGCGGGTCGACGATGCGGGGGTGCCCGCGCACACCATCGTCACGCTGGTCAAGCGGTTTGGTCAGTTCAGCCTGGTCGGCGCCGAGCTTCGCACGGGGCGCACGCACCAGATCCGGGTGCATCTGGCCGCCAGCGGATTCCCCATCGTGGGCGACGACAAGTACGGTGACGACGCGATTCGTGCGCAGGTGTCGGCGCTGGGGTTCTCGCGCATGTTCCTGCACGCGCACCAGCTCGACATCAAACACCCTCTTACCGGAGAGCCGCTCACGCTGAAAGCCGAATTGCCGCGCGCGTGCCGCGACCTCCTGAACATTTTGGAGTCATGACATGAAGTATTCGCTGGTGGTCTTCGACTGGGATGGCACGCTGATGGATTCCACCCACAGCATTGTGGCCGCCATCCAGGCCGCTTGCCGGGACATGAATCTTCCGGTTCCGCCTGCCGAAAATGCCAGTTGGGTGATTGGCCTGTCGCTGGAAAGTGCCTTGCGCAGCGCCGTCCCTGATCTCACCGACCGTGATGTGCCGGCGTTTCTGGCGCGCTATCGCATTCATTACCTGCTTCGCGACCCCGATCTCAAACTGTTCGACGGTGCGGGCGAACTGCTTGCCAGCCTGGCGGGCATGGGTGTGATGTTGGCGGTGGCCACGGGAAAAAGCCGGGTCGGGCTGGATCGGGCGCTCAAATCCACGGGTCTGGTAAATGCTTTCGACAGTACGCGCTGTGCCGACGAAACGTTCAGCAAGCCCCACCCCGCCATGTTGTTTGAACTGATGGAAGCTTTGAATGTCGAACCGGCCAAGGTTGTGATGATTGGCGATACTTCGCACGATCTTCAGATGGCGGCCAATGCAGGGGTGGATGCCGTGGCGGTGACCTACGGTGCCCATAGCGTGGCCGAATTGCGAGCCTGCTCGCCGCTCGGGATGGTCAACAGTGTGTCCGAATTACGAGAATGGCTGATGCCACGTGTCGCGTCGGCTGTCCATATCAAATAGGCTTGCCCGAGTTGGGCAGGCGCCAGGAGGGTTGGGCCATGAGTGTCGACATTGAACGCCTGAGAGCCAGTGACATCACGCCGGAAGCGGTATGGCAAGAGCGGCGTCGTCTGCTGACCCAGATGGGGGCTGGCGCGGCGTTGGTCGGAGTGGGCGCAAGTCTGGGTTTGCGCAACGCCAAGGCGGCCGGCATGGACGATTTTCCGGCGTTGCAGGCTAAATCGAATCCCGAATTCTCGGTGATGGAGAAACAAACGCCTTTCGAGGACGTGACCTCCTATAACAACTATTACGAGTTCGGCCTGGATAAGGGGGATCCTGCCCGGTATGCCCATAGTTTGCAGACCCGGCCCTGGACCGTTTCCGTCGAAGGCGAGGTGGGCAAGCCGCGGCGCTATGACATCGATGAGCTGCTCAAGCTCGCTCCCATGGAGGAGCGTGTGTATCGCCTGCGCTGCGTAGAGGGCTGGTCGATGGTGATTCCGTGGGTGGGTTACTCACTCGCCGCGTTGATCCGCCAGGTCGAACCCACCGGCAATGCCAAGTTCGTCGAATTCTTCACCGACGTTCAGCCTGAGAACATGCGCGGTGTGCGCAGTCGGGTGCTGGATTGGCCTTACTCCGAATCGCTGCGCCTGGACGAGGCCATGCATCCCTTGACGCTGCTCAGCTTTGGCGTTTACGGACGGGTGCTGCCCAATCAGAATGGAGCCCCGCTGCGTCTGGTGGTGCCCTGGAAGTACGGCTTCAAGTCGGCCAAGTCACTGGTCAAGATCCGGTTTGTCGAAAAACAGCCCGCCACATCCTGGATCAAGGCCGCTGCCAACGAGTATGGCTACTACGCGAACGTCAATCCGGATGTTCCGCATCCCCGATGGAGTCAGGCGACTGAGCGACGTATCGGCGAGGATGGTTTTTTTACGCCCAAGAGAAAGACCTTGATGTTCAACGGTTACGCCGACCAGGTCGCGTCGCTCTATCAGGGCATGGATCTGCGCACCAACTTCTGAGTCCAGGCCAATGGCAAATCCTCAACCCGGCGCCCATCGCCCCGCCACCGGACCGCTGGGCGCGGCCTGGTCTGCCAAGAGCGTTTCGCGTGCCAAGCCGTTGTTGTTCGCGTGGGGGCTTTTTCCCGTTGCAAGGTGGATCTGGCTGGGTGTTGAAAATAGTCTGACTGCCAACCCCGTGGAGTTCCTGACGCGCTCCTCTGGCACCTGGGCGCTGGTCTGGCTGTTGATTACCCTGGGCATCACACCCTTGCGGCGCATCCTGGTTCAGCCCGCTTTGGTGCGCATGCGCAGGATGTGCGGGTTGTTTGCCTTTTTCTACGCCTTTCTCCACTTCTCGGCATGGGCTTGGTGGGATCGCGCGCTGGATGCTGCGTTCATGGTGCAGGACGTCATTGATCGCCCATTCATAACCGCGGGCTTCGCGGCCTTCGTGCTGATGACTGCGCTTGCGCTCACGTCCACTCAGGGTGCGATGCGGCGCCTGGGGCGCAACTGGCAGCGTCTGCACCGTGCGGTGTATGCGATTGGTCTGCTGGCCATTCTGCATTTGTGGTGGCACAAGGCGGGCAAGAACGATTTTTTCGACCCTGTGGTGTATGGCGCGGTGCTCGCGATTTTGCTTGGCTGGCGCGTGGGCGCCCATGTCATGGCACGTCGTCGTCAGTCTGAAAGCTCGCGCCGCTGATCCTGGGTTCGCCCGCCAGCGCCGGCAGGGCCATCAGGATGGCCGCGGTCTCCTGATCGGGTTGCCCGTCATGAACCTGCGGCCGGTAATGCATCTGGAATGCGGCCAGTACCCGCCGGGTGGCGTCGTCCAGCACGCCATGCTGGGCAACCTCGTAACCCGCTGACTGAAGCATGCACTGAAACCAGAGCACATCTGGTGTGCCGCTTGTCGCCTGCAACTGCGCGCGAGTCTGCTGCATGACGGCCGGATCGAACCAGCGGCCCAAGCCCGCCTCAGCCAGCCGGTTCCAGGGGAACAGGGGGCCGGGGTCCACCTTGCGTTGTGGCGCGATGTCGCTATGTCCGACGATGTTTTCAGGTGAGATGTCGTGGCGATGGGCAATATCCCTGATCAGTGCGATCGTGCGTTCGATCTGGGCCTCGGAGTAGGGCGTCCACTGGCGGTTGCCCTCAGCGTCCTTTGTGTAGCCGTCGTTCACGATTTCGATGCCGATCGCGTTTGCGTTCAGCCACGACCGGCCAAACCAGGCGCTGTGCCCGGCATGCCAGGCAGAACGCGACTCGTCGACCAGTCGCATGATGCGGGGTCGAGGTTCGTCGGTGATCAAATAGTGGGCGCTCACCTTCGAGGTGGTCAGTAGTGAGATCGAACGGGCCAGCGATGCTGCCGTGTAGTGCACGACGATGTACTGCACCCGGCTGCTGTGGGCCTTGGCCTGGAGTGAGGTGTCGATGTCCAGGGCCCTGGGCGCATTCGACGCACACCCTGCCAATGTGACTGCCACGCATGCGCAAGCCGCTCCTCGATGAAGCCAGGCGAGAGCGGGGCGTGTGCGCAGGAGCCTTGCAGGCATGGGCCTAGCGCGCCAGGAACAAAAAGAGGGTCGGTTGCTTGTCCAGCATGGGCGCGGCCTTCTTTTTCCAGTCCCGCACGGCGTGGGTCACGACAAACTCCTCGGGAGTGGTCAGGGCGCGCGCCACGCACAGGCGCGTGTC
>JAEYZR010000022.1 GCA_023427945.1 Pseudomonadota bacterium | reverse complement strand
TGGCTACACCGTGTTGATCACCACCAACACGACTCAGGCGGCCAATCCGCATTTTTTCAAGTCCCTGCCCTACGATCCGATCAAGGATTTCACGCCTTTGACGTCGCTGGGGCGCGGAGGAATGGTGCTCGTGGTTCGTGCGGATTCGCCCTACCGAACTGTCGAGGACCTGATCCGGGTGGCGAAGAAAGACCCCGGAAAACTCACTTTTGGAAGCGGCAACTCATCCAGCCGCATGGCTGCGGAGCTGTTCAAACAGCTCAGTGGCACCGACATTTCCTGGGTGGGGTACAACAGCAATCCGGCCGCACTGAACGATCTTCTGGGCGGACACATCGACATGATGGTGATCGATACCGTCACCGGCTTGCCCCAGATTCAGGCGGGAAAACTCCATCCGCTGGGGGCGTCGACGGCGACACGATTGATCCAGCTTCCCGAGGTACCCACGCTGGAGCAGGCCGGTATCAGGGGCTACGACATCGGTTACTGGTTCGCCGCCTATCTGCCCGCCCATGCGCCTGCCGATGTGGCTCAGCAACTGCGTGACCTGTTGGTGTCAGCCAGCAAGAGCCCGCAGGCAGGCACCTTTTTCAAGCAGTCGGCGACCGAGGCCTGGACATCCACGTCGGCAGAACTGGACACTTTCCAGACCGAGCAATACAAGATGTGGGGCCGGGTGATCAACGCCGCCGGTATCAGGCCGGAATAGGGAGCGGGGACTGCGCCCACCCCTCCCTGATCCACATATCAGCTGTACCGGGCGGCTGTCTTCATCAGATCCGGCGTGCCGATCACGTCGTTCAACTGGTCGAAGTCCAGCATCTTTTCGCGCCAGGGCGCGGTGGTTCCATGTTGGCGCAGGCTGGCGTAGTAGCCTTGCAGCGTGTGCGCCACGGCGCGTGCCGTGCCGCCCGGAAAGATCACGATCTGGAAACCCCGTGCCGCCAGCGCATCGGTGCTCTCCATCGGCGTGAGCCCGCCCTCGATCATGTTGGCGAGCAATGCGGTGCGCGAGGCGAAGCGGGCGCACGCCGCATCCAGTTGATCGGAAGAGCGCAATGCCTCCACGAAGATCGCATCGACACCGCATGCCAGGTATTGCTCGGCGCGTTCCAGGGCTGCGTCCAGGCCTTCGACGGCCACGGCGTCGGTGCGGGCGAGGATCAGTGTGTTCTCGCTCGTGCGTGCATCCAGTGCAGCCTTGAGTTTGCCGCACATCTCTGCTGCGGGCACCACGCTCTTGCCCGCCAGGTGGCCGCAGCGCTTGGGAAAACCCTGGTCTTCGAGCTGGATCATGGCGGCGCCTGCGCGCTCGAAACCCTTGACCGTGCGCTGCACGTTCAGTGCATTGCCAAAGCCTGTGTCGCCATCGACGATCACCGAGCAGTTCACGCGTTCGGTGATGTGGTTGAGGGTGTCGAGTACCTCGGTGTAGGTGGTCAGGCCCACGTCCGATTTGCCCATCAGGGAGTAGGCGATGGATGCGCCCGACAGGTAGACCGTATCGAACCCGGCCTGTTCGGCGATGAGCGCCGACAGTGTGTCGTAGACGCCTGGTGCCAGCACGCAGCGTTTGTCGGCCAGGGCTTGCTTCAGAGGTGAGTTTTTCATGATCGTCTCATCGGGTGTCGGGTAAGGCTGCCGTCGGCCAGTCGTTTCTTCAACTGCATCATCAGCCCGCCTGCCTGCACCATGTCGAGCAGGAAATCCGGGATGGGTGCGCAGGGCAGCGTGCGGCCGTCGGGGCCGGTGACCTGGGGGGTGTTCAGGTCGAGGGTGATCTGGTCGCCTTCCTGCAGCGACTCGGCTTCGGGGCACGTCAGCAGCAACAGTCCGACGTTGAATGCATTGCGGAAATACAGGCCGCTGAAACTCGGTGCGATCACGGCGCGCACGCCGAGCGTGACCAGTGCCGCCGCGGCCTGTTCACGCGAGGAACCGATGCCGAAATTCGGCCCCGCCACCAGTACATCGCCAGGACTTACCGAGCCGGCGAATTCAGGTCGCACGCGCTCCAGGCAGTGGCGTGCGATGTCCTCGATACCGAGTTTCATGTAGGCGCCGGGCGCCAGCTGGTCGGTGTCCACGTCTGCTCCGACGCGCCATACGCGATGGGTCATGCCAGCACCTCGCGCGGGTCGGTGATCTGGCCGGCAATGGCCGATGCGGCAACGGTATAGGGGGAGGCCAGGTAGACCTGGGCCGTGGCCGCACCCATGCGGCCCTTGAAGTTACGTGCGGTGGTGGCGATGACGTTCGTCCCTTCGGCAATGGACCCGCCATACCCCGAGCACGCGCCGCAGGAGTTCGGCAGAAGGTTGGCGCCCGCGTCCATCAGCGTGGCCATGACGCCTTCGCGTTCGGCCTGTTCCTGGTCCCGCTGGCTGGCAGGCGCGACCATCAGCTGGGTGCCCGCTGCCACGCGGTGCCCGCGCAGGACACGTGCGACGGCACGCAGATCATCCAGCTTCGCGCCCGTACAGGCGCCGATATAGGCGACCTGGACCGGAGTGCCGCTGCACTGGTCGACATCGCGTGCATTGGCTGGACTGTGCGGCAGCGCGACTTGCGGGGCCAGGGTGTCGGCATCGAATTCGTGACGTTCGACCTGGGCGCCAGGATCCGATTGCCAGCGATCGACATCGATGTCCGCGTCGGGCACGCCTACCGTCTGCAGATAACGTCGTGTCGTCTGGTCGGGGGCGACCAGGCCCGCCTGGGCACCCATCTCGGCGGCCATGTTCGACAGTGTCATGCGCTCCTGCATGGACAGCGCCCGCACGGCGCTGCCACTGAATTCCACGGCCTGGTAACGCCCGCCGTTCATGCCGAAACGGCCCACCATGTGCAGCATCATGTCCTTGGCGCTGACGCCTTCGCGCAGTTGGCCGTGCCAGCGCATGTCCAGTGTTTCCGGCACACGTACCCAGATTTCACCGCTGGCCACTACACCGAGCATTTCGGTACTGCCCACGCCGAACATGTAGGCGCCGAATGCGCCGCCTGTAGGCGAGTGTGAGTCCCCGCCCACGCACAGCATGCCGGGGCGCAGATGCCCGCGCTCAGGCAGCACGACATGGCAGATGCCGACCGAGTCGTAGACGTGAGGAAGATCCTGCTCCCGCGCCCAGTCGCGTGCAATGCGCACGATGCGGCGTGAGTCGTCGTCGGCTTCGGGCACGTAGTGATCCATCACCAGGACGACCTTGGAACGGTCCCATATGCCGGTGCCCAGTGCTTCGAGCATGGGTTTGAGTCGGCGCGGGCCGCCGGAATCGTGGAACATCGCCAGATCGACGCGGCAATTCACGATGTCGTTCACTTCTACGCTGGACTTGCCGGCGGCATGCGCCAGCAACTTCTGGGCAAGTGTTTGTGCGGCCATGTGATGTCTCGCAAAAAAGTTTGAGCTACGCGCTGCCAGGCACGCCGCAGGGTAGCCACGTGGGAGAGCCGGGCGTTTCATGCGCCTGCATTTCCATGCGGTATTCGTAGCGGTCCGGACGATAGACCGCATCGAGATATTCGACGACGCGGCCCGATACATCGCGCACCGCGCGGCGCACGCGCAGCAGGGCCGAGCCTACCGGCACGTCCAGCGGCTCGGCGCACAAGGGGTCGGCCAGGGTTGCCGAGAGCGATTGCTCGGCACCGGCAATCTGTACACCCAGCTCCCGAAAGATGGTCAATAGCGGTTTGCTGCCCAGATCGCGCCGGCTGATGCGCTGGCCAAGGTCTTTTGGAACATACGTGGTCAGCAAGGAAAAGGGCGCGTTTTCATAGCTGCGCACCCGCCGCGCAAAATGAACCTGTGTTCCCGGCGCCAGCCCCATGCGTTGCGCCACGTCGAGGGGGGCAGCCACGTTGGTCTGCTCCAGCAGGCGCACCTTGGTCTGCATGCCCATATCGGCAAGGTGCGTCATCAACGCATCCATGTTGCTGTCGCGATGCGGGCGGGTCAGCGGGTATCCGGCCGTAACGAAGGTGCCGCGCCCCTGGCGCCGCTCTATCAGTCCTTCTGCCTGCAGGGCCTGCAGCGAGCGCCGGATCGTCAGGCGGGAGACACCGTACTCGGTGGCCAGCGTCGTCTCGCCCGGCATGGGTAATTCCACCGGAAAGCCCTGGGTGCTGAGCTTTTGCTTGAGCAGCAGATAAACCTTGTGATAGAGCGGAAGCGGGCTGGTGGTCATTGTGGCCTATTGCGAAGTGGCGCCTGTGAACTTGACGACCTCAGCGTAACGCGCAATGTCCTGCTTGAGGTAATCGGCCAGCTCTTGCGGCGTGGTGCTGACGGCTCTGGCCGAGTCCACTTCCAGCATCTCGCGGAACTGCGGCGCTTCGGTGGCCTTGCGCACCGCCTGGTTCAGCGCGGCCTGCGTTTCGGCGGGCAGGCCTGCGGGCGCGAACATGGCGAACCAGGCCGTCGATTCAAAATCGGGAATCGTTTCGGCGATGGCCGGTACACCTGGGAATTCCTTCAGCGGCATGGGGCTGCTCACACCGAGTGCGCGCACCGCGCCGCTCTTCAGATGGGGCATGACGTTGAGCGAGCTGGCAAACATCATGTCCACCTGTCCTCCCAGCAGATCGGTCACGGCAGGCGACGTTCCCTTGTACGGGACGTTCAGCATGTCGATGCCGGCCATCATCTTCATGCGGTCGCCCGCCATGTGCAGCGATGAACCGATGCCGCCCAGCGCCATCGTGTATTTGCCGGGATTTTTCTTGGCCAGTTCGATCAGCTCGGCCACGTTGTTGGCCGGAAAATTCTTGCGCACCACCAGTACGCTGGGAACCGTGGCCAGCATGCTGATGGGCGTGAAGTCGGCGATGGTATCGAAGGGCAGGGAAGGGTAGAGGCTGGGGTTGATGGAAAAGCTGTTGAAGCTGACCAGCAGTGTCTTGCCGTCGGGCGTGCTTTTGGCCACGTAGTCCGCGGCGATGTTGCCGCCGGCACCGGGTTTGTTTTCGACCACGACGGTCTGCTTGAGCTCCTTGCTCATGTGCACGGCAATGCTGCGCGCGACCGTGTCGGTGGTACCGCCTGGCGTGGCGCCTACGACCAGGCGCACCGCGTTCTGTTGGGCTTGTGCTGGGGGAAGGAGGGCGATGCCAAGCGCGAGGGCCGAGGCACATGCCGTCGCGGCGCGTCCGATGAAATGCATGATTTGTCTCCGGATGATTTTTTTCTGGACAAGGATCGCCCTGGTCCTGGCTGCGGGCAATCCAACTTGTATTGAAGATAATACAAGCAGACATGTTGGCGGTGCAAGCCGCAACACGACCCCCGTCGACCGCGACGAACTCCCGGATGACACGCGGGTAGAATCGACCTTTTGCCTGGACACGTCATGCAGCGCGCAACGCCCCAACCTTCGCACGCAAGCCACGGCCCGGCCAATGCGCCTGCGCGGCCCAGCTTCATCTTGCTGCTGGTCATGGTGGCTGCGGTCAGCCCGCTGGGCATCAATCTCTATCTGCCTTCCATGCCCGGCATGGCGCACATGCTGCAGGTGGACTATGCCTCGATCCAGTTCACGCTGTCGGTCTATATCGCGGCCATTGCCGTGGGTCAGCTCATCATCGGTCCGATCTCCGACCGCTATGGGCGCAGGCCGGTGCTGCTGGGGGGGTTGGCCGTCTTCGTGGTGGGGTCGGCGATCTGCATGTTTGCGCCAGACATCAGCACCCTCATAG
>JAEYZR010000351.1 GCA_023427945.1 Pseudomonadota bacterium | reverse complement strand
TCGTGGGGCGGCGTGCAGATGGCTACCACCTGCTGCAGTCGGTTTTTCAGTTCATAGACCTGGCTGACACGCTGCATTTCGACCGGCGCGCCGATGGCCGGATTTCCCGTTCGGTCGATGTGCCCGGGGTGGCTGAGCAGGACGACCTGACGCTGCGCGCCGCTCGTGCCCTGCAGCAGGCTGCGGGCGTGAGTGCCGGTGTCGACATCACGCTGATCAAGCGGATACCCACCGGCGGCGGGCTGGGCGGCGGCTCCAGCGATGCCGCTACCACGCTCATTGCGCTGAACCGCCTGTGGGGCTGCGGGCTGAGTCGCCAGGCGCTCATGGACATCGGCCTGACACTTGGGGCAGATGTTCCCGTGTTTATTTTCGGTCAGACCGCTTTTGCCGAAGGCGTCGGCGAAAAATTGACCGCAGTCGAGGTGCCCGCGCGCGCTTTTGTCGTGGCCCAGCCACACGCGAGTGTGCCCACGCAGGAAATTTTTCGCGCAGAAGATTTGACACGCGATTCAAATTCGATCAGAATAACGGACTTCCTTACTCACCCATCTGCAGCGTTTGGCAGAAACGATCTGGAAAGTGTGGCTAGCCGGTTGTATCCGGAAATTCGCACCGCGATCAGGGTTCTCGAACGTAGCGTGAGTGCGGTGCTTGCGACAGGTGATGTGCAGCACGCAGGTGAAGCGGAAGAAGGTCGGCAGGAAGTTGGTGCAGGCAGCAATGTCGAAGCGTCCTTCGTGCCGGTTGTCAGAATGTCGGGCTCTGGCGCATGTGTGTTTGTGCAATGCCGCGACATGATGCAGGCAGTACAGATCAAGCAGGAAGTTGTACGTGATATACACGCTACAATGCAGGTCGGCAGTGAAAGTGACGCAAAGGGTTTTCGACTTGTTCAGGCATGTCCTGGCCTCCCGGAACACCCACTGTTGAACTGGATCGCTAATTAGTTGGGGAGTCGCCAAGTTGGTTAAGGCACTGGATTTTGATTCCAGCATGCGAAGGTTCGAATCCTTCCTCCCCAGCCCTGAATTCATAAAAAGCTGTTGAACCTGCCAGTCTTACCACCGGCCCGCGGTTCAGCAGCTTTTTTATTGTTGTCTCTGTTTTATCGTCGCGCTACGCGCGTTCTTCCGTACTCTGGCGACTTGCCAGTATCTAAATTCTGCTCTCTATCATGCCTAACGATAGCTTCATGATTTTCACCGGTACCGCCAACACCCGGTTGGCGGTCGACGTGGTCAATCATCTTGACATGTCTCTGGGCAAGATGACCGTGGGTCGTTTCTCCGACGGCGAAGTCATGGTCGAGATCAACGAGAACGTGCGCGGCAAGGACGTCTTCGTGCTGCAGCCCACCTGTGCGCCTACCAACGACAATCTCATGGAAATCATGGTGATGGTCGACGCACTGCGCCGCGCCTCGGCCGGCCGCATCACCGCTGCCATTCCCTATTTCGGCTATGCCCGCCAGGATCGCCGCCCGCGTTCGGCGCGTGTGTCGATCTCGGCCAAGGTCGTGGCCAACATGCTGCAGGTTGCAGGTGTCGATCGTGTGCTCACGATGGACCTGCATGCCGACCAGATCCAGGGCTTTTTCGACATTCCGGTAGACAACATCTACGCCGGATCGATTCTGCTCAGCGACATCGGCCGCCGCAACTTCGACGATCTCGTGGTCGTCTCGCCCGACATCGGCGGCGTGGTCCGCGCACGTGCTCTGGCCAAACCGCTGGAAGCGGAACTGGCCATCATCGACAAGCGTCGCCCGCGTGCCAACGTGTCCGAAGTCATGAACATCATCGGTGAAGTCGATGGTCGTACCTGCGTCATCATGGACGACATGGTCGATACCGCCGGTACGCTGTGCAAGGCAGCCGTTGCCCTGAAAGAGCGCGGCGCCAAGAACGTCTATGCTTATTGCACCCATCCCGTCCTGTCCGGCGGAGCGGTCGAGCGCATCGCCACCTCCGAACTCGACGAGCTCGTGGTGACCGACACGATCCCCCTGGACGCCGACGCACAAGCCTGCGGCAAGATCCGCCAGCTGTCGTGTGCCGGTTTGTTGGGCGAGACCATTCTGCGCATTTCGAATGCCGAATCGGTCAGCTCGTTGTTCGTGGACTGATCTTCACATCCACACCCCCAGATTTTGTCCTCCGCTGGTCGCGGCGGAGAACGAAAGCCGCAGTGTGCAATCTCGTGCACTGCGTCTGATAACCGGGTGGCCCGTCCACCCACGCTTTGGAGTTTTCCATGAAATTTTCCGCCACTTCGCGTAGCGTTCAGGGATCGAGTGCGAGCCGCCGCCTGCGCCACGCTGGCCGCGTGCCCGCCATCGTTTATGGCGGCGACGCAACGCCGCAAAACATCGAGCTCGACCACAACGACATCTATCACGCTCTGCGCAAAGAGCAATTCCACTCGTCGATTCTCGACCTGGAAATCGATGGCAAGGGTCAGCAGGTTTTGCTGCGTTCGGTGCAATGGCACGCCTACAAGCAACAAGTTCTGCACGTGGACTTCCAGCGTGTTGCTGCCAACCAGGCGCTGCACACCAAGGTGCCCCTGCACTTCATCAACGAAGAGTCCTCGCCCGCTGTCAAGCTGAACAGCGCCATCGTCAACCACCTGGTGACCGAGCTCGAAGTATCGTGCCTGCCCAAGAACCTGCCCCAGTTCATCGAAGTCGATCTGGGTGGCCTGATTGTCGGCACGCCCGTGCATCTGTCGGATATCAAGTTGCCCAACGGCGTGACCGTTGTTGCACACGGCGGTGAAAGCGACCTGGTCCTGGCAACGGCTTCCGCACCTTCCGAAGTGGACGAGGGTGATGACGCAGCTGGCGAAAAAGCCGCACCCGAAGCCTAAGGCCGACGTCACGTGCGCGCGACCCGCGCATGACGTCATCCGATCGACCCTGCCCGGCGCCCTGGCTGCCGCGTGCAGGGTTTTTTATTGAGGCAGAATTCACCCATGACGACACCTATCCGTCTGATCGTCGGGCTGGGCAATCCCGGCCCCCAATACGAAACCACGCGGCACAATGCCGGCTTCTGGCTGGCAGACCATATTGCCGACGATCTGCGCGGCACCTTCACCCTGGAAAAAGCGTTCTCCGGTTGGGTCGCCCGCGCGCGTGTGGATGGTGAGAACGTCGTCCTGCTCAAGCCCAACACCTACATGAACCGCTCCGGCCTGGCCGTAGGCGCGGTGGCCCGATTCTTCAAGTTCACGCCCGCCCAGATCCTGGTGCTGCACGACGAACTCGATCTCCTGCCCGGTCAGGTCAAACTCAAGCAGGGCGGCGGCAACGCCGGGCACAACGGCCTGAAAGACATCAACGCCGTCCTGGGAACACCAGACTTCTGGCGGTTGCGCGTGGGCATCGGCCACCCCCGCACCTTGAATCTGGCGCAACCCGTTGCCGATTTTGTCCTGCATGCCCCCCGACGCGAGGAACAGGACGGCATCGATCGCGTCATCACCCGCAGCCGCGTGGCGGTGTCCACCATGATCGCGGGCGATTTCACTCTGGCGGCGCGCCAGTTGCAAGAGGCCTGACGTCCAATCGCCGTTAAGATCTCTTCATGCCCATCGTCACTGCTGTCCGTAGCCGCCTGCCATTCCTGCACGAGATGCGCGATTTCGTGCGTTTCCTGCGCCGTCCCACGCCGTCGGGTCGCCTGGCCGGTCGAGTCTCCGGCGCCATCCCGATCGATGGTTGGCAGGCCGACTGGTGCGCAGGCATCAGCTTCAAGCGCCTGTTCCAGTGGGCGCTGGCGCTCTGGGTCATCAATCTGTTCGTGACCGGCCCCCTGGCTGTCACTGCAGCCAGTGCCGGCGGCAGCGCGCATCGCATGGACCTGCACAACCTGCCGTGGCTCACCGCCTTGCTGTGGGCGCCTCTGGTCGAAGAACTTGCGTTTCGCTACGGGCTGCGCAGGCCGGTGCAGGCCTTGTGGTTCGTGCCGCTCATGCTGTTCGTCGTGATCATGGGGCCCCAAGGCTGGACCATAGGCCTGCTCGTCCTGGGCATCTTCGTGGCATGGCGCAGTGTGCTGCGCGCACGCCCCTACATGGGCGATACTCACTGGCGCCGCGACTACAGCCAGCGTTTCGGATGGGCCTTTCATCTGTCTGCGCTCGGTTTTGCAGGCATGCACCTGAACAACTTCAACCTGGGCGCCATGCCTTGGTGGCTCATGCCCGCACTGGTGCTGCCTCAGTATCTGACCGGGCTGGTGCTGGGCTGGATGCGCATGCGCCGAGGCATCGGCGCCGCCGTTGCCCTGCATGCACTGTTCAATGCGGGGCCCTTGCTGCTGGTGTGGCTGATCGTCACCTATGCGCCCGAGGCCGCCAAGCTGGCCCAGTGAGGGTCGCCCACTCCCGCCCGGTGGAGTCCGGGCGTAGGGGAGGCTACAATCGACGTTTTCCGCGACTTGCGCGGCGGCCCCATCCCCGGGTGATCCGCCACGCCCAACAGTCCGCTATACCTTAAGGAATTTCATGGCACTGCAATGTGGCATCGTCGGCTTGCCTAATGTCGGCAAATCGACCCTCTTCAATGCGCTCACGCGCGCCGGCATTGCGGCCGAAAACTATCCGTTCTGCACCATCGAGCCCAACGTCGGCGTCGTGGAAGTGCCCGATCCCCGCCTGCTCAAGCTGGCCGAGATCGTCAAGCCCGAACGCGTCCTGCCCGCCACAGTCGAGTTCGTGGACATCGCCGGCCTGGTTGCCGGAGCGAGCAAAGGCGAAGGCCTGGGCAACCAGTTCCTGGCCCACATTCGTGAAACCGACGCCATCGTCAACGTCGTGCGCTGCTTCGAAGATGACAACGTCGTGCACGTCGCAGGCAAGGTCGATCCGATTTCCGATATCGAAGTGATCGAAACCGAACTCGCCCTGGCCGATTTGCAGACCGCAGAAAAAGCGCTGCACCGCCACAACAAGACGGCACGCTCGGGCGACAAGGACGCCCAGCGCCTGGTCGCCGTACTGGAAAAATGCCTGGTGCACCTGAACGAAGCCAAGCCCTTGCGCACGCTGGACCTCAGCCGCGAAGAGTTCGCCGACATCGCCCAACTCTGCTTCATCACGGCCAAGCCCGCCATGTACGTCGGCAACGTCAGCGACACCGGTTTCACTGACAACCCCATGCTCGACCGCCTGACCGAATTCGCCAAGGCCCGCAACGCGCCGGTCGTGGCAATCTGCGCCTCGATCGAATCCGAGATCGTCGACCTCTCCGACGAAGATCGCCAGGCCTTCCTGGCGGACATGGGCATGGAGGAGCCCGGCCTGGACCGTCTGATCCGCGGCGCATTCAAGCTGCTTGGTCTGCAGACCTACTTCACCGCCGGGGTGAAGGAAGTGCGCGCCTGGACCGTGCCGATTGGCGCAACGGGTCCCCAGGCCGCGGGTGTGATCCACACCGACTTCGAGCGGGGTTTCATCCGCGCACAAACCATCGCCTATGACGACTTCATCCAGTTCAAGGGCGAGCAGGGTGCGAAGGAAGCCGGAAAGATGCGGGCCGAAGGCAAGGAATATATCGTGCAGGATGGGGACGTGATGAACTTCCTGTTCAACGTCTGACGATTTTTGCTGGATCTCGGTGGCGCTCAGTAGCGCTTGGTGGACAGGTTAGCCCATTTGAATCAATGGGTTGCGTAAACAATACGGTCTACTGAGCGTTCCTATTGTTCATCGAGGTCCAGAAAATTCGGGGGTAGCGTTGGGGGTACTCGTGTTCAACCGTGGGGGTACATCTCCCCGCAGTGGAGTCCAACGATGCCCGAGAATCTACTCACTGACGCCAAGGTCAGGTCGGCCAAATCGACTGATCGAGATTGGAAACTATCAGACGGCGGGGGATTGTTCCTGCTGGTCAAGCCCACCGGCGGCAAGCTCTGGCGGTGGAAGTACCGCCTGCAAGGCAAGGAGAACCTCTTTGCCATTGGCGGCTTTCCTCAAGTAAGCCTTGCGGATGCACGTGCGGCCCGAGAGAACGCGCGCGCGTTGGTCAAGCAAGGCATCCATCCTGCGCATGAGCGGCAGCAGGTCAAGCAGCGCAACCTGGAGGCGCTGGAGGAGCGCAAGCGCGCAAAGGAAAGCTCGTTCGCCAAGGTGGCGCAGGCGTACCTGGCCGAGATCAAGCCAGTCTTTGCGCTCAGTTCCTACCGCACGAAAGAATCCCGTATCAGGAAGTACCTGTCGCCGAAGTTTGATGGGTTGCCGATGAGCGACATCGGCGTGAAGCAGATCCGCCCTCTGCTGGAGGAATGCAAGGCACATGGTGCGTGGGCGGCCATCCATGTCAAAGGTGATTTTTCGGCGATCTTTGAGTTTGCGGTGGTGCGTGGGCTGGTTGAGGCCGATCCAATTCCCAGCCTGCGCGGGCTGCTACGCGTGCC
Source organism: Pseudomonadota bacterium (assembly GCA_023427945.1). Classification (GTDB taxonomy): domain Bacteria; phylum Pseudomonadota; class Gammaproteobacteria; order Burkholderiales; family Burkholderiaceae_B; genus Schauerella. The sequence continues at coordinate 6,690 of JAEYZR010000351.1, read as the reverse complement.
GTTCAGCGAGAGCAAGGCGGCGATGACGCGAGAGCAAATCCAGAGGTTCTATCAGGAGTTGCGCGGCTACCGGGGCTATCCGGAAACTTCGTTGTGCCTGCGGCTGATTGCGCTGACCGCCTGCCGTCCAGGGGAAGCGGCGGATGCTGAGTGGGACGAGTTCGACTTTGAGGATGCGCTTTGGCGTCGGCCTGCGGCGAAGATGAAAGCGCGGCGTGACCATGTCAGTCCGTTGTCGGTGCAGGCCATTGCCGTGCTGAAGGATTTGCAGTGCATCACGGGCGGTGGCCGCTATCTGTTCCCGCACCGGAGCGGCAAGGGTTTTACTACGCCCAACCGGCTGACCTACGCCATGCGCGATATGAACCTGGGCCGGGGTACGACGCCGCATTGCTGGCGGACGACCTTTTCAACCTGGGCCAATGAGAACGGGTACCGGCCTGATGCAATTGAACGGCAACTTGCCCACGTGGAAAGCAACAAGGTGCGGGCGACGTACAACAAGGCGCTGCTGCTGGATCAGAGAAGGACGCTTTTGCAGGACTGGGCGGACTACCTGAGTGCTGCGGAGGGCAGCGGCACAGCATAGAGACGGTTTGGCCGGGTATCGCAGCAGCGAGTGGGCAGAACGGCCTTTTCCTTTCTGGATAGGGCCGTTGTCCCTTGAGTGCCGTTTCCTTGCCGCTCTGCCTTTGCCGAAGGCTGGGCGCTTGTAATGGGGTGGCAATGAAATAAATGGGGCAGTTTTTAATTGATTACCCCGTTTTTTGGACTGATGTCACCCATTTCCTCCCCTGTCAGCCATGTCAGCTCCTCGCGACCGGTCCAATGTTCAGGAAATGGGGTAGTCAAACATTGATAATGAGGTATTTCTATAGAAAATACCCCATTTAACAGCTATGATTTCCCCATTTAGACAGTCCGGGCTTACATTTCCATGCACTCGCTCACACCCGAGTACCTCGCCGCGCTTCGCTTCGATGGCATCCAGGCCGCCACGTTGCGCACACTGGGCGAGTACCAGGGCAAGCAGCAACTCTACGCAGCGCAGTCGCCCGAAGCCCTCAAAGGGCTACGCCAGATCGCGGTAGTCGAATCCACCGAGTCATCCAACCGCCTGGAAGGTGTTGTCGTCGCGCCCTCGCGGCTGAAGTCTCTGGTCATCCGCAACGCAACACCAAAGAGCCGCTCCGAACAGGAGATCGCCGGCTACCGTGACGCCCTGGCGCTGATCCACGAATCGGCCGCGCACATGTCCTTCAGCGAGGGCGTAGTGCTGCAACTCCACACCCTGCTGTACCGCTATATGCCGCAGGCGGGCGGGCGCTGGAAGGCCACCAATAACGACATCGTCGAGCGTCACCCGGATGGCACTTCGCGTTTGCGCTTCCAGCCGGTGGCTGCGCATCTCACGCCGATGGCCATGGCTGATCTGACAGGGCGCCACGCTACCGCACTGGATCAGCACCTGGCCGACCCGTTGGTACTGGTGCCGCTGGCGATGCTCGACTTCCTGTGCATCCACCCTTTCCCGGATGGCAACGGTCGCATGTCCCGCTTGTTGACCCTGCTGCTGCTCTACCACTTCGACTATGCCGTGGGTCGCTACATCAGTTTGGAACGCATCTTCGAGGAAACCAAGGAAGGTTATTACGAGACGCTGGAAGCCAGCTCGCAGGGCTGGCACCAGGGGCTACATGACGTCAAGCCCTGGCTCGACTACTTCTGGGGTGCCTTGCTACGAGCCTACCGCGAGTTCGAGGAGCGTGTCGGCACCATTGAGCGGGGCCGTGGCAGTAAAGGAGACCGGGTGCGCGCGGAAGTCCTGGGACGCACTCTGCCGTTTTCGATTTCCGAAATCGAAGAAGCCTGCCCGGGCGTAAGCAGGGACATGGTGCGGCTAGTGCTGCGGGCGATGAAATCAGAGGGGTTGATCGAATCAACGGGCAAGGGGCGAGGCGCGAAATGGATCATGCGAGTGTAAGGGGAACACGATGGAACTGATCGACAACATCAGCCGCTTGCTGGGCGACGATCTCAAGCAGACCCTCAGGCCCGGCGCGCGCCTGAAGATCGCAGCCTCGTGCTTTTCGATGTACGCCTTCGAGGCGCTGAAGGCCGAGCTGGAAAAGCTCGACGAGCTGAATTTCATATTCACCTCGCCCACCTTTGTGGCCAACGAAGTCACCGACAAAATTCGCAAGGAACGCAAGGAGTTCCACATACCAAAGCTCGACCGCGAGCGCAGCCTCTACGGCAGCGAGTTCGAGATTCAGCTTCGCAACAGGCTCACCCAGCGCGCTGTGGCCAAGGAGTGTGCCGACTGGATACGACGCAAGGCCACGTTCCGCAGCAACCGCACCAAAGCGCCTATGCAGCAATTCGCTTGCGTGCAGGCTGGCGGCACCGACACGGCGTATATGCCTCTGCACGGCTTCACCGCCGTCGATCTCGGCTACCAGCAAGGCAATGCTGTGTCCAATCTCGTCAACAAGATGGACGAGACACCATTTGTGGCTACCTACCTCAGTCTGTTCGACCAGATTTGGAACGACTCAGAAAAACTGGAGGACGTGACTGAGCAGATCTGCGAGCACATCGCCTCGGTCTATCAGGAGAACTCGCCCGAGAGCATCTACTTCCTGATGCTCTACAACATCTTCAACGAGTTCCTCGACGACATCGACGAAGACGTGTTGCCCAACGATCGCACTGGCTACCAGGACACGCTGATCTGGAATAAGCTTTTCAACTACCAGAAGGATGCTGCCACCGGCATCATCAACAAGCTGGAAACCTACAGTGGTTGCATCCTGGCCGACAGCGTCGGTCTCGGCAAGACCTTCACTGCGCTGTCCGTGGTCAAGTACTACGAGTTGCGGAACAAATCCGTGTTGGTACTTTGCCCCAAGAAGCTGGCTGACAACTGGCTTAACTACAACCGCAACCTCAAGACCAACATCTTCGCCCGCGACCGGTTCAGCTACGACGTGCTGTGCCATACGGATCTTTCGCGCACCAATGGCGAATCCTTCGGCACACCGCTCAACCGCATCAACTGGGGCAACTACGATCTGGTCGTCATCGACGAGTCGCACAACTTCCGTAACAACGACGCCTACAAGGACAAGGAAACGCGCTACCAGAAGCTGATGCGCAAGGTCATTCAGGAAGGGGTGAAGACCAAGGTACTGATGCTGTCGGCTACACCAGTCAACAACCGCTTCAACGACCTGCGCAACCAGCTTGCGCTGGCCTACGAAGGCGACTCGGAAAGCCTCAGTAAGAAACTCCGCACCAGCAAATCGGTGGAAGAAGTTTTTCGCAATGCTCAGGCAGTCTTCAACACATGGTCAAAGCTGCCACCGGAAGAACGCACCGCGCGAGCAATCCTTGATTTGCTGGATTTTGACTTTTTCGAGCTGCTCGACAGCGTCACCATTGCTCGCTCGCGCAAGCACATCCAGACCTTCTACGACACCAAGGACATTGGCCAGTTTCCCGAGCGCCGCAAGCCACTGTCGTTCCACTGCCGTCTGACTGAGCGGTCAGACGTGCTGGGTTTCAACGAAATCTTCGAGCAGCTCACCCTGCTCAGACTGGCCGTGTATGCGCCCATCAGCTACATCCTGCCCAGTCGTCTGAAAAAGTACGAGGAAATCTACGACACCAAGGTCGGCGGCAAGGGTACGCTGCGTCAGGCTGACCGCGAAAAAAGCCTGCAGGCCTTGATGACGGTCAACCTGCTCAAGCGCCTCGAAAGCTCGGTTCAGTCATTCCGACTCACCCTGCAATCGCTGTGCGCCAACAACGAAGCGACGCTGGCCAAAATTGCCTTGTTCAACCAATCCGGTGGCGCGGCGACAGTGGGTGACCTTACGGAAGTGCTGGAGGGGCTGGATGCCGAGGACGACGACCTGCCAATGCCCAGTGACGAGGGCGGCGAGATCGGCGGAAAGATCAAGATCAGCCTCGCCGACATGGACTTGCCATCCTGGGAGCACGAACTCAAGGTTGACTTGCAGGTAATTGACGCCCTGCTGGCCTCGATGAACAAGATCACTCCGCAGGACGACGCCAAGTTGCAGCACCTCAAGGCGCAACTGCTTGGCAAGATCGAAGCGCCCATCAACCCCGGCAACAGGAAGGTGCTGATCTTCACAGCCTTTGCCGACACCGCCGATTACCTGTACGCCAATCTTGCGCCGGAGCTGCTGGCCAGGCACGCCATCCACACCGCCAAGGTCACCGGCAAGGGCGCGCCGCAGTCCACCATCAAGAGCGGCACACACAAACGCAGCTACGACTTCCAGGAACTGCTTACCCTGTTCTCCCCTCGCTCGAAAGAGAAGGCTGTAGTGCTGCCGGACGAGCCGCACGAAGTCGATCTGCTGATCGGTACCGACTGCATCTCCGAAGGCCAGAACCTGCAGGACTGCGACTACCTGATCAACTACGACATCCACTGGAACCCGGTGCGTATAATCCAGCGCTTTGGTCGGGTGGATCGTATCGGCTCGCCCAACAGCAGCATCCAGCTCGTCAACTACTGGCCCGACATCTCGCTCGACGAATACATCAACCTCAAGGAGCGTGTCGAGAGCCGGATGATGATCGCCGACGTTACCGCCACCGGCGACGACAACGTGCTGTCCGCGCAGGCCAACGACGTGTCGTACCGCAAGGAACAACTGCGCCGCTTGCAGCAAGAAGTAATCGAACTGGAGGATTTGAAGACCGGTGTGTCCATCACCGATCTGGGTCTCAACGACTTCCGCATGGACCTGCTCAACTACGTCAAAGCCCACGGCGAACTGCGTAATGTGCCCAATGGCATGCACGCCGTGGTTCCTGCTAGACCCGAGATTGGGCTGCCGCCAGGGGCGATCTTCACCTTGCGCAACCGCGCTCTTTCTTCCAAAACAGGTGACATCAATCTCAACCAGCACAACCGTCTGCACCCGTACTACCTCGTCTACATCAATCGTGAGGGCGAGGTCATTCACGATCACACCGAGGTCAAGCGCCTGCTCGACCTGGTGCGTAGCTGCTGCAAGGGCCAGGACAAACCCATCGTTGAAGCTTGCCAGCGCTTCAATCAGGAAACGGTCGAGGGTCGCCAGATGCAGACCTATTCCGACCTTCTGGGCCAATCCATCCGGTCAATGATCGAGGTGAAGGAGGAAAAGGAGCTGGACAGCCTGTTTAGCGGTGGCAAAACCACGGCGCTGACCAACACCATCTCGGGGCTGGACGACTTCGAACTCATCAGCTTTATCGTGATTCAGGAGGCTGAATGAGTCAGGGAGCAACTACACAACAGTCCGCGCTGGTCGCCTACCCAAAGCAGGCCGCCGTTGACCGCGTTCTGCCTAAGAGCAAGGTATACGAGCATGGCGGGGCCAATACCCGGCTGAAAGAACTGTTCGTTAAGCAGGTGGAACAGATCGTCTGGGCATTCAAGCTGGCGCCGGAAACGCTCCACCTGCCCGAGCGGCCCGGCGTGCCAGAGATTCAGGTATTCAGTATCCAGCTCAAAGGACCGGAACTACATCGGGACGTATTGCGCAGCATCGACGGGGCCATACCTTTCCCTATCGTGTTTGAACTGACCTTCGAGGGCAAAACGCAGGTAATAGCCGCCTACAAACGCCCGAACGAAGCCGACACCAGCCGCTGGGTTCTTTCGGATTACTTTGCATCGAAGTGGTTTCCGGCTGGCTGTGAGCGCACCACTATGCCTATCGCTCTGCACCTGGAGGGACTGTACGAACAACTGCTTCATCGGCTAATCCCTTTGTCAGCGCGGCCACAGGAAACGCTGGCTGAATTGGTCGCACGTGTTGAACAAGCGCAGACCAAACAACGTGAGGTGGACAAAGCCTCAGCTCGGCTGGCCAAGGAAAAACAATTCAACCGCAAGGTTGAGATCAATGCTCAATTGCGGCAGTTGAAGAACGACCATGCAGCATTGATCCGATAAAAATAGGGAGCCTGAAATCATGCCGAACACTAGCGAGCAGTCAACCTCACAAGAGCTGTACCCTAACATCGTCAAGGTCAGAAATGACGATAAACCGCTGTACTTTGCCGAATCGGAGAACAAGAAATTCAAACTCCAGGAAGGCAGTGAAGCATCTTGGGTTAGTTCGGAAGCGTTCAGCCAGACGGAGCTTCGGGAGCACATCGAGCCGTGGCTGACATCACTCTTCCAGTCGGAGCACTTGTCCCTGTTGGCCGGATCTGGTCTCACTCATGCCGTGCATTACTTGGCCGCCGGGCAACGTGCGGCCGGCATGGGAGCACTTCCACTTGCCACTCAGCAAGGCAAGATCAATGCAGCCGCTGAAGCATCAGCAAGCCAAGCTGGAAGGAAGAAGGGCAATGTTGAGGATCAACTGCGGGTAGCCAACGAGCTGTTGCGTGGTCTGGAGATTCTTCAAAACAAGCAAGCCGAAAAATTGCGTGAGGAACTCGAAGCGGGAATGAATACGTTCGCCGAGTCGATCCTTAAGAGCGAAACTGGAATTGCCGCAGCGCCTGACAGCCAACGTGAACAAGCATTCAATACTTTAGTCACGTTCCTGATGAGCTTCGCAAGCCGGATTGGAACACGCGACCGTTTGAGCATTTTCACGACCAACTATGACCGGCTGATCGAGGCTGGAGCAGAACTCGCTGGTGTGCATC
>JAEYZR010000341.1 GCA_023427945.1 Pseudomonadota bacterium | reverse complement strand
GTCGTACCAGGAAGACACCTTGACCAGCGTACCCTGCACTTTGGTCAGGCTCGCATCGACCGTGCTGGAAGCGGGGTCATGGTTGAAGTCGACCGAAACCAGGGGTTCGGTGGTGTAGTTCAGAATGCCTTTGAGCTCGCCTTCGGAAGCTGCCTTCAGGATGCTGTTGACTTCCTCGACCGTCGTGTCGCGCTTGGCAACGAACGACAGGTCGACCAGCGACACGTTGATGGTGGGCACACGAATGGCGTAGCCGTCGAGCTTGCCGTTCAGTTCAGGCAGCACCAGACCCACGGCAGCCGCAGCACCGGTCTTGGTGGGGATCATGCTTTGGGTGGCCGAGCGGGCGCGACGCAGGTCTTCGTGGTAGACGTCGGTCAGCACCTGATCGTTGGTGTAGGCGTGAACAGTCGTCATCAGGCCGCTCACCAGGCCGAGCTTGTCGTTCAGGGGCTTGACCAGCGGTGCCAGGCAGTTGGTGGTGCACGATGCGTTGGAGATCACCGTATGCTCTTTCTTGAGCACGCCGTGGTTCACGCCGTACACGATGGTGGCATCGACATCCTTGCCGCCGGGAGCGGAAATGATGACTTTCTTGGCGCCGCCCTTCAGGTGGGCGCTGGCTTTTTCCTTGCTGGTGAAAAAGCCGGTGCACTCCAGCACGACGTCGACCTTGAGCTCGCCCCAGGGCAGTTCAGCCGGGTTGCGATTGGCCAGCACGCGGATCTTGTCGCCGTTGACCACGAGGTAGTCACCATCGACACCCACGGTGCCGGGAAAGCGGCCATGCGCCGTGTCGTACTGTGTCAGATGGGCGTTCGTCTTGGGATCGCCCAGATCGTTGATGGCAACGATCTCGATATCATGCTTTTTGCCCGATTCATAGTGAGCACGCAATACATTACGGCCGATGCGGCCATAGCCGTTGATAGCAACACGGATAGTCATGGAACAGCTCCTCCTGGGAGATTAAAGAACCTGCTTGACAGCAGCCGCTACATTGTCGGCTGTCAGCCCAAAGAACTTGAAGAGGTCACCAGCGGGCGCCGACTCGCCGAACCGGTCGATACCGACCACGGCACCCTCCAGACCCACGTACTTGTACCAGAACGAAGTCACTCCCGCCTCGACCGCCACGCGTGGCAGACCGGCAGGCAGGACCTGCGTGCGCCAGGCCTTGTCCTGCTTGTCGAAAACATCGGTGCTGGGCATGGACACCACACGCACGGCAATGCCTTCGTCAGCCAGCGACTTCTGGGCTTGCAGCGCCAGTGCGACTTCCGAGCCAGTGGCAATGATCACGGCACGTGCGCCTTCGGCATCGCTCAGTACGTAGCCGCCACGCGCGACTGCGGCAACGGTGTCGGCGTCGCGCTGGACAAAGGGCAGGTTCTGGCGGGAGAGCAGCAAGGCCGTGGGACCGCCATCCTGCACGGTCATGCCCAGGCTGGCCGGACGCTTGACCGCGCTGGCCCACGCCACGGCGGTTTCCAGCGTATCGCAAGGGCGCCAGACCGACAGGTTGGGGATCAGGCGCAGGCTGGCGGCATGCTCGATGGACTGGTGAGTCGGGCCGTCTTCGCCCAGGCCGATGGAATCATGCGTGAAGACGTGCACCACGCGTGCTTTCATGAGCGCGGCCATGCGGATGGCATTGCGCGAGTAGTCGGAGAAAGTGAGGAAGGTGCCGCCAAAAGGCAGGTAGCCGCCATGCAAGGCAATGCCGTTCATCACTGCGGCCATGCCGAATTCGCGCACACCGTAATTGATGTGCCGGCCAAAGGACAAGGCCGTGGGACCGACACGTACGGGCGTCACGCCCTTCCAGTCGGTGTAGTTCGAACCGGTCAGGTCGGCCGAACCGCCCAGCAGTTCAGGCAGCGAAGCCGCCAGATTGGCAATCGCATATTGCGAAGCCTTGCGGGTGGCCACGGTTTCAGCGCCTGCGACGGTGGCATCCAGATACGCCTGGAGACGGGTGTCGAAGTCGGCCGGAAGCTCGCCCTTCATGCGGCGCGTGAGTTCGGCGGCTTCAGCCGGGAACGCGGCGCTGTAGGCGTCGAAACGCTTCTGCCAGTCGGCCTGCGCGGCAGCGCCTGCCTCGCGGGCATCCCAACCGGCGTAGACGTCCTGGGGCACGTCGAACGCATCGTGCTCCCAGCCCAGCGCCTTGCGCGTGGCGGCGATCTCGTCCTTGCCCAGCGGCGCACCGTGGACCTTGTCGGTGCCCTGCATGGTGGGGGCGCCCTTGCCGATGACGGTGCGGCACAGGACGAGCGTAGGACCGCTCACGCCGACCGTGTTGCTGCGCGCCAGGGTGATGGCGGCATCCACGGCCGCGGCGTCATGGCCATCCACACCGCGCACCACGTTCCAGCCATAGCCTTCGAAACGCTTGGCGGTGTCGTCGCCGAACCAGTGCTCGACCTTGCCGTCGATGGAGATACCGTTGTCGTCATACAGCACGACCAGCTTGTTCAGCTTCAGCACGCCGGCCAGCGAGCAGACTTCGTGCGAAATGCCTTCCATCATGCAGCCGTCGCCCGCGAACACATAGGTGTGATGATCGATCACCTCGTGGCCAGGCTTGTTGAACTCGGCCGCCAGCAGGGCTTCGGCCAGCGCCATGCCCACGGCATTGCCCAGCCCCTGGCCCAGCGGGCCGGTGGTGGTTTCGACGCCCGGGGTAATGCCCACTTCGGGGTGGCCTGGCGTGCGCGAATGCAGTTGGCGGAAATTCTTGAGTTCCTGCATGGGCAGGTCGTAGCCGGTCAGATGCAGCAGCGCATAGATCAGCATCGAGCCGTGGCCATTGGACAGCACGAAGCGGTCGCGGTTGAACCAGGCAGGATCGGCGGGGTTGTGACGCAGATGGCCCACCCACAGTGCCTGGGCGATCTCTGCCATGCCCATAGGTGCGCCCGGGTGCCCCGAGTTGGCTTGTTGCACCGCATCCATCGAGAGAGCTCGGATGGCGTTGGCGAGGGAGGGAGAAGACGCAACGGGTGAGGTCATTGAATACTCTTGAACGGTGACTTGCACCCCGCGAATCGATCGAGCGTTCGCAGGGAACAGGACGGTCAGGAAAGCTCATGATTTTAGCACTCGGCGAGCACACCATGATTTGAGGCACACTTACGCTCTACCTTGATTCTTTTGCCGGATTCTGTTCTCGAATGGCCACGCCACGTTTTTACTGCCCGCAAGGGCTTGCCCCCCATCAGACGCTCGATCTTCCCGAGGCGCTGAGCCATCACGCCTTGCGGGTTTTGCGCATGAAGGACGGTGCGGCGCTGGTGCTCTTCGACGGCCAGGGCGGCGAATATCCGGCCCGTCTGGCCGTTCAGGGCAAGCGTGCCCAGGCCACGCTGGGGGATTTCGACCCCAGGGAAGCCGAGCTGGCCGGCTCGCTGACCCTGGTGCAAGGCCTGCCCAGCGCCGACAAGATGGATTGGGTGATCGAGAAAGCCGTCGAAATGGGCGTGGCGCGCGTGGTGCCCATTGCCGCCGAACGCAGCGTGGTGCAGTTGACGGGCGAGCGGCGCGAAAAACGGCTGGCACACTGGCGCCGCATTGCGGAATCAGCCGCCGAGCAGTGCGGGCGCAATCGCATCATGCAGATCGACGCCCCCACTAGCCTGGCGCAGTGGCTGGAAACGCCCGCACAGGGCATGCGTCTGATGTGCCACCCGAGTGCGTCGCACACGCTGCGCACGGCGCTGGCCGAACGGCCCAGCCACATCAGCCTGGTCGTCGGGCCGGAAGGCGGCTGGTCAGACGCCGAAATGGCACGTGTGGCCAGCAGCAAGGAACAGCTGACGACCGTGCGCTGGGGTGAACGAGTATTGAGAACCGAAACGGCAGGCATCGCACTGGCTGCGGCCGCAAGCGCCCTGCTGGACTGGACCTGACCTGCAACGCTTCGATAGCGGCGTCAAGGTTCGCCGTAGGGTGGCGCGACCTCCCCTGGAACGGGATCGGGATGCCGCCCGGCGTGCTCGATGACGAAGCTGAAAACGCGATCGTTCTTGTCGGCAAAGGTGCTGACATCGGTACATACCGAAGCGATGCGCACGGCGTCTTCTTCAAGCACGGGATCGCCCGAGTGCAGCTTGTAGAGCCACAGGGCCACACCGACTTTTTGATCGAGCACCGTATCGCACAGGCAATCGTACAGCGCGTCGAAATCGCCGCCGAAAAATTCGGGGAAATCGACCGCACGCGCCACAGCCCTGAACACCGCCGACCGACTGCGCGCACGATCACAATCTGCCACAAAAAGCGCAATGCCCAGTTCAGCAGACGTCTGAACCATGACAGCCTTGTCCAGCTCGGCATGATCGATTTCGCCGCCTTGGCGCAACTGCGCGGTCAACGTGGCCGAGGGTTTTCGCGTCATACACTTCTCCTCTAAAACGCGAGTATCTGCGGCGCGGCCCGGCATCAGGTGGCGGGGTCAAGGCGCATCGAAAAACTCGATGACCTCTGCGCTACGCAGCATCGTATCGGCATAACCCAGTTCGATCAATCGGCGGGTGTAACCACCCTCGAACAACAAGTAGGACAACAGCGAACCGCCGGCCTGCCCCCGGCTGTCTGGCGAGATACCCAACACCCTGAACAACGCCAGCAATTCACCAGGAAGATCGTTCATATGGGCCAGTGCCAGCTCGTCGAGCGAGACGGCGGGTGACAGGGCCAGCACCTTGACCGGCCGCAACCCGCCTGCCAGGTGTTGCGTCTGGTGTGGCAAACCCTGTTGACCGTCGTGCAGGCCGGGATCAAGCAAGCCGTTGACATCGGCCAGCCTCTCGATATCCATTGCCACGCTGTCCAGAAAAATATTGGACAAGGCGTGTCCACCAATCTGCGCCAGCGAAGGATACGGGGGATCCTCGCCACCGGCATCGGGGTGGACCTCGCCACGATGGCTGCTGCCGATGACCAGCACGCGGTCGGCGCCCAGCCGGATGGCCGGGCTGATGGGCGCCAACTGGCGCATCGAACCATCGCCACACCATTGGATGACACCGTCCACGTCCAGCGCTCGCGCCGGGAAGATGAAGGGAATGGCGCTGCTGGCCATCAGATGGTCGCAACCAATGGTGGCCGGCACGGCGCGGCGCAGCGCCCTGCGCCAGGGCTCGATCACCTCGTGCGATTGATAGAAGGTCAGGTGCTGTCCCGAGGTGTAGCCCGACGCCGTGATGGCCAGCGCGGCCAGATGCCCGTCATCCAGATTGCGCTGCAGTTGCGCGAAGTCCAGCGCACCGGCTAGCAAGTGCGATAGCGGCGTGTTGTCCAGCAAGGATCGTGGTTTGCGCCGTGCCCAGCCGGAAAACATCCAGCCCAGCGACAGCAGCCCCAGCCAGCGCACGCCCGTACGCAGCAGGCTTGGCGCATCGGCCCGGTAGACCTGGCCCGTGTGCAGCGAGGACCACAGCCGGTTCAGGCGCCTGAGCGACACATGAGGATGATGCGCACCCGCCGCCAGCGCAGTGGCATTGATGGCACCGGCTGAGGTGCCGCAAATGACGTCAAAAGGGAAACGAAAGCCGGCAGACCGCAAGGGATCCAGAATATCGACGACCGCCCGCAGGGCGCCCGCCTGATAGGCTGCTCGCGCACCGCCACCGGTCAGGACCAGGCCGGTGCGCGGTGTACCCGCCGAAGCGGGTACACGTTCGTCAGACAGGGACGATGTTGGCATCGACCACGGTCAATGCGGTCATG
>JAEYZR010000024.1 GCA_023427945.1 Pseudomonadota bacterium | reverse complement strand
GATCTAAATTAGAGAAATCCGGCATGATTTCACCATATGGAACAGGAGCCATGCCGTGAAGAGATCGAAGTACACCGAAGAGCAAATCGCCTTTGCGCTGAAGCAGGCTGAACTGGGAACACCCGTGCCCGAGGTCTGCCGCAAGATGGGTGTGAGCGAAGCCACCTTCTACAACTGGAAGAAGAAATTCGGAGGGCTTGGCCCTTCGGAGTTGCGACGATTGCGCCAGCTCGAAGAGGAATGCAATCGCCTTAAACGACTGGTCGCCGACCTGTCGCTGGACAAGGCGATGTTGCAGGACGTGCTGGCAAAAAAGCTTTGAAGCCTTCGCGACGCCGCGTACTCGTGGACGATCTGATAAAACGCTACGGCGTGGGCGTGACCAAGGCATGCTCCGTAGTGATGATCTCCCGGTCGTTGTGTCGCTACGAGTCTTGCCGACGCGACAGTGGCGCGCTGGTCATGCGAATCCACGAGATAGCGCACACGCGGATTCACTACGGATACCGGCGTGTACACGTGATGCTGCGCCGCGAAGGCTATCGAGACAATCACAAACGGGTCTATCGTTTGTATCGCGAGCAAGGCTTGTCCTTGCGACACAAGCGCCCCAAGCGCAACAAGTCGGCACAGCGTCGCCAGCCCAAAGCGGTCGCGCAAGCCATCAATGACATCTGGAGCATGGACTTCGTCATGGGCCAATTGTTCGATGGTCGCCGCCTGCGTGCAGTGACCCTGGTCGACAATTAGCCCCGAGAGTGCCTGGCCATCGACATTGGGCAAAACCTGCGGGGTAACGATGTGGTGGCGACGCTTGGGCGCGTATGCGCACTGCGCGGCTTGCCGCGCGTCATCAAAACCGATAACGGTAGCGAGTTCATCTCCAAAGCCATGAACAAATGGGCATACGAAAACGAGGTGGAAATCGACTTCAGCCGGCCTGGCAAGCCGACAGACAATGCGCAGTGTGAATCCTTCAATGGTCGGTTCCGTCAGGAATGCCTGAACAGCCATTGGTTCTTGTCATTTGCCGACGCGAAGGAGAAAATAGACGCTTGGCGCACGTACTATAACGAGGTTCGTCCCCACTCCGCGCTGAAGTGGCAGGCACCTGCTGAATACGCGCGCCAGCACTTGGCCGACGGCCAAAATGCCAACCTTAATTGAGCCGGAAATCTCTACTTCTGATCCGGACTAATTCAGGGTTAGGGTCATTTATCCCTGGACTCTATGTCGGTGCCGTACTAAGTCTGGGGGCAGGTCATAACATTATCACCAAGTGCAAGGCCTGAGGTGACGCTGCGTGGTTCAGGTCGAGCAATGTCCACTTATGGCCGACTGTAGTCCTCTGGGTGCTTTTCGGCAGCGAACGACTGCAAAGTTCGACGCTAGAGATTGGCCTTTCCCGAATCGCCGGGCCCCAGCATCCGCACGAGCCAGTTGACCAGAGGACTGGTGGCCGATCTTGGATGCCAGGCGATGATCAAGTCGTAGCCAGGGGGGGCCACGTCACCATCAAGCTTGAGCGCTGCCAACCTGGGATGAGGCAGCAGGCGAGATGGCACGAATGCCACCGCACCCGTTGCTTCGATGACTTCGGGCAGCAGCAAGAAGTGAGGGACAGACATCACGATATTGCGCTCCCATCCAAGTTGCTTGAGCCAGCCGTCGGCCGAGCCAATCAGATTGGCTCTCGCTGGAGACACCACAATATGTGATTGTTGCGACAGCTTGGCCAGGCTCATCTTGCGCTTGGCGAGAGGGGAGCCGGACGCCGTGACGCAGACATAGTGCTCCTGGAACAGGGTTTTCCGCGGCCAGTCTTCGGGAACGAATTCGGGTATCGAAACGACAATGTCGATTTCACTCGTCGCCATCTTCACCGCCAGAGCATCCACCTCGAGCTCGCTCATGATGATCTTCAGTTTTGGTGCTTGCTCGCGGATGGCGCGCAGGCGCGGTACCACGGCGAAGCGGTGGGCGTAATCTGCCGCCGATATCTTGATGACGCCGGTTGCCTGCGCGGGATCGAAGGGCGCACGCTCGACCAGTTTTTCAAGCGAGAGCAGTATCGCGCTGACCTCGCCGGCAAGTTCCAGGGCCAGTGCTGTCGGCGTCACGCCGCGCCCGGTCCGAATGAATAGTGGATCCTTGAAGATATCGCGCAGCGTGGCGAGATTTGCGCTCACCGCCTGTTGGGTCAGGCCGATCTGATCGGCTACGTGACTCACATTGCCGTCTTTTATCAGCGCAGCGAGGATGCGCATCTGTTTGATGCTCAGGCGAGAGAGTTTGCTCATATTTGTATCTTATACAAATGCCGTCGGTTTTTCCTTGTGACGGGACTTGGTCACTCGACTACAGGCCGATCACGTGAGGGTCATCTGGCGTACCCCGGGTCCGCTATCTGAAAGATGCGGCTATCTGGGCAGGCGGCCATTGAGGGAGGTCGGTGGGCGTCGAGCCGCGAGATCGGTAGGCACCACGCTGCGCAACAGGGCGACAATAGCAAAACTGAGTAATGGACCCTTTGCTGCCTGGCGCTCGTGAGAGGATTTCGGGAAAAATAAACTATCATTGGCGCCATACCTTGAAGCTCTCTTCGGTAGCCTGACGCATCATCACCATCATCAAAATAAGATCCCGGTACTGAGCATTCAATTCTCTTCCACTATGGAGCACTTTTTTGCCTCGCGTATCAAGAGAACAGGCGGAGAAGAATAGAGAGACCATTGAAAAGGTTTCTTCTGAACTGATCCGTGAGCGTGGTCTGTCGGTCAGTGTGGCGGACATGATGGCTGCGGCGGGCTTGACCCCTGGGGGGTTCTACGGCCATTTCAGCTCCAAGGATGAACTCACGGGCATCGCTTGCTCGCGTGCTTTTGCGCAGGCCAGCGACCGGTGGGAAAAGCGAATGGCCGCAGGCTCAACCGCGCGTAGTGCCAGGGATTTGCTGATCGACGGTTATCTTTCGTCTCGAAACCGGCTGGAGGCCGTCGCCTGCCCCCTCGTCTCGCTCGCGGTGGACATTTCGCGCGAGGAGCCCGCCAAGCCGGTGCGTGACGAGTTTGCCAAGGGCGTTGCAAAATTGGTGGCTCTGCTTGAGTCCGTGCAGGACGCGGAGCTCGACGACACCCAGAAGCATGCTGCGGCCCTTTCTGATATATCGACAATGGTGGGCGCGCTGGTCCTTGCGCGCGCAACCAAAGGCAAGCCGATTTCGAACGAGTTGATCGAAGCAGCACGGGATGCTCTTCACCGGACGTAGGCGTGGGGGCGGCTTCTGTCTCTCTCAGAGCACACCACTGGACCAGGCACCGGTTAGCAGGATAGCCTGCGATGCGACCAGTCCGGCCATTACGCTACGACGGCAAGCCAGGTAGAGTGCGAAGCCTGTGGCGATGGATGCAACGCGCCAACCGAGCGCGATGTCTGCAAGCGTGCCGTCCGGAAAGACCACAAATCGTGCGATGACAGCGGCAACCAGGCCTGTCGCAACCGCTCGCGCCAGGTCAATGGCTACCGAGTCGGTTCGACATCGATCCGCAAACCAGACCCCGAGATATCGCCATATATGCGTGGTCAGCGCACCGGCGACGATGATGAAGACGTAGGGCCACCATGTCGCCTGAACGCCGAAGAACGAGAGATCACTCACGGCTCTGGGCTCCGTGTTGAGATCGTGTTGTTCTTGCAAGCGTGCGTTCGACTGCAAACGCTGCAATGCCGCCGATGACACCCGCCAGCAGAATGTCGAACTCAGGCGCCAGGCGATGACCCACGGGCAGCAGTCCCATGCCGAAGACAAGCGCGTATCGGCCTGCCGCATCGCGCGCAGAACCGTACAGAGACATCAGAAAATAAGCCGGTGTCAGGAAGGCCAGCATGCTTGCCACGATGGCAGGAAATACGGAAAGTGCCTGAAAGGCGAGCGCGACAATGGCCGTATTCACCACGGCAAGCGTGATGGCAAAACCGGCGAAAAAAGTGGACCGTTGTTCCCTAGGTACATCTTTCAACGTTTGCATCGCAAACACCCACGACGTGATGACCACGAAGTGGGACAGCATCATCAGACGAATACGATGGCTGCGATCCGATCGAAGCTCGGGCGCCAGGGCGGCGACCATCGGCAGTAGTCGCGCTGACGACAATGCGACAGCCAGAGCGACGGCAGGCAGCGAAACCCCGGCGCCGATTGCGCCCACCATGATGAGCTGAGCAGGCATGGCCCATACGGCGATGGTCATGAATGCGGCGTGCTCCCATGTCAGGCCAGCTTCCCTCGCAATGCCGGAGAATCCCACCATCGATACAGTGAGCACTACCGCAGGTACGCACGCAAGCCCCCGCACGCCTCGCAGAAACCAAGTCAATTTTGACCGGGACACGCCAGCGTGGACTAACAAAGGAGGAACGCGCTTTTGAGCAAGACCGCGTCTCCAAATGCGCGCCACGCTAACCAGCCTGCGGCGGTGAGCACCACCACGACGCAATAGGTGAACAGAGCCTGAGGTCTAGTCATTGGGGGCAATTCCAAAGTCGTCTCGCGTCGTCACTTTTCAGGATCGAAGAGCGCATCGTTGGCTCGGGCATCATGTCGCCGGTGCCAGGCGTGCCACGGGGGCGTCCTTGATCGGCCAGTTAAGAAGTGCGGCGATCAGCGCAATACCTATGGAGACTTGCCATGCAAGATCATAGGACCCTGTAGTGACGTAGGCATAGCCGGCGCCCCAGGCCCCGAAGAATGCGCCGAGTTGATGAAACAGGAAAACGACGCCATACAGGGTGGAGAAATAGCGAACCCCAAAAATCTGGATGACCAGCGAACCCGTGAGGGGAACGGTTCCCAGCCAGAGAAATCCCATGGCGCAGGCAAAAAGGGTCACAGATGTGGCAGAGAATGGAAAACTCAACAGCAAGGCCATCGCCACCGCTCTGGCGAGGTAGATACCGACGAGCAGATATTTCTTGCGCCAGCGATCGGCTGATACGCCAAAAAGGTATGACCCCAGGATATTGAATAGACCCACCAGCGCGAGCGCACGGGCGCCCACCGAAGGATCCAGTCCGTTGTCCGCCAGGAAGACGGGCAGGTGGGTGCCGATGAACGCGACGTGAAAGCCACAAACGAAGAACCCTGCCGTAAGTAGCCAGAATCCCGAGTGGCCCAGCGCCTCGTGCAGCGCCCCGGAGAGACTCTGCGGGGGTGGTTCTCCTGCTGCCGGTGCGTTGTTCGGTCGCCCGGCGATGCCGATGGCAAGGAGAGCCATGGTGGCAGCGAGTGCAGCATAGATCAGGAACGTTTCGCGCCAGCCAAAGGCACCGATCAGGCCTTGCGCGATGGGCACCAGCAAGAACTGCCCGAATGATCCTCCGGCAGCCACGATCCCTGCGGCCAATCCCCTTCGCTCAGGACGAACCGCGCGTGCCGCTGCTCCCATGGCGACGACGTAAGTGACGCCCGTCATGGCAAAGCCCACGAGAAACCCGAGCGAAAGGTTCAAGCCCAGGCCACTGGAGATGGTCGAGGCCAGCGCCAGTCCCAGCGCATACAGAAGGGCGCCAGCAGCAGCCACACGACCCGAGCCATGCCGGTCTGCCAAGGCACCCACGAACGGCTGTGCAATCCCCAGAATGAGGTTTTGCATGGCTACCGCAAGACCGAATGCGTCCCGCCCGATGCCGAGTTCCAACTCGATCGGGCGCAGAAACAGACCAGACGACTGGCGAATGCCCATGGCTATCGTGACGATCGTCGCGGCGCAGAAGATGACAACCCATTGGCTGCTTGCCATGCTCGATGGCTTTTGTCGGCTGCGTTCCATGTCTCTCCTCGGGCGCGACGTGTCAAGGCGTGAAGATAATGACTTATCTTTATAAATTACAATCGTAATCTATTTTCGATTGGTTGCCTTGTCAAGTATCGGGTCCGGTGGGATCAGTCCCACAACATGGCGAGCGCGAGACCCAAAGCGGCCAACACTGCACCACTTATCGCGACAGCTGGCAATCCGAGCCCGGCGCTGATGACCGCGCCGCCGATCAGCGCGCCAAGTGCATTTCCCAAGTTGAACGCCCCGATGTTGATGGCTGAAGAAAGACTGGGGGCATCAGTTGCAGCAGACATGACCCGCATCTGCAGCGGGGCGACAATCGCAAAACTCGTCATGCCCCAAAAGAAGATCAGGACCCCGCTGACCCACGCATAAGGCATGGCGAGGGCGAACCCCGTGAGCAGAATGCTCATGCAAGCCAGGGTCACTTTCAGGGTTTTTCCGACCGATCGGTCCGCATATTTTCCCCCTAGCCAGTTGCCTATCGTCGTACCCGCACCGAATATCACCAGCATTGCGGTGACATGGGCTATCGACAAGCCGGTCTCTGTTTGAAGAATGGGCGTGATGTAGGTGAAGACCGTGAACCACGCGGTCGAGCTGACGACGGTGAGCGTCAGAGCGGCAAGGACCGGCTTGCGACGCAGTACCCTGAGCTCATCCATCAGCTTTTGACCGGTGCTGGCGGGAATGACAGGAAGCGTCAGCCGCAGCGCCACCATAGCTGCAAGGCCCAGAATCGTCATGCCCCAGAAAGCGGCGCGCCAGCCCACCACGTCGCCTCCAAAGGTCGCCAGCGGAACGCCGACGATCGTGGCGGCTGTCAGTCCCATGAACATCGCGGCCACCGCCGCAGCGCGACGGCCGTCCGGAACAAGCCCTGCAGCGACGACCGCGCCGACTCCAAAGAATGCACCGTGGCACAGGGAGGTGACGATTCTGGCTGTCATCAGCATTCCGTATCCGACAGATAGTGCTGAAAGCAGGTTGCCGACGGTGAAGACCAGCATGAGACACACCAGGAGTGTTCGCCGGGGAACACGATTTGTCGTCAGGGTCATCAATGGGGCGCCAAGCATCACGCCGGCGGCGTAGGCGCTGATCAGCAACCCCGCGCTTGGGATCGACACATCGAGATCCGCCGCGATGGCGGGCAGTAAACCCATGGGCGCAAACTCGGTCACGCCGATGCCGAATGCGCCGAGGGCTAGCGCCCAAATTGCAGCGTTAAATTTCATGATTCAACTTTAAGGAAGTGGATGACAGTGCAGAATGGAAGGGCAGAACGGAGCCGGTAATCAGAATCGTTCGTTGAAGGGGCGCAGATCGAGTTCGAAGGTCCAGGCGTCGGCCTCCTGCTCGATCAGGTGCATGTATGTCGCGGCGATGTGGTCGGCATTCATCGACGTCGACTCTGAGGGTGATGACGGGCCGCGCGCCACCCGTCCGTCTATGACAAGATGGGCGACATGGACGCCTTCGGGCCCCAGCTCTCTTGCCGCACTTTGGGCGAGCCCGCGCATGGCGAACTTGCCCATGGCGAAGGCTGCAGAGCCGGCAAAGCCTCGCGCGCTGGCCGTCGCGCCAGTCAACAAGATCGTTCCATGCCGTCGGGGCACCATCTTGCGCGCCGCTTGCTGCACCACCACGAAGGCGCCGAGCGCGGAAGTTGCCAGATGTCGCTCGACCACCTCTCGCTCGAGATCGAGTAATGAATGTCTGGATGGACCGACCGAGGCGTTGTAGATGACGACCGACAGCGGGCCCATGGATGCTTCGGCGAGATCAAACACCTCTTCCATGGCGTCGCTGTCGGCGGCGTCTGCTTCGAACACATGTGCATTCGTCGCCTCGGCAATGCCTTGCAGCTTGGCGGTCTGCCTGGCCACCAAGCCAACGGAAAGGCCTCGTGCATGCAACTTGCGAGCGAGTGCGGCACTGATGCCGGAGCCGGCTCCGACGATGAGTGCGGAGATGTTTTTTGTTGGTCTTGGGGGCATGGTTGTGCGCTCTGTCAGTCGCGTGGCAGGCCGGTTTGGGCACTTTTGCTCAGACCCTGCAGCCATAGGTCATGCTGCTCTTCCAGGCCCTTGGTAAAGCCGTCGGTCGCCCAGATTCCCAATGTGCTGATCTGCGTTTCGTCCGTGATCACCAACGTGCCGCCATTTTCCAGCGGCTCCAGAAACCAGGTGTGGTAAGCATCGACACCGTCTGCACGGGCTACCCAGCCCAGGCGGCGATTTTCTTCAAAGTCATGAACGGTCGATGTCAGGCGGAATCCGAAGGTCGACCAACGGAAAACCGATCCAGCTTGCAAGCTGGGACCGGGCCAGACGACAAACTCGACGTCCTTCGCATTTTCGTAGAGGCCAGACCATTTGTCCGCACGGGTCAGCCACGCCCAGACCGTTGACGGGGGGGCGGGGATTTCCAGCTCATTGCGCGCATACAGGGGTGCAGTCTCAGGCTTGTAGGGGTCGGGCCAGTTCATTCCCGCGCGGGGGCCGGTGGTTCGGATGCGATGGATATCGGTGGTCGTCATTTCATTTCCTTGGTGTGGATAAAGACCGATCAGCGCAAGTGAGTCTGCTGATCGGGATGGGTGAAGTCGAACAGGTTCAACGTATGACTAGACAGTCTGGTCATACGCGCGGTGTTGGGGATTACGCGGTCGTGCCGCCGTCGACGGCGATGACACTGCCCGTGATGTAGCTGGACGCAGGCCCGGCCAGGAAAGCAACGACGTTGGCAACTTCCTCTGGCAGCCCGTACCGGCCAAGCGCCGTCGCGCTTTTCAGCCAGGCCGCGAAGTCGCCCTCGTCGGGATTCATGTCCGTGGCGATCGAACCCAGGGCGAGGGAATTGGCCGTGATCTCACGCGCACCGAGGTCACGCGCAACGCCCTTGATATAGGCCTCGATCGCTGCCTTGCTGGCCGCATAGTCGGCAAGCCCTGACGCAGCCGTCCGGTGAGCCATGGCAGACGAAATGGCAATGATCCGCCCTTTATCCTGAATCACTTTGCTCGCAGCGCGAATGGTATTGATCGCGCCATCGATGTTGATCCGGAGCATCCGGTCGAGGTCGTTGTCGTTTTGACTCGTGCCCACAGCGCCCATCGCGAACACGCCAGCGTTGGCGACCAGGACGTCGAGCCGGCCAAAGGCCTGCATCACCTGGTCGATCAAAAGATGGGTCTGCTTTGGATCGAACTGATCGGCCTGGAAGGCTTGCGCCTGGACCCCGCTGGCCGAAAGTTCAGTTGCCAGCGATTCCGCCTGGTCCCGGTTCGCCGTATAGCTGATGGCGACGTTGGAGCCCATCCGGGCAAGCGCGCGAGCGGTAGCTGCTCCGATACCTCGTGAACCTCCGGTCACAAGCGAGGCTTTTCCATCAAGTCTGTGGTGATTGCTCATGTCTGCTTTCTCAAGAAAATAACGTCTGTTCGACGAACGGTTAAGGACCTTCGTACTTGCCAAAAATCGAGTTGGTGCGAGGGCGTGCGATCAAGGTGCGGCGTGTGGAGGAAACGCCAGCAAAATCTCACGCGCCAATTCATCCAGCACATCGGGCACGGGCCGACGACTGAACCGCAGGTTGAACATCACATGGTTCACGCCAAGCGCCCTGAGATGGTCGAGGTAGCGCATCAAGTGGTGACGGCCCAGTCGCAAGCCGAGATGAATAGGCTGGGGCAGCTCGTCTGGATCATCGGCAAGATCAAGGTAAAGAGACTGTGTCAGCGGCTTGAAACATTCCCCGCACTGCGCCTCCACCTGTTCATACCAGCGCTGGATGACCTGGGCTTGCTGGGCCAGAGGACGCGGATAGGTGATCCAACCTTCTGCATGTCTGGCGATCCAGTCCAGGGGCTGCCTGCTTGAACCGGTGACCAGTACAGGTATGCGATCAGCAACGGGTTTTGGCAACACGTCGGCTCTGGCAAGTTCCCCCGTGCTCCAGCGAATGGCGGGATGCTTTTCTCGCAGGGCGCGCCGGAGTACCTCCAGATGTTCGCGGAACACCTCATCACGACGGTCACCATCCACACCGAACGCCGGAAATTCCACCGGACGATCACCAGAGGCCACGCCCAGGAGTAAACGCCCGCGACTCAGTTGATCCACGCTTGCGGCTTGCTTGGCAAGATGCAAGGGATGCCTGACGGGGATGGCGATGGCGCCAGTGGCAAGAGCGATGGTGTCGGTCTGCGCGGCAAGGTATCCCAGGTACACGAATGGATCGTAGATCTGACCCAGATCGCCGAACGTGGGATCTTCCAGCGGGATATCGCGCAGCCATAATGCTGCAAACCCGATGGCCTGGGCGAGCCGGGCTCGCTCGGCCTGTTGCTCCATTGTCGGTACCAGGCCGTCAAAGGCCTCGATCGGGAAGAAGAGTCCGAGCGTGAGTTTTCCTGGCTGGTACGTCCTGGCAAAGCCGGGCTGCGAGGTATGGGGGAGCGAGGAGGGCTGAAGCGCACTGAGCCGGGTGACAGGATTAAGCATCGATATGCCCCGCCCAGTGAGGATGTTCGCTGATCCGGCGCTGAATGTCCTTCATGGCATGAAGTGAGCGCACCAGTTTCACGTACGGGTCCCCACCTTCGTGCCAGCCGTTGTAGCCGAGATAGCCGCGGTATCCCTGGCGTGCCACCCACGCGGCTATCGCGAAGTTGTCGAGCTCGCCGGAATCGAGTGGCTCGATCGTGGCAGTGTTGAAAAATCCCAGCGGACTGCGTCGGCTTCCTGACAGATTGACCCGCCTCACCCAAGGCATCGCCCGAGTCAAGATCGATCTCAGATTCTGGCCATCGCCCGCATACCACTGCAAGCTGGAAAATGTCAGGCCTAGTGCCGGATGATTGATCGCTTCACAAAGGCGAATGGCGTCGTCATGTTTCGCCAGCCAAAACTGCAGGTGGGTGTAAAGCGTGATGTCCACGCCGCGCGCCATGGCGACGTCCAGGGCGGGTTTGAGCCAGGCCACGACACGCGCATCGCCGCGTGGATCGGACAGCGGGATGTTGTTGCCGGCGGATCTGATCGCCAGGTCGAGCGTGGCGCCTGCGGGCAGTTTTTCAATCAGGCCTATCAGTCCGCTGTTTCGCTCATCATGCTCTCCCAGTGACAGATCCAGGACCGTGTAGACGCCAGATAAATCAAGTTCGTACCGCTCTCGGACCGTTGCCAGCTCTGTCGTCTGAGCCGCTGCGACGCCATCCCAGACGACGGTCTGAATCGCGTCGTAGCCAGCGGCTTTGGTGATCTCGCAGCGATCGGCGAAGCTGTAGACGCCGCCGGTGCTGAAGAACGCAAAGTCCATTGCGTAATATTTTTGAGAGCTCATAAGACGTTTCATCGGTGAGTGAAACGTGACTTTGATTCAGAGCCGGAACAATGTCTAACAAGTATTCCGAGATTAAGATACAAGAAAAATAAGTATCTCGTCCTGGTCTGGGGTGTTCGGTCTATCCGTTGCGCTGGGCAACGACGGCATGCTCGCCTGAGTCAATGCCCGGCCCTTTGACGAGCCGGCGTCGTGCGCATCACCGTGCTGCGCGAGGCTGCAGGTCGATCGACCATGCGGCTATCGTCGCCATAGCCCCCTGCAGACTCAGCTGGCTTTGCGCGACGTATGCCACAAGGTCTGAAAAAACGTGCGATTCAATGACGCGCATTCGCGGCTTTCGATCACCATCGCGTAATTCTCTTCCTTCGAAGAAACATACGTCACCTTGTCGTCATGGATGTACATGGTCATGCCCAAGTCGACCTCCGGCGGCGCATAGCGCAGTTCCCGGAGTTCCTCGACGCGAGTGGGCCAGATGGCATCGGTCTCGCGTGCAGGCGAACGTAGTACATGCAGGCTGATCCCGCGCTTGACGCGCTCTGCGATGAAACTACTCATCCACTGATCGCCTGGCACCTCCAGAAGCTCATGCATGGACAACACCCCCAGCAACAAGCGCGAGCGGCAATCCAGCGTTTCCCACAGGGCACGGCGAATACCCTCCTTGCCTTCGTACATTCGTGTTCTGGGTTTGCGCGGCGTGCCGTTATAGAGGGATCGCAGTTCAGGCACGAGATCGTCGAGCACCAGGCGTTTGCGATCCCACTCCCGAATGAGAATGCTCGGGTCTTCAGGCACAACCTTGCGCACTCCTGCCGCTTCACCCACTTGCGCCAGCAGCCCTCTGCGTTCCAGGCGTTCGAGCAGATCGTAGCCATTGGTGCGCGAGACGTTGGCGCGCGTGGCGACATCAGTCACTGACGCCGAACCCAGCTCGAGCGCTGCCAGGTAGAACCGCTGCTCTTTCTCGTCAAGCCCGAACATTTCGAGTTTGTCACGCATGATTGCCTCGTTTGTCGAATATTTTCGACAACAATACCACCTATTTTGGCCTTTAAATACATGAATCGATAGGTGTTAACGATAGCTATGTCGAATTTTATTGACGCATAAAAAGTCACTTCCTAGACTGCTCTTCATGGCGGTATCGCCATTTCACATCAGATGAAAAAGGGGAAAGATCATGCGTCATTGGTTTATCGCGCCACTCGTCCTGGCCAGCGCGCTGTGCAGCGCGCCTGCGGTTGCCGAGAAGGTCAATATTGGCGTCGTCCTGCCACTGAGTGGTGCCAACGCCCAATTCGGTATCAGCTCGCGCAACGGGATCGAGCTCGCACTGGCCGACATGAAGTCTCAAGGCAAGCTTGGTGATCTTGAAGTCAACCTGGTATATGCCGACGTACCCGCGCCGAACGCAGCAGGTGCCGCCGTGCAACGGCTGATCAGTCAGAACCAGGTGGTGGGTGTCGTGGGCTCGTTCGTCAGCTCGATCACGCTGGCCGCTTCAGAGGTCACCGAGCGAGCCGGCATTCCGATGATCACGCACTCGTTTGCCGACCAGATCACCGGCCGGGGTTATCGCTACATATTCCAGGTCACCCCGAAGGCTACGACATTTGGCCAGAAGCAGTTTGAATATGCGGTGGACGTGGCCGCGAAGGCAGGCCAGAAAGTCAGCAAGATTGCCATTCTTTACGAAGACACGGCTTATGGCACATCGCAGGCAGAGGGCATACGCAAGGCCGCGAAACAGGCGGGCGTCGAAGTCGTGGTCGATGATGGTTATCCCCTGGGCATTACTGATGTCGCTCCTCTCATCAACAAGCTGCGTCGATCCGACGCGCAGGTGGTGTTTCCTGTTTCGTATTTCAACGACGGCCTGCTGATCATCCGCTCTATGCGTCAGCAGCGTATCAATATGCCGGTGATCGGTGGTGCAGCAGGCTACATCATCCCCGACTTCCAGAAAGGCCTGGGCGAATTCGCCGAGGACGTCTATTCGATCGCCCCCGCCAATTACGACGCTGTTCCTGCTATCGCAGATCGATACCGGGCGAAGTACGGGTTTTTCATGGCGCATGAATCGATCATGTATGGCGCCGCCTTGCAGCATCTGATTACCGCCATCCAGCAAGCGAAGTCGACAGACCCGGAAAAAATCCGTGACGCGGTGGCCGGACTCAAAAAATGCGATGGCTTCGCCTCAGGCATTCCGGGTGGATGCACCGCTTTCGACGCATCAGGCCTGTCCGCGACCGCCTATCCCATTTTTGTGCAGTGGCGCGGCACCGAGCTCGTTTCGGTGTATCCGGAGGGGTCCGCGAAGGCGCCAGCGCGTTGGTTAGGCAAAGAAGTGAAGTGATGGAGAACGTTGTGGAACTTCGGAGTACCTACAGATGACTGCGCTTCTTCAAACCTTGATCGACGGTCTGTTGATCGGCGGCGTCTACGGCGTGATGGCGGTGGGCCTGTCGCTGGTCTTTGGCGTGCTGAAAATCGTGAATTTTGCGCAAGCGGAATTTCTGATGATAGGCATGTACGTCGCCTGGTTCTGCTGGTCCTACCTGGGCCTGGATCCCATCTTTGGCGCGTTCGTCGCGCTGGCCGCCGGTTTTCTGATCGGCGCGGTGTGTCAGCGCCTGCTGGTGCAGCATGTCATCAAGGCGCCGCCCGTGTCCCAGATCTTTCTGACCGTCGGTTTGCTGGCCGTGATCGAGAACGGCGCACTCATGCTGTTTGGCTCCGAGTTCCGCTCGGTTCAGACGCCTTACCAGACGGCGGCGCTGGAGATCGGTTCGCTGTTCATCTCCATGCCCTACCTGATCGCGTTCATTGCCGCAGTGACTATTTCTCTGGCGCTGTGGGCGTTGCTGGCTCACACGTGGATCGGACGCGCGATTCGTGCGACATCGCAGAATGCTCAGGCAGCCCAGTTGTTCGGCATCGATACGCGTGTGATCTATGCCGTTGCCTTCGGGCTGGGAACCGGCCTGACTGCGTTTGGCGGCGGAATCATTCTTTCTTATTCCGCAGTCAGCCCGACCGCAGGCACGCAGTTCGTCGTGCTGATGTTCACCGTTGTGGTGCTCGGCGGCCTGGGCAGCGTGCTGGGCGCGCTGGTTGGCGGTCTCATCGTTGGCGTCATTCAGTCTCTGTCGACACTGGTCATGCCCATTCAACTTCAAAACCTCGCGCTTTTCGTGGTTTTCATTACATTCCTGGCATTCAGGCCTCAAGGCTTGCTGGGTAAGGGGGCACGATGAAACGCTCGCTGATTCTCATCCTGGTTCTGGCCGTCGCGGCGCTCGCGCTGGGCGCAGTGCTGGATCCCAGAGGCTACAACGTCCGTGTGCTGTGCCTGGTGCTCCTGGCGGCCAGCCTGGGGCAATGCTGGAACATTGTCGGCGGCCTGGCCAACCAGATCTCGCTGGGCCACGCCGCCTTCTTCGGAATCGGGGCCTACACTTCCACGGTTCTGCAGACTCTGTGGGGCATCACGCCCTGGGTCGGCATGCCGCTGGGCATGCTCTTCGCCATGGGTGCGGCGCTGCTGCTCTCGCTGCCCACCATGCGCCTGAAGGGGCCGTATTTTGCCCTGGCGACGCTGGCGTTCGGCGAGGCATGTCGAATTCTCGCAACGGCCTTCCCCGGTATTACTGGCGGGCCGCAGGGAATATCTGTGCCCTTCGTAGGAAACTCCTGGGCGATGATGCAGTTCAGAGGCGCCGGGAACTACGTGTATCTGTTCACGGCGTTGTTCGTCATCGTATCGGTGGTG
>JAEYZR010000237.1 GCA_023427945.1 Pseudomonadota bacterium | reverse complement strand
AGCATGAGGCGCGTGATGATGAAACCGCTGATGAAGAAGAAAACGGTCACGCCCAGCCCGCCGGGCACGATGTGGCCCAGCCAGGCATGCGACACCAGGACCAGCAGAATCGACAGCGCCCGCATTCCATCGAGGGCGGGCAGGTAGTTATGAGGATGTCTGGTCAACGCAATCCACCCCTGGGCACGGTGGCCGCGTGAATGTTGGCCCAAGCCGGGGCATAATCGGACGATACGATATCGTGGAGAAAAGCATGACCAATCTTGTCATGCGGGTCAGTCGCAAGTTTGCGGGACTGGCATTGCGCAAAACCATCAAGCTCGAACCCGGCAAACGCGTGGTGAGCTTTACCTTTGACGACGCCCCCCGTTCGGCCTGCCTGGAAGGTGCGGCCATCCTGGAGCGTCTGGGCGCGCGTGGCACGTTCTACATTGCCGGCGGCCTGACCGACAAGGTGGAGGAAAATCGTCCCTGTCATAGCGCGGATGACTTGAAGGCGTTGCACCAGGCCGGCCACGAACTGGCCTGCCATGGCTTTTCGCATCGACGTTATGACCAGGCCTCGGCACGCGACCTGACCGAAGAACTCGATCGCAATGCGCAGTTTCTGCAACAGTTCGGCGTGGACCCTGCCCGCCTGAATTTCGCCTACCCGTTTGGCGCTTACAGCCTGGGTGCCAAGCGCGTGTGCGGGCCGCGTTTCGTTTCCTCGCGCATCACGGGCGATGGCCTGCACAAGGGCAACGTCGATCTGTCCCTGCTCGGGAGTTATCGCCTGTACGGCGAGACCGGCCTGCCTGCGCACTGGCAGGCTGCGATCAAGGAAACCGCCCGTGGAGGCTGGCTGATCGTGAATACCCACGAAGTGGCGGATGACTTCGGCCCCTACGGCTGCGCTCCTGCCACCCTGCACGACATGGCGCGCCAGGCCCTGGATACGGGGTGTGAAGTCATGACGGTGCAGGCCGCCATCGATTACTTCCGTCGATGACCCCCCACGCAATACGAGCCCGCCCGAAAATGGCCAGGATACAAGGCTGCGCACTGCTCGCGTCATAGACACTGCGGCCCTACCCGGCGCGACGGACACGGCGTACCAGTCGAACCAGCGCCGGCTGCGCACGCGCCCAGTCGCGCACCCGGCGCTTGAGCACCGGCAACCATCCCGCTGCGCTTTGCGCAGCAACCCACTCGTGCAGGTCCAGCGTGTGATCGGCCCAGGCTTTTTTGTAGTCTTCGTCACCCACTGTCAGATCAAACACGGTGAGGCCGTGGTCAATGCTCCAGTCGATCATGTGCTGCATGAGCAGGCGTCCACTGGAGTACTTGCCCCAGTCTCCGGCTTCGTAGCCCGGCATCAGCCAATAGTAGCGCCCTCGAAAAATCATGCCCCAATGTGTCGCAATCGCGTCAGGCCCCACATTGAGCGCACATACGGCAACCTCCGACCAGGCTTGTGGACCACTGGCCAGCGACTGATAGAACGCCAGATAGCCGGGTTCGGCAAACAGGTCGCGACTTTTGCTTTCATGCCAGCGCCGCGCTTTCTGCCGAGCCATCACCGCAGTCAGCGCGTGGGCCTGCGCGGGGTCGGCGCGTTCCACCATCGCAACCGGCGCAATTTCGGCCAGGCGACGTAGCTGGCGGCGGGCGTCGGCGTAATGCTTGGGCGAACGTGATGCCCTGAACGCCTCGCGCGTGTCCGGCAGCCTGGCAGCGTAGGCGTTTTCGGTATGGCGCGAACCCTTCAGTTGCGTCATGGGATTGACCACCCCGTCGATGGTGGCAGGCATGCGACGCAGCCACACCAGATCGACCCGGGGCAAGCCCTTGAGCACGGCACGCCAGATGATGTCGATCCCCCCGGGCGCAAGCTGGCTGGTGAAAGTGGGATCGATGATGGGAGCGTTGTAGTCCGTCACCACGCCCCCCAGAAACCGCAGCACGCGCAACCGGCCCTCGCGGTGGATGGCAAGCGGCCACAGCATGACAGTGCGCCCCTGCGCATCCTGGAGCTCGGCCACTATCGCCCGCGCGCCTTCGGCCTGGCCGATGGTGCGCTGCCAGGCAGCAGCCCATTCGAATGCCTGGAAGCCGTAGGCCACGCTGTGGTCGAGGGCCTGGTTCCACCGTTCACGCAGGGCGCAGAGATCATCGTGAACGAACAGGCGAGTGCCCTCCGGCACGCCCGCGCCCGTGACCCGGAGGTCAGTAGGCATTCTTGTCCCGAATCACCAGCAATGCCGTCCTGAGCAGGATGGTGATGTCCAGCCAGAGCGACCAGTTCCGGATGTAGTAGCGATCGAATTCCGCGCGCCGCTCCATCTTTTCCAGTGTGTCAGTTTCCCCGCGCAGGCCGTTGACCTGCGCCCACCCCGTAATCCCGGGCTTGACCGTATGGCGCAGCATGTAGCCCTTGATCTGGCGCCGATAGAGTTCGTTGTGCTCGGCAGCGTGGGGACGAGGGCTGACGATACTCATCGAGCCCTTGAGCACGTTGAACAGTTGGGGCAACTCGTCGATGGACGACTTGCGCAGGAAACGGCCCACGGGTGTGACGCGATCATCGTTCTTGCTGGCCTGCACGACCACGCCATCGCTCGGTTGCTGCACCCGCATCGAACGGAACTTGTAGACATTGATGCGCTGCCCATCTTCGCCGTAGCGCTGCTGGCGGAAGATGATTGGGCCGGGCGAACTGAGTTTGACGGCAATGGCAGCCGCCAGCATGACGGGCGAAAGGACGGCGACCATCGCGCCGGCCACCACCAGATCCATCAAGCGCTTGAGGGTCTTGGACAGACCCAGCATTTGCGTTTCGTGCAGCGACATCAGCGAGATGCCAGCGATCTCGGTGTTGTCCACCGAGAACCCATCGAACAGCGACGACTCGGGCACGAAATAAATGGAGGCAGTTGAATCGCAAAGGCTGTCCATGATCCGGGCAGAGTCGGGCGAGTCCAGCACGCTCAGGCCGACGAACACCATGTCGAACTCGTTGTTCTGAATCCGCGTGATGGCATCCGAGAAGTTGCCCTGATAGGCTGGCATCGGCACGGACTCGTCGACGGGAAGCACTTCCTTGTCGGCGAAGTAACCACTGGTGCGGATACCCAGCACCGGTGAACGGTGTACGCGCAAAGCCAGTTTCTGGGCCTCGTGACCCATCGCCATGAATGCAGCATTGCGCAAATTCGAAGGATCACTGTAGATGCGCAAGGCTGCCATGCGCAGGCATACCAGGGCGATCAACAAGAGCGGAAGCGTGAACGCACACCACTGCCACACGAGCATCTGCAATGCCTCGGGCGCAACGAAAGGAATGACCACAAAAAACAGGGTACACAACACGACGAAAAGCACTTGCAGCCAGCGCCATATTGCACGGCTCAGCATGAACAGGAAACTGCGCGCGCTGAGCATCAACCGAAAGCGGTAGAACACGACGAACGAGGCCAGCGCGCAGACAAGAACGGTGAAGCTGGTCCAGTCCGCATTGGCTGCGTGTCGATGCAACAGTACGGATAATGTACCGGCGTGAATGCACGCGGCAATCAGGCCGGCCAGGCCAAAGAAAAGATTATTGTGATGACTGAAACTGTTGCTGGCTCGCATTAGTCGTCAACCTGATTGAAAATGCGCACTGCTTGCATGATGCCTGTATCCAATACTGCTGCGCGCCGATGCGGATGACTCCAAGTCGGCAAGGCGTCAATGTGTGAAGCCCAATCATAGGGCCCACACCCGTGAGTCTCAAGTAATTTGCACGTCGATCAAAACATAGCGCCGGTAAAAACGACACTTTCAGTGTTTTGGCCTTATCCGCACTGGGCACGGTGGCGCAGTGCATGATCCATCAGGATCAACGCCAGCAACGCCTCGGCGATAGGCGTGGCGCGAATGCCGACGCAGGGATCGTGGCGCCCGAGGGTCTGTACCACGGTGGGCTGGTTGGCGCGGTCAACCGAACGGCGCTCGACCCGTATGCTGGAGGTCGGTTTGATCGCCAGCGATACGGTTACAGGTTGACCACTGGAGATGCCGCCCAAGACACCGCCCGCATGGTTAGTCAGAAAGCCATCTGGCGTGATCTCGTCGCCATGCTCGGAACCACGCTGGACGACAGCGCCGAAACCCGCACCGATGGACACGCCTTTGACAGCATTCAGGCCCATCATGGCATGAGCGATATCGGCATCGAGCCTGTCATACAGCGGTTCACCCCAGCCTGCCGGAAGATTTTCCGCGACGACCTCGATGCGAGCGCCGATGGAGTCACCGTCGCGGCGCAAGGCATCCATGAACGCTTCGAGTTCAGGCACGACGGCTTCGCTGGCGGCGTAGAACGGGTTGTTCGGGACGTGCTCCCAGTTTTCGAACGGAATCTCGATCGGGCCCAACTGGCTCATGTATCCACGGATGAGCGTGCCGTACTTTTCCTTCAGCCATTTCTTGGCAATCGCACCGGCGGCCACCGTAGGTGCAGTCAGGCGCGCAGACGAGCGCCCGCCCCCACGCGGGTCACGTTCGCCGAATTTGTTCCAGTACGTGTAGTCGGCATGGCCAGGCCTGAACGTGTCGGCAATGGCCGAATAATCCTTGCTGCGCGCATCGGTGTTGCGAATCAACAGACCTATCGGCGTACCCGTGGTCACGCCCTCATACACGCCGGAGAGAATCTCGACCTGATCCGCTTCCTGACGCTGTGTCACGTGGCGTGAAGTGCCGGGCCGGCGCCGATCCAGTTCGACCTGGATGTCCTGGACGGACAGGGACAATCCCGGCGGGCAGCCATCGACCACGGCACCGATGGCCGGACCGTGGGATTCGCCGAAGTTGGTGACACAAAACAGTTTGCCTAGCGTGTTGCCGCTCATGAGATGTCGGAATAATGAAAAAAGGAATGTAGCGGGAGCGGACACGGCCTGCATCGGCCCTGCCTTTCGCACCGGGAATAACAGACATTATGACATTGCCATCCATTACACTCGGATGAGCGCGTCGCCTCACACCGGATTCATCACCATGCCCTCGTCCCGCCCCCCGTCGCCCAGTGCTGCCAAAGCAGCTTCCTCGCAGGCAGAACGCACTCGCATTGACGCCCTGAAGGCTGCCCTGGCGCGCGATGGAGTGACCCAACTGGTCAATCGACAGGAGTTCATCAATCGCCTGCTTCAGGCGATTCAGTCCCATGACCCTGATTTCGGCCACGTCCTGGTATTTCGCCAGCGCGACCTGAGCGCCATCAATCGTCAAATGCCACGCCACCTGACGGACCAGTGGTTGCGCACGACCGCCCAACGACTCACAGAGCTGCTGAACAACACGCCGGGAACGTCCCGTTTCATGCTGGCCCGCCTGAACGGATCCGACTTTGCGCTGCTCATGCCTGGCGTGCACAACCCGCATGCTGTCCTCTGGGCTGAACGTATCCGCGAGATTCTGCTGCAGGCGCGCCTGCCCTTGGCCGACGACGAAATGTGCCGCTGGGCTCTGGGACTGGTGTCCTATGCCCTGGGCGACAACGTGGCCGATCTGCTGGCCACGCTCGACCACACCTTGATGCGCGCCGAAAACAGAGGGCCGGATCGCCTGGTCGTGGGCGATGGATCTTCCCTGGAGGTCGCGACCGGCGAATTCGCCTGGCACGATACGCTGGTCACGGCACTGGAACAGAACGGCTTTTTCCTGGCCACCGAGCCGCTCGAGGACACCGATGGCGTGCTGGTGCGCCACGACGCCCGCCTCATGCTCCAGACCGAAGCAGGTGCGCCCGCCGTGCCGCCCGACATATTCATTCCAGCTGCAGTGCGGCTGGGATTGAGTGCGCAATGCGACATACAGGCCGTGCGCCTTGGCCTGGACTGGCTGGCCAATGACCCTGGCAAGCTCAGTGTGCGCATTGCCATGCCCACACTGACTCAGGACGGTTTCGTGGATCGTCTGCAGGCGCTGGTGAGCGCCCGCAGCGATCTGGCGCAGCGACTGATACTGGAAATCGATGCCCATGCGATCGCTACCCTGTACTCCAGGGTGCGAGTCCTGAGCGACATGCTCAGTGCGGCCGGTGTGCCGTTGGGCGTGCGCCGGCTCTCAGAGCAACTACAGGCCATCGCACACCTGCACACGCTGAAAATTGCCTACCTGCGCATAGGAGGACCGTTTGTGCGCGGGCTGTGCCACAGCCCCGGCAGCCGCGACCTGGTGACCTCGGTCATCACGACGGCGCATGCGCTCGCTGTGCAAGTGCATGCCGACGATGTACCCGACGCGCCCTGCGTCGAAATGCTCAAGGGACTGGGCGTGAAGGTGATGCGTGGTCCGGGACTGCAGGCCGGCGTGGCGGACACGCCTACGCTTGCGGAAGAGTCGGAGGCTCCCGCCTATAGCCAGGCCCTGCCCAGGCCCACGCAGCATCGGACACAGACTAGCGACAAGGCCCTGGTGCAGCGGGTGGAAGACGCCTTGACGAATCTTTCGGTTGAACGCCAATTGCGGCGTGAATCGGGGGTGATGATGTCGCACGAGTTACGCACTCCACTGTCGACCATAAGCGCGGCGGCACAATCGCTCGAACTGATCCTGGCCGGAAGCGGTGAACTGATAGACGGGCGCATCGCTCGCATCAGGCGTGCGGCGGCGCGCATGACCGAGCTGCTCGATACCTTTTTCAATGCCCAGCACGACGAATCGGGCATGCTCACAGCCATGCCCACCGAACTCGACGCTGTGGCGCTTGCCGACCACGTGCTGGCCACGTTGCGCCCGGACACCGCGCATCAGCTGGAACTACAGACAAGCGGGCCGGTATGGGGACACGCCGACGCTTCGCTGACGACCGTGGTGTTGCGCAACCTTTTGCACAATGCCGTGAAGTACTCACCACCGAATCGTCCGATCACCCTCGCCGTACATGCACGCAACGGCGACCGGGGGCCCGAATGCGTGTTCGAGATAGCGGATGAAGGTGTCGGCATGAGCCCGCAGGAACTCGGCAAGATCTTCGATCATCAGTACCGTCGGCCTGCGCACGGCGAGGTGACAGGCACGGGCATCGGCCTGTCGATCGCACGCAAGCTGTGCGAGATCCAGAACGGCCGGTTGGAAGCCGACAGCGCACCAGGGGTGGGCACCCGGTTCACCCTCGTTCTGCCTGGACTACATGCGTCGGACGGACGTGTTGCCCGGCGTCATGCCAAGCATGGCACTGAAATCGATCAGGCCGCGAAGACGTAGCCCTGACCACGCACCGATACCACCGGCAATTTCATGCCCACCGAATGAGCCTTGCTGCGCAGGCGACTGACCAGCACGTCGATACGCCGAACCTCGAAAGCCTCGGGATCGCCGGGCGAGAAGATTTGCGCGAGCACCTCGCGGCTCACGACCGAACCCGAAGCGTGCACCAACGCCCCCAGAAAGAGCTTTTCCTGCGCACTGAGATTCAGCGCCCGGCCCAGCGGATCGGTGAGCGTCCAGCCTCCCTCCTGAAGCGCCCACTCGGCGGCAGGTGGGAGCGATGATTCGACACGCTCTTCTTTTGCAATGGTCGGACCTTGTGCCAAACGCATGCGACGCACCAGACTGCGTATGACAGAACTGAGCTCCAGCAGGTCGACTGGTTTGGTCAGGTAGACATCGGCCCCACCCTCCAGGCCACGCACGCGGTCCTCCAACGCACTGCGCCCCGTCAACATGATGATGCCGACCTGATTGAGCGCACGCAGACGCGTGGCGACCGAAAAGCCGTCATCGCCCGGAACATTGGCATCCAGGATGACAATATTGGTAGGGGAGTTCTCGAAGCACCGATAGAAGTACGCGGAGTCATCCGCGGTGAAGCGCACGTCAAAGCCGTAACCGCCCAACCCAAGCGCCAGCTCACTACGGAAATCGGCGTCGTCTTCCAGCAGGCCGATCGTGATCTGACCTGCATGTGAAAGCGTTCTCATGTCTGCACCCGGCTAGCCTGAAGAATTCCACAGATTCTAACATTCAGAAATGTAAGTCATACCTTATCACGACGAACAACTCACCTCCAGGCCACTGGCCCAGTCTGGCGGCAACTGCGCGTAAGCCTGCCCGTCGGCACGCTCGACATAGGGATTGCGCAAGAGACGCATGAGACGATCGATCTCGGAAGGATCGCCCGCCTTCGCTGCGCGTATCGCCTGCTCTGCCAGATGATTGCGCAGCACATACAACGGATTGACCTGATCCATATCCCGGGCAATCTCGGCGAGCGTGACGCTACGTCCGGACAACTGTGCAAGCAGGCGCGCAAGCCAGGCGCGCGCAGCGTCACGATCAATGAACAGATCGACAAACGCGGCGTCATCGCCACGCACGGCGCCAGAAAGGTTGCGAAAGCACAATGTGAAGTCCGCGCGCTCGGCATGCATGAGTGCCAGCAAATCGTCCAGCAGTTGGCGTTGGGCCTCATCGGCAATGCCCTCCAGGCCGATCTTGGCTGCCATACGCCGGTTGAACTCAAGCGTGAAGCGCGGTTCGAAATCGCCCAGCACCGCACGTAGCGCGTCTTCATCCTTGACCAGGGGATGCAAGGCGCCAGCCAGGCGATAAAGGTTCCACATCCCGGCCGACGGCTGGCGATTCCAGGCGTAGCGCCCTTCCGAATCCGAATGATTGCAAATGTGGGCCATGTCAAACCCATCCATGA
This sequence comes from Pseudomonadota bacterium, assembly GCA_023427945.1. GTDB lineage: Bacteria > Pseudomonadota > Gammaproteobacteria > Burkholderiales > Burkholderiaceae_B > Schauerella. The sequence continues at coordinate 25,337 of JAEYZR010000237.1, read as the reverse complement.
AACCGAAAGGTCCATAGTCCAGGGTCACCCCCAGGATCGACATGTTGTCGGTATTCATCACGCCATGACAGAAGCCCACGGATTGCCAACTGGCCATGAGGTCGGCGGTGACTGCGGTAACCGCAGACAGCAGCGCCAGCGCCGTGCGTGCCTGGGCATGGGGCTCAGATGCCGCCACGCGACAACCAGGATAGAACCGATCCACCACATAATCGAGCAGTGTGCCCAACGCGTCTGTATCGCCTTGCGCGGCCCAGTGTTCGAACGATCCAAAACGTACGAAACTGGGCGCCATGCGGGTCACGATGGCCGCGGTTTCCATGGTTTCGCGACGGACGGGGTCGGCTGAGGCGACAAGTGCCAGGCTGCGCGTCGTGGGTATGCCCAGACCCGCCATCGCTTCGGCCGCCAGATACTCCCTGACGGAGGAGCGCAGCACGGCACGACCATCGCCCATGCGGGAATAAGGCGTCATGCCGGCGCCCTTGAGCTGCAGCTCCCATGTCCCGGCAGGGCCCTGCACCTCACCCAGCAAATGGGCCCGGCCATCGCCCAACTGCCCCGCCCACACGCCAAACTGGTGCCCACTGTAGACGGCGGCCAGCGTATCCCCGCCGGGCAGCGGCGTCTGCCCGGCAAACACGGCGAGAAAGGCTTCGCTGGTCATGGACCTGGCATCCAGTCCGATCAACCGCGCCGCATCGGCATTCGCATGCAAAAGCGTAGGCGCATTCAATCCACGGGTCGGCACCCGGGTGTAGAACCTGGCGGGCAGCGCGGCAAACGAATTCACCGTCGTCAATTCATCCAGCGACGCCGCACGTCCCGCTTCGATCGATGCGTCAGCATTCATTTGGAGACTCCTTTGTCGGCCTGCCGGGCACGTCGGGCCAACTGCTTGGCAGGTCGCACGTAGAAAATGGCACTCAGAAAAAATATCGTGCCCAGAACGATCTCCCCCCAGGCCAGCATGACGGATGCCTGCGAGGTATCGCTCATGGCACGCGTCGCCCCTTCGGCAATGTAGAGCAGCACCAGCATGCTGGCCCATTGGTAGGTGTAGATGCGTCCGCGCACAATGTTGCGCAAGGGGAAGGCCAGCGGCAAAGCCTTCAGGATCAACCACGATCCGCCAGGGCGAACAGGTGCCAGCCACGCTTCCCAGGCGACACACAGGATGATGAGCAGCAGAAGCGAAATTGACGCCAGACGGCGCAATAAGGGGCTAAGAGGAGCATTCATCCTGCTATTATCGCCCGATGAGCCGCCGAACCCTGCCATCGCACGTCGAGAGCCTGCCAGCGCAGGAAGGTACGAAACGCGCCCGTAAATCGTGGCTGTCGCGTATTGCCCGCGCGTTCCGCTTTGCTTTCAAGCAAATCGAAGAACAGCAATTGCTCACGATTTCGGCCAGTCTGACATTCACTACCGTGCTGGCAATGGTCCCCATGCTTGCGGTGGTGCTGTCGCTTTTCACTGCGTTTCCGCTGTTCCAGGAATTTCGCATCGCGCTCGAGGAGTTCCTGACCCACAGTCTGATGCCTCCCACGGTGTCCGAAAACATCATGGAGTACCTGAACCAGTTCGCCCTTCAGGCCTCCCGCCTGACCACGATCGGTGGCGCTTTTCTGGTGGTCACGTCCATCCTGCTGATCATGACCATCGACCAGACGCTCAACGACATCTGGCAAGTCACGCGCCAGCGCCCCCTGCCCCAGCGCGCACTGGTGTATTGGGCCGTGCTGACTCTCGGACCGGTCGTGACCGGTGCCAGCCTCTGGGCAACCTCGTATCTGGCGCGAGAATCGATGGGACTGGTGGGAGACATTCCCGGCCTGCTGGGCTTGCTGATTTCGTTCCTGCCCCTGATCGTGACCGGCATCGGCTTCACTGGTCTGTTCCTGGTGGTGCCGAACCGGCGTGTGTTGTGGCGCGATGCAGCCATTGGAGGTTTCGGTGCGGCAGGCGTCCTGGAAATCATGAAACAGGGCTTTGCCTACTACCTGACCCAGTTTCCCACCTACACAGTGATCTACGGCACGTTTGCGACGCTGCCGATCTTCCTGTTGTGGATCTACCTTTCCTGGCTCGCCATCCTGATGGGGGCGGTCACGGCCGCCAGCCTGCCGCTCATTCGCCTGGGACGTTGGGAAACCCATCGCGAGCCGGGCGCCCGCCTGATCGATGCGGTCGGTGTGCTGCATCTGCTGCACCAGGCCCAGGGCGGCAATCCGCCGGACCGCAGCACAGGCCACCTGGCCAGCCACCTGCGCCTGCATTTCGAAGAATTGAATACCGTCCTGGAGTCACTGGCCGCCATTGGCTATGTGGCGCGCACGCAAGACAATCGCTGGATACTTTCCTGCCAGGCGGACGCCACCCCTCTCTCTCCCCTGTTCGACCGCTTCGTGCTGGATCGAAATCAGCCCCGTCTGCGCCAGGACCCTTCTGCCCTGGTTGTCGTCCAGGCCGTCGCCGATGGCCGAAGCGACCTGACCCTCGACCAACTATGGCGAGAACCCGCAGAACAGGAGCACAATGACGAAGACGCGCTGCACGCCACTCAGGCCGCACAGCCCAGCGCTCCAGGGGAGCGGCCGGATTAATAATGGAGACGTCCTCATGTTGAAAGTCAGCGAAATTCTTCGTGTCAAAGGTGACACGCTCTATACGGCCACGCCGGACATGGCGGTTGCTCAGGCCATCGAAGTCATGGGCGAGCAGGATATCGGCTCGCTGGTGGTGATGGAATCGGGCATGCTGGCAGGCATGCTCACGTTCCGGGAAATCATCCGGCACTTGAAGACCACCGATGGCGCGGTCGGTGAAACCACCGTGCGCGCCATCATGGACGACGCGCCGGTCAGCGTCACGCCCAATACCAGCGCCGACGAAGTCCAGCGCCTGATGCTGGAAAAGCACGCCCGTTACATTCCGGTCATGGATGGCCCAACGCTGATGGGCGTGATTTCGTTCTACGACATGGCGCAGGCCATCGTTGCGGCGCAGAAATTCGAGAACAACATGCTCAAGGCCTATATCCGCGACTGGCCCACCGATCAGGGTGAGTCGACGGCTACGCCGACGAGCTGACCGGCAGCTCCAGGGCGCGCCAAGCCTCATACAGCACGCCAGCATCGTTGGGTGCCAGCCTTTCGGGGTCCGACAGCGTTCGACGCCAGGCCCGCGCCCCGGACTGCCCGTGTACCAGGCCCATCAGCGGCCGCACCAGAATGCGCAAGGGCACGCCCTGGGCCAACTGTTCTTGCGCGTATGCCGTCATGGTGTCCACGACTTGAGCATCCGAGGGAAGGCGCACGTTTGGCCACAGTCGCAGACTGATGCCTGACAGCACCCTCGGCGTGTGCCAGGCAGCGCGCCCCAGCATCACGCCGTCCAGCCCCTCCAATGCCGCCAGGGAATCGTCCACGCCTGTCAGCCCGCCATTGATGACGATGGTCGCATCGGGAAAGTCTGCCTTGAGCTGGCGCACCGCGCCGTAACGCAGCGGAGGAATGTCGCGGTTGTCCTTGGGTGAAAGCCCCTTGAGTACCGCGTTGCGGGCATGCACCACGAATACCCGGCACCCCGTGTCGTAGATCGCGCCCACGAAATCACGCACAAAACTGTACTCATCGTTGTAATCCAGCCCCAGCCTGTGCTTGATGGTGACGGGAATATCCACCGCGTCCTGCATGGCTTTCATGCAATCAGCCACCAGAGCCGGTTCGGCCATCAGGCAGGCGCCGAAGGCGCCCTTCTGCACCCGCTCTGAAGGGCAGCCACAGTTCAGATTGATCTCGTCGTAGCCCCATTGCTTGCCAAGACGAGCCGCATGCGCGAGGGCATCCGGTTCGCTACCGCCGAGTTGCAAGGCCACGGGATGTTCGGAAGAGTCGAAATCCAGATGCCGTTGCACGTTTCCGTGCATGAGGGCGTTGGTGGTGATCATCTCGGTATAGAGGCGCGCACGGGGTGCCAGCAGTCGATGAAAAAAACGGCAATGCCGATCCGTCACATCGATCATTGGCGCCACACATAGCGCCCAAGGCCTTGTAATCAAAGACTTATTTATTGACTCAGCGATTTGCATAGCTTCAAGGTGGGTTCAGGCATAACGCTCTGGCGACGGCTTTCAAAAGTCATCAAAGTCCAGCGTGCAATGGCAGGACGCCGAAACAGTGTCGTTGCGAACGTCTCGACATTCAGTAGAAAGGCAGGACTAGATTCGGGTTTGGTGGGGCTCTCTTTGGCCTGGATTCTACAAACTTTAGGTCGCAATGATTTTTTGCGATTGAAACGTGTTGGTCGCTGCAAGAAACAGCCTGACGTGCCCGGAACTCATGTTTGAGACTCGCGCAAGGTGGGTATCTGCTGATGTCCGTGACGCTCGTCCTGTTCGCGGCCGGTGCACTTCACCACTTTACGCACAAGCGCAAGCGCAAACGCGACAGGCTCGAACGGGGCAAGCAAACCGGCCATGCACTCAGTGTACTGGGTTCGGGCTTAAACGCGTACCTGGACTAAAACCACGCCAAGCTGGCCCCGATCGGCCCAATGTGCCGGTATTGCCCATTGCACGCGAAAGACGCACCTGCGACACGCCAGTTAGAATACGGCCCTTGTAGCCGCAAAGGCGCGCGCATCACCCATCGCTCAGGACAAAAGGGATCATGGCTGTTTTTACCACCGTTACCGAAGACGACGCCCGTACGCTGCTCGAACGCTACGACCTGGGCGACCTGGTGTCACTGCGCGGTATCACGGCGGGTATTGAAAATACCAACTATTTTCTTGCCACCACACGTGGGGAGTACGTACTCACGCTGTTCGAGGTGCTGACCCAGGAGCAACTGCCGTTCTATATCGAACTCATGAACCTGCTGGCCCAGCGTGGCATTGCGGTCCCGCATCCTCAGTCGCTGCGTGACGGCACCCGGCTGACCCGGTTTCACGACAAGCCCTGCGCGATAGTCAGTCGCCTGCCCGGCGGTTACGAAGCGACGCCATCGCCGCGTCACTGTGCCCTCGCCGGTCAGACCCTGGCACGTGCGCACCTTGCAGCCCAGGACTTTGCTTTGCATCAGCCCAACCTGCGTAGCCTGCCCTGGTGGGAGAGCACGGCGCCAGCCGTGCTGCCGTTCCTTGACGACACGCAAGCCAGGCTGCTGAACGAATCCCTGGCCGAACAACGCCAGTTGTTCACTTCGCCCGCCTACAAATTGTTGCCCTCGGGCCCCTCGCATTGCGACATGTTCCGAGACAACGTGCTGTTTGCGGGCACCTACGAGATGCCGCAGATGGGGGGCATCATCGATTTTTATTTCGCCGGGGTCGATACCTGGTTGTTCGATGTAGCAGTAAGCGTCAATGACTGGTGCATAGACCGCGACACTGGCGTTTTCGATGGCGAAAAGGTCAATGCCTGGCTTGCGGCCTATGCCGAAGTGCGCCCGTTCACCGACGCCGAACTCTCGGTGTGGCCAGCCATGCTGCGCGGTGCGGCGCTGCGGTTCTGGCTGTCGCGCCTCTTCGATTTCCATCTGCCCCGGGCCGCCCAGACACTCAAACCCCATGATCCGCGTCATTTCGAACGAGTCTTGACGGCCAGGCGCGTACATCCTGTACCGACCCTGCCATAATGGCCTCATTGTCCAGACACCCGTACTCATAATCGTTATGCAAGCCGCCACACTACCTGCTACCGCCGGATGGCAATGGGCCCGCGAAGGGTTCATGCTTTTCGCCAAACAGCCCTTGGCCGTGTTCATGTGGGCAATGGGCATCATGCTGTTCGTTTCACTGGCCGCGCTCACCGCCCCCATCGGGCCGCTGCTGTTCATTGCCCTGATGCCGGTCATCACGGTGCTGACGCTATCGGCATGCAAGCATATTTCGGCGGGGCGCGTCATGCTGCCCTCCATGTGGTTCAAACCCTTGCGCCAGCCCGGCATGTTCAAACGGCTCTTTGTCATGGGCATGATCTACGGCGCACTCTCGCTGCTGGCAGGACTGCTGGCTTTCATGCCGTTCGCTCGCGACATCGCCCAGGCCATGCAACTCATGCAGGCGACACAGGAGGTCATGCCGTTTCTTGAGGCGGTCGGCCCTCCCCTTGCGCTGTTCGGGGTGCTGTATGTGGCGATCGCGGCGGTGTTCTGGCATGCGCCTGTGCTGGTGGCATGGCACCATTTGAAGCTTGGCCAGGCGTTGTTTTTCTCTGCCATTGCCTGCTGGCGCAACAAGTGGCCCTTCCTGGTTTATGGATTGACCTGGTTCGGGGTATTCATGGCCATCGACGTGGCGGCCGGTCTGCTGGCGTGGGTGGGCATGCCACCGGGCGTGACGGAACTGCTGAAAATGCCCTTCAACATGGCGGCATGCGGCGCACTCTATTGCAGTTTCTATCCTGCCTACGTCACTGTCTTCGACGTCGAAAGCCGGCCCTACATTCCGACAGAAAATGCCGCCATCGCTGCCGAGGATGAGCGGTCCGAGGCTGACGACCAGCGTCGCTAGGTTCATCATGGCACCTCGAATCAGAGCAACTTGATTGAGCGGCAACCAGGGCAATCATTGCCGCTCGGCTCTGGACATCGGTAGCCGCAGTTTCGACGACAGCATGGGCACGAAGGCAGACGACGGCTCGATTGGCAGGCAATGACGTCACCTGCTTCAGCACGCGACCTTGACGGTCAAAGAACATCACATCGATCGCGAAACGCATTCCGACGGTATGAATGGCAGCGCACGGGATGAGGCACACACCCACCCTCGCCCGCAACTGCTCTCGCCCGATCAAGCCTTTCATCCTCGCGCCGAACCCGCGCAACACGAGAATCCGGGCCCGTGCGACCGAGCCGGACTCGGTCCCATGCGTCTGGCCAGAATCAACGTCCTGGAGTGATCCCCCTGTCCAGATCATGCAAGCGCCTGACGCATGGACATGACGATCGGAAAACCGATGACGATGAACGTACAAGGGAAGATGAACACCACGAGCGGCAACAGCAGTTTGACCGGCGCTTTCAAAGCCTGCCGTTCGGCACGCTCGAATCTTGCCGTGGCTTGCGCCCTGGCCTGCTCTTTCAATTGATTGCCGAGGCTGATACCCAGGGCTTCAGCCTGCAGAATCGCACCTACGCTCGCCCGCACGAGCCTCGACCCGCTGCGACGCGCGAGGGCTTCGAAAGCCTGTGTGCGGGATTGACCCGCCCGCAGTTCAGCCAGGACCTGGGCCACTTCCTCGCGCAAGATGCCCTGTGGCCCATATCGCACCGACTCGTGCATCGCCCCCTGGATGCTCAAGCCTCCCTGCACACACAGGGCAAGCAAATCGAGAAAGAACGGTAGTTCACGTTCGATCAGCACCTTGCGTCGCCGCGTGCGCGCACGCAACCAGAGCCCGGGCATGCAAGCACCCACAACGAGCGCGCTGACGGCGATGGACAGCATGAATGGATCACCCGGCGGCCGAGCGCTCAGAAACAGGACGCACGTTTCGATCACAACCGTGAGCATCGCAGCGCCCAATACCCGTGCAGCAGTGATGTGTACGGCGTGGATGCCCGGCGGCAGTCCGGCTCGATCCAGAGAGATGGGCCGCGCATGCGCCTCGCTACGCCCCCGCGCGATGCACAACACACGGCCCAGGTACCTGATCAACGGCCAGCTGACTCGCCAGAGCAAAGGCATGGCGGCCTGGCGATCAGGCATCTGGATAGCGTCGACCTGTACGCCATGCAGGGCCATCGTACGTGATGCAAAGCTCGCCAGATGGGACAAGATCAGCCAACAAAAAGCCGCCATCGCAAAGCCCGAGAAAACGATGGCCACGAGACTGAAATAAGGCGTTGCGTCGTCAGGCATATCGGGGTTCTCTATTCAATCAGATGTCCACACGGACAATGCGTCGAATGGTCAACAGCCCGGCAGTCTCCATCACTGCGAGCACGGCCAGGACAACCCAGCCTGCTCTGCTATGCCACATGGGCGCCATGTCTTCAGGTGCCATCACACTGAGCGCGACCAACAGCACCACAGGTAGCGCACCCACGATGAGTGCCTGCAGTCGGCCCTGCGCCGTCAAGGTCTTGACCCGCGCCGCCATCTGCGTGCGGCGCTGGATCGTGCTGGCCACGCTATCCAGGGTTTCGCTCAGATTGCCGCCGGTATGGGCGGCGACGCGCAGACTGGCACATAACAGGCAGATCGACTCGGAACGCAGGCGCATTTCCATATGCTGCATCGCCTCCACGAAACTCACGCCGACCCGCTGCTCGCGTTGTACGAGTTCAAGCTCCTGGCTGAGAGGCGCATCGACATGCGCACTCACATGGCGGATCACGACCGCCAGACTGGCACCACTGCGCAACCCGCCAGCCATCGTGCGCAGCGCTTCCGGCAACTGGGACTCCAGTGCCATGAGCCGACGAGTGCGAAGACGCTGGATCAACCAGCGCGGCAGGCGCATACATAGAATCGCCGCCATCACACAAACGTAGACATTACCCGTGAGCCAGGCAGTCAGCGCACCCACGGCGACACAAGCAGCCACACTGGTCTGCCACACCTGCGCAGCCGAGATGAACAGGAATACCTCGCCCAGACCGGCCTCGGTGTCAGACGCGTAAACCTTTCGGTAACGCTGTGCGATGGCGTGCACCATGCCGTAAAGAGCAATGGTCACAAAGATCGCAGCCATCCCGGAAAACACCACGGGTAGCCAGGAGGAGACGGTTGCGTCGTGCGGCATGATGTCGATCAGGGACGGGTGGCGGGCAAGTGCGCCCGGTCAAACCACTCTGCCGGCATCACGATTCCTCGCTCACGCCAGGCATCGACAAAGCTCGGCAGCACCCCGGCGCCCTCGAAATGGCCACGACCTTTGTTGCGCAGGAACAGGGACTGCAATTGAATGCCGCCACTGTCCATGCCACTCACTTCCGCGACATCGGTGAGTACGCGCCTTCCGTCTTCCAGTCGGGCCTGCTGGATGACGATGTCGATGCCGGCACTGATGTGTTCACGCACGGCGGCCAGCGGCAAAGGCATCCCCGTCATCAGAATCATAGTTTCCAATCGTGCCAGCGCGTCGCGCGGAGTGTTGGCGTGCAAGGTGGTCAACGATCCTTCGTGTCCGGTGTTCATGGCGGCCAGCATGTCGAACGCCTCGGCGCCTCGGCACTCCCCGACGACGATGCGATCGGGCCGCATTCGCAACGCATTGCGCACGAGGTCGCGAATGTCGACGCTGCCACGCCCCTCGATATTGGCCGGCCTGGCCTCCAGCGAGACCACATGCGCATGGGGCAGTTGCAGCTCGGCCGCGTCCTCGATGGTGATGATGCGTTCGTGCTTGCCGATCAGACCGGACAGGATGTTCAACAACGTGGTCTTGCCAGACCCCGTCCCGCCTGAAACCACGATGTTCTTTTTGTGGACGACACACAGTGTGAGGAAGGCGGCCATGTTTGCGCTCATCGCGCCACTGCCCACCAGATCGGCGAGTACAAGCCTGCGTCGGGAGAATTTACGGATCGTCAGCGTGGGGCCTTTCAGCGCAATAGGGGCGATCACACCATTGACCCGCGAGCCATCGGCAAGGCGCGCATCGACCATAGGTGCGCCTTCGTCTATGCGTCGACCCAGCGGTGCGACGATGCGCTCGAGCACCGCCAGGACCGACGCCTCGTTGGCAAACGCAATGTTCACGCGCTCCAGCCGCCCCGCTCGCTCGACGTAGATTTCATCGTGGCGATTCACCATGATCTCGCTGATGGCATCGTCGGCCAGCAAGGGCTCCAGCGGGCCCAGGCCCACCGCCTCGTCAATGACGGCTGTGATGTAGCTTTCGCGCCGTTCGGGCGGGCACAAAGCTGGTTCGCGCTCGATCAAAGAATCCAGGATGGCACGAGCACGCACACGTAGATGCTGGTCACTCATCATGGAGACATCTTCGCGGCGCAGATCCATTGCGCTGAGCAAGCGTAGTTGCATGCGCTGGCGAATCGCGACAGCCTCCCGATCCGTATTGTCCAGGGCATCGTGTGATGCCAAAGGGTGCGTAGGGATGTATGTGGCCTCGGCAGCATCACAGACAACCTCACTGTGCCCAAGAAGTGAACGCTCAAATCCGTTGCTCGAATCGCCGCTTGGCACTGCGTACCAGTCGTCTTGCTCCTGTTCAGCGCAAACATTGCGGGCGTCTGAAGGCGACCCGGCCAATGCCTTCTGTGTTTCGCCGTCCAGTGCTGCATCTGGCCAGCGCAGCACATCAGCAGTCCCGTCGTCAGCGTGCTGCGCCCTGTCGCCCTCCCCTAGCCCGCTGGCGTCCGGCACCCCGCGGGCGCGAAACGTCAGCGGGCCGATCACTACCTCGTCACCCTCAAGCAGCGGCGTGTCCGCCACGATACGTTTGCGATTGACCCAGGTGCCGGACCACGTACCAAGATCCTGTATCCACAAAGTGCGGCTGCGTTCCAGCAGCACTGCATGCCGCCTGGCGACACGCCAATGCGCAATGACCCACTGCATGCCTGGATCTCGACCGATCGACACTGGCGAGGGCACGCAGGGCTGTGCCAACGTGAACCGCTGATCGTTTGATGCCAGCTCGATCATTGACGCTCTCCTGAATACTGATCCGTCGTCACACTGGATTTCTCCCACTGCGAACCAGATCCGTAAAAAGGATCGCTGGAGTCTGCATGACTTGCGCCATGGCTGCGCTCCATACCTGATTGCGGATTGCCAACACCTTGCCTCCATTGTGAGTCCCATGGCGACTCCAGCTGAACCGGCGTATTGACGGTCGGTGGCTTCCCGGTGGATTGTTCCACCAGCGTGCGTGCGCGATCCACGCGATCAAGAAGGCCGGGATTGTCTTCAGTGACGATGGTCGGTGTCACAAAAATCGCCAGTTCGACATCGCGCCGCTCTTTCCTGTGTGTACCGAACAGCTTGCCGACAAGCGGCAAGCTGCTCAGCCCCGGCAAGCCATCGCGCTTGATGCTTTTTTCATGTGAAAGAAAACCTGCCAGAACAAGCGTACGCCCCGACTGCACATTGAACTCGGTGGACGCGCGACGCGTCTTCAGCGCAGGGCCGTTGGCGCCTGCGACAGTCGTATCCACGGCGCTCGCCTCAACGGACAGGTGTGCCCGAATCACACCGTTGCGTTCCACACGCGGGATCATTTGCAAAGACACCCCATAAGGTTTGAACACCGTACTCGCCTTCCCGTTTTCATCCACTGTCGTATAAGGCACTTCGCCACCGGCGAGAAAATCCGCAGTCGCCCCACTTCTGGCGAGCAATTGCGGTTGTGCCAGCACAAGCGCCTCGCCGCTTTCCACCAAGGCGTGAATGCGCGAGGCGAGCAACATGTTGGCCCCCAGATATCCCGAAAACGGCGCATGGGTGTCCGCTCGTGAGAGAGGAGATTCTCCCACCCGCTCGGTAAGAGATCGTCCCCCCACGGCGTCCCAGGACGCGCCGAGATTGAGCCCTCCCTGCGTGGCTCCATTCCAGCGCACACCCAGTTCTTGCAAACGATATCTGGGCACCTCGACCACCTGAACATCGAACATCACCATCGGCTCCCATCCTACCGAGCTCGTGAAGTCGACGACCTCGGGATAACGTTCGGCAAGAACAGCCACACGCGCACGATCCGCGTCAGAGAGATCCTGACCCTCGATCACAATCTTGTTGCCCACCCGCACACTGCGGGCATGGTCGATACTGGCGAGCAGCGCGCTCAATTCCTCGTGCATGCGCCGCGCCCCGGACGCCTCGACTTCAATCTGGTAGTCGTGACGTTTGCCCGCCATCGTCCAGACATGCAGCGAGGTCGTGCCTGCGGTTCGTGCAAAAAGCAGCACTTCTTTTTCTTCGAGCACGACAGCCTGCAGGACATCGCCCTGACCTACTGCCACGCGCGAGACACCAGGCGCACTCAACACCAGACTTTCACCGGGCGCCAGTCGCAATGTCGTGCCCACGGCCGGTGGTGGCACAGCCGCCGACTGGCGTTTCGGACTCGGCTCACCGCTCGTGGCCGATCCGCCCCCAGGACCTTGTGCGTGGGCGGGCACGTGCACGACTAGCGTGGCCAGCAGCACCAGGAAAATGCGCATCGGCACAGAGCCGGGTATGCCAGTGGTCACCATGCCACATTCTCAGCGGCATCGTTTCCAGACGACCCTGTCTGCGCCGCACGGGCATCCTCGGTACCGTAGAGCACGGGAACGTGCCGACGTTCGATGACCCTGGGGCGTGCTATCAGCCCAAGCGCGATCTGCAGGTCTGCCGGCAACGCGACCATGCTGTCGTTGCGAACCGCAACCGAGTCACTACGCAGAACCGCAGCAAGACGGCCCGTTTGACGGGCGGCGACCAATCGCGCCGCTTCAGGCATGGACGCATCCAGCGTAATGACCGAAGCATCGGTCGTAGACGGTTCCGCCTCGTCTTCATCTGCGTGCGTACCCACCGTCAGCACCTTCATGCCCTGCAGCAACAAATGCGTACGCACCCTGCCTTCGAAGTCATGCGTGACGTAAATATCCACCGAGTTCCCGGGTCGCAAAAAGGCTGTCTGGGCGCCACCGTCGTCCAAGGCTATCGACACCGCCCGACGTCCTGGCGTCAGGGTGGAGGCCAGGGACTGGGGCTGGCGGGCACGCAGGTAGGTGGCAAGAATCTGTTCACCAGCGGACAGCCCATGAACGAGTACTGAACCCTCCCATGTCTCGAAATGCTCAGGTGCGAGACCATCGCTTCCTGCCCATTGCGTTGGCACAGCCCGTGTGGCGACCGAATCCTCCGAGAGGGCATCTCCGGCCAGCAGATCGTGCGCGGCCACCAGGCGTACCACCGTCTGAACGCGCGTACTGGCCTGTATATCGGCAATGCGGTTGGCCAGATAGTGCTGCATGCTCCATGCTGCTACGACACCCGTACCGAGCGCGAAGATTCCCATCGACCAGCCGCCATACGCCCAGAGGGCACGCAGTTGAGTCATCAACCTGCCCATCAGGCCTCCTCGCGGCTTTGCATCCAGATTCGCGTACCCGTCGCGCCAGAGTGTCCTGCTTCGAACCCGACTCGCACATCGATCAGACAACGCTCCCGTTGCCAGCTCGCCCCGCCCGGCACCAGACCTGCAACATGGCGCCAGCCGCGCTGCGCAAAGGCATCTGCCATACGCTTGGACAGTACGTCCGCATGAAGCGCACTGTGCCAAACCGACATCGACGACCAGCGCAGGTCCGTCGAAGCACGCCCATCGAGTGGCCGCCGATCGGCGCTTGCCTGATGGCCCGCGTCGTCGCCAGGAAAAACCATGTGCAGGGTCGGATAGGCTTGGGCACCCATCCAGCGAGGGGCGCGCGCCTCAAACAAAGGCACTCCCATTCGCATGGTCGACAAGACGCCTGCGACGTGGATGTCGGACTCTTGCCACTGAGCCAGCCACTGCGTGTTGCCTGCATGGCCTGACAACAGGAACACATCGTCGACCACAGAAAAATCCCTGAGCAGCGGTTGGGCGGTGGTCAGACGGGCGGCGACCGACAAGCCTGGAATCGGCCCCTTGGCCTTCAAAAACGGGGAGCTCGCGTTGAAGGAGAACTGTCGGATTGCCACTGGAATGCCAAACCAGAAAAAGGCCCGCGTCGCCTCGGTATGATCACCCGCGGCCACATGTGCAAGCGCATGCCTGAGTTGTTTGAGCTCGCCCCACAGCCGTGAGCTTTGCACGACAGATTCGAAGACGTTTTTGTGTGAGAGGCCGGGGACGGAACACTGTGCAGCCACACCGGGCGTGATTCCAAGCAACAATGGCAGGCACAACGCAAGCCGCATGGCTCGGAGTTGCCGCAGTACGGAACGGCGCAACCGGCCCACACGCGATATCGTGCCCTGCGCTCCCGTTTGCATTGGATGGCCAAAAGAATCACGTCGATCGCGGCGTGAACGCGAGACGGTCCTGCCCCGTCTTCGCACGCTTCGCCGCAACCTCGGACGTCTGGCAGGACGAAGATCAATGCCTGCCCACGGCTCGAGCCAGTCGAAGGATGGTTGCGCACGCCGCCAACCCACATCGGACCGACCCGCCTGCACCTGTATGCGTTTGCCGACGCGCTGCGAGGCCTGCGCAACACCGGCCCACGCCGTCTGCGAGAGACCCAAGCGGCGTTGCGTGGCGCGATGATCATGGTGATGCCCGGCGTCACGAGCGACAGCAGTGCTGCGTGTGCCCACACGCACCTGCACCAGACCCTGGTCGGCGTAGTGCCAGGCCGCACGCATCTCATTTGCGCCAGGCCCCTGCCCGCCAGGTTCTGTGCGCAGTCGCGCTGCACGTCCTGCAACGCCCTGGACCTGGCTCACGTCTTTCTGAACGATGCCACTCAATTCAGGCGGGACGGTGAAGGCGAGCCAGCGACTGGTGAGATCATTCTGCACGTTCACATGAAAGCGTCGGCCCATGTCCAGCGCCGCCCCGGCAAAAACCAGCAGCAGTGCCATCACCATCAATGATTCCAGCAAGGCCTGGCCACCCTCGCGCCGCACCGGCGCCAGGCGCGCACGCCATTGCGGTCGAAACGTCGACCCGCCCTCGCCCCGATCTTCAGGTGAAAAATACGTCTGCCCGGCCGCACGGACCACCATGCGGGCTGCGCGCCCCAGGCCAGCGAAAGCAAACCGCCCGATCGCTCCAAATGGGCTGTCAGCGCGATCGCTGGTAGGCACGGCCGACATGTCTTGCTGCACCTCGAGAACGAAGCCTGCCGTCGCAGCGTCTTTTTGACGGATATCGAACCAGGGTGGCAGACCTCGCTGCGGAGGTGCCCAGGCATCGAACATGGCCGCCATGGCGGCCCACCTGCTTTCAGCGAACGTGAGATTCCATCGCGTCGCGCGGCGCACCCAGCGCCAGAACGACTCCCTGGACAGATCTGGCAGGTCGTCTTCCGTCAATCCATCAGGGTTTGATCGATCACCACGTACCGCTCCGTTACCCATGATGTACTCCCGGTAGTAGCAACCGATAAAGCGGTTGAAACGACGTGCATGGAACGCCTGGGTATCCAAGGCCTGCCAACGGCCAGAATCATCCATCCACGTCGCGCCGCGCCGCTGGAGAATGTGCAGCATCAAGGGACACGCAGGATGGATGGACCACGGGCTGTAGGTGGAATGGTTGCGTTTGCGCAGAAACGCATAGGGCTGGACAGCGCGCCTGACCAGTTGCGCCAATGGATCGGAATGACCGGGCTCTCTGGATGAATGCCTGACAAGCAGGTCGCCCCAGGTATCGTCCGTGATGCGCCACTGCACCGATGGTGCCTGGCCCTCTGGGCCCTTGCCTGCTTGCCCGGGCAGATTGGCGGAGAGCACCTGATCGATGGTGGCTGCGCGCACGGCAGGCAGGCCATCGACGAGGTGCCGCGCCACGCCTGCCAACACCTGATGCGCGGCACGATCGTGCCCGGCCATCGCCTGCGTCAACGCGCCACGTGTATCGGCCGACATCGCGCCAGCCTGCGCATAGGCCTGCCCGTGCAAAGGCCCGAAAAACCGGTTGATGATCATGCCAGGCGGATTCCCCCGACGATGACTGGCATGTTCCTTGTCGGAGAACTGCGCCCACGCACCCAGCGTGACCAGATGAGCCATCGCCACCTGATGCCCCACCTGGGTACGCTGAACGTGCGCAAGCATGTTCAGCGTGCGGGCTTGCATCAACGCCGCACTGTAGGCGGCCGCATCGGTGGCCTGTGTCAGCCGCGATCTCGCAAGCGCGATTTGCCCCACGTTGTAGAGCATGACGAGCACCACGCCCGCCGCACCCGCTGCCAATACACCAAACACCAGGGTCTGGCCGCGTTGACCGTGCGCATACCGCGCAAGTACGGCTGGAGAAGCCTGTCGCATGATGGCTTACGACCCGGCCTTGGCGTTGTCGGTGAATGCCTTCAACGACTTTGGATTGGTCTGCTTGCTGGCCTTCTTCGCCGCATTCTGCGCCTTGCGCGAATCCGCCACACCAGACTCACCGGCAAGTTCGCGCGCCACGGCCGCAGTCTGGCCCCGCACGACCTGCCCAAAAAGTTGGTAGACCGCGATAGCCGCCACCGCCACCAATGCGACGATAATTATGTACTCCGTCATACCCTGCCCACGCTGCAATCGACGTTTCATCCTGCCTCCTGATTTGAGTCAGGCCAGTATGTCGATCAAAGCAGTACAGAAACAGTCGGGCTTGCCGAAGCGCAAGCAATGTCACGGTTCAGTCACCCAAACCAGAAGACCCGCCTGCGCTGATGTCGAGATGGAGGGAGGTGATGACTACACTGGCTTGCTTAACGTCACATACACCTTACGGATAGGCTCGTAGACCTCCCATACACCATTAGTGTCAACGGGAAAAACCACTGTATCGCCGGCGCGGATACGCAGCGGCGGCTGTCCGTCTGGTGTAAATATGCAATTTCCCGCCACGAAGTGCATGACCTCTGCGTTGGGAGTCGCACGCCGCCAACTGCCAACGCTGCACTCCCAAACGCCAGACTCTGCACCCGGCACTCCCTCGACCTGAATCCTTCGTGCTTGCGTTTGTGGCGACCCTGACAAAGGATTGGGCATTGGCCCGGAATCCACAAGATCAATGCATTGAACAGAATTGATAACGTGGGTAATCATGCAGTTCTCCGGGTGGCAGTTGAGTTTTTTAATTCGGGAAAGAGACGGACCAAAGCATCGAATATTTCAGTCACTATGGCCGGGCCGTCTCCTGCCGTTCCGTCTGCGATATGCTGATCCAGCGCATCAAAAACACGATGCTTAAGGTAGAAACGCCAGCTCACCGGCACCTGACCAAGGCGTTCGGTCAGCACCGCATATCGTTCTGTCGTCCATTTGGACTCATGCGCCAGACGCAATACGCCATAACCGAAATGGTCGCCTGCCTGGCCAGCATCGGTGGCGGCAGCCTGACGCAACACTTCGGTTCGTGCACTATCCAATTGGCGATCGGAAATCGCTACGCCATACGTTCGCTGAGCCAGTTCCTCATCGATATACCCACGACGTACATCTCTTAATACCCTGGATGGTTCGCGCAGGAACGGGTCGCCATAGCCACCACCGCCGCCGCCCTCACAGCGAAGTATGTCACCTGGTTCGCAAGCCACCAGATCGGTATTGCCCAAGTTTTCTTCATCTTCTCGTCCAGGATTTCGCACGAAGGTCGACGTCCGCCCAGCCATCCCACTCAGAACTCCCCACGCACCAAAAACAGAACGATCCCGGTTGCGTGCTGTGACCAGCGTGTTGGGTGCGAAGACTTGGAATTCCATGACCACGCCCAACCCACCACGATACTGTCCGGCTCCGGCGCTATTGCGTACCAGACCATACTTGCGGATACGAATAGGGACTTCAGCCTCATTGATTTCAACCGGCGTGTTGCGCAAGAAGGCAGAATTCGCACCAGATGCATCAGAACCGTCACCGTAAGGGCTCCCGCCGGCACCACCGCCCACGGGACCAATCGAAGCCATGATGGCCTTGCCATGACGGTCAGTGGTCTTCACGTTGAGAATTGACATCCCGGACGACGGGCAGGCCGGCAAGCGATGTGGCAAGGCGCGTGAAAAAGCACCAAGTACCACAGCTTGAAGCACCATGCAGGTCAAGCTGCGCATACCTACAGCGGCGGGCGCCTGAGGGTTCAGTACCGATCCCTCCGGCAAAATGCAATGTGCCACGCGCAGCATGCCAGCATTGAGCAGCAGCGAAGGATTGAGTGAATAGAGAACATAGTTCAGTCCCACCAATGGCAATACATGCCTGGATCGACCGCCTGTCGGTACGTTCAGAGACGATGTCAACTGAGGATCGCTGCCAGTGAAATCAAACAGCAATTCCCCGTCCGACACCTTTAATGTGAGAGCGATGCGCATTGGCTTGCCGTTGACGGCGCAATCTTCGTCGGCGTAGTCAGCAAAGAAGTATTCGCCATCGGGAACCGTGCGGGCAACGGCTCTGGCCTGCTGCTCCGAATAGGCCAACAATGCTTCGACACTCTGGTTGAAACGGTCAATTCCGAACCGCTCCGCTATCTCCAGCATCTTTCGTTCGCCAGTGGCAAGGCTGGCAAGCTGAGCCTTCAGGTCACCCCGGTTTTGCTCTGGTGCCCGGACATTGATGGACATCAGCGTCAACAGCGATTCGTCAATTACGCCCTCACGCACAATCTTCGAAGGCGGAAAGCGGATGCCTTCTTGATGTACCTCGGTCAATGTACGTGACAGCGAGGCGGGTACTGCTCCACCCATGTCAGTGTTATGGATATGCCCACCGACAAAGCAGATGATTTCACCCTGATAGAAAACAGGTTTCCACATCACGATATCAGGGGTGTGAGTAGCCACGTAGCCACTATAGGGGTCGTTGGTGAAGCAGACGTCGCCGGGCTGATAGTCGTCAATCAGCGCCAGCAGCGGACCATAATCCAAACCTGCATACCATGTGGCACCAAGTGTCAACGGCGATGCGAAGGTCAGGCCGGCTTTGGTCATGATGGTGCACGAAAAATCCTCAGTTTCCTTCACGAACGTCGAGTGTGCGGTACGGATCAAGGTATAAGCCATGCTCTCGGCCGCTGCGACGCAGTAATTGGCAAAAATCTGCAGATCTGCCTTGTTAAATTCAGTTGTCATTTTTACGCTCCTCGCTGAGGCCGATGCAGACATATTTCATCTCAAGGTACTCATCAATACCGTACTTGGAACCCTCACGTCCCAATCCGGATTGCTTGACTCCACCGAAGGGTCCCACCTCATTTGAAATAGCACCGGTATTGATTCCAACCATGCCGAACTCCAGTGCCTCTGCTACGCGCCAGGCACGCGACAGATCCCGCGTAAAAATGTAGGCGGCCAATCCATACTCAGGATGGTTGGCAAGTTGGTGAATCTCGCTATCGGTCTCAAACCGGGCAATCCCGATCACCGGCCCGAAGGTCTCTTCGCGCGAAATCCGCATCTCGGGCGTGACGTCAGCAATCACTGTCGGAGGGAAGAAATTGCCTTGGGCAATGTCACTTCCATAAATGACCTTAGCCCCTTTCGCCGTTGCGTCAGCGATATGACTGCGCACCTTGGCAACCGCGACCTGATCGATCAACGGGCCAACCTGCGCGTCGGGCTCGAAGCCTTGACCGACTTTGAGCTCAGCAGTGCGGCGGGCCACCTCTTGAACAAAACGCGGATAGATATCCGACTGCACATAAAAACGGTTAGGTGCGATGCAAGCCTGACCAGCATTTCGATATTTCGCCGCCATAGCCCCTTCAACGGCGATAGCCAGATCGGCGTCATCAAACACGATGAAGGGAGCATGCCCGCCCAGTTCCAGCGAGATTTTCTTGATCGTCGACGAGCACTGTCGCATCAGGATACGTCCGACCTCAGTCGAGCCGGTAAAGGAAATATGTGCCACGCGAGTATCGGTGGTCAGTACTTCGCCGATCAGACTGGAGTTGCGTGAATCAGCGGTCAGAATGTTGAGCACGCCCGCAGGTACTCCAGCCCGTACGGCCAGCTCTCCAATGGCAAGTGCTGTCAACGGGGTTTGTTCCGCCGGTTTAACCACCATGGTGCAACCAGCAGCCAGCGCTGGCGCCACCTTGCGCGTAATCATGGCCATCGGGAAATTCCAGGGTGTGATTGCGGCACACACACCAATGGCTTGTTTGAAGGTCACCAACCGTTTGTCGCTTTGTGGGGACTGCAGCACATCTCCGTTGACTCGTTTGGCTTCCTCCGCAAACCACTCGACGAAAGACGAGCCATATGCCACTTCCCCAGCGGCTTCAGCCAGCGGTTTACCCTCTTCAGCGGAAATCAGAACCGCCAAATCCGCAGCGTGCAAGTTGAGCAGATCGAACCATCGACGCAGAATCTGTGCTCTCGCCTTGCCTGTCAGCAAACGCCAGGCTGGTAGTGCGCGATCTGCTGCATCAATGGCGGCCTCTGCCTCCTGAAGACCTGCGTCAGGCACGGTAGCGAGGATGGTGCCGCTCGCAGGATCCACTACGTCGAACGTGGCTCCACTGGCAGCGCCCTGCCAACGCCCGTCGATCAGTGCATGCTGCCGAAGCAGCGTGCTGTCGCTGAGATGAGAATTTATATTCATACTGAAAGACGTCATAATGTTAGTGTGCATCCCCGGAATGGGCGACATTGATGAGCAAGTTGCCATGCGGATCAACCTCTACGTTGTAGCCAGGCAGGACACAAGTAGTGGTGTCGTCTTGCGCAATCACCGCCGGGCCGCTGAAGCGCTGACCGGCACGCAGACTTGCACGTTGGTAGAGCGGTACCTCGTGAAACTGGCCGTCCATGAAGGCACGGATATCACGCACTGGCTGTGGCGGCTCACTGCTTGTCTCAATGCTCGGCAGCGCAGGCTTGGGCGTAGAAGCACTGATCACGAGCCTTAGCGCGACAACCTGAATGACAGCAGTATCGTCACGATGCCCATAGAGACGCTCATGTTCGCGGTGAAACGCCTCACGTACAGTCTGCATATCCTGCTGCTCAAAGCGCACATCATCGAGAGATGTGTCGATTTCAAAAGACTGGCCGCGATAACGCATGTCTGCCGAAAGTTTGATGCGTGGCGTGATTTCAGAGCCGACCTCACGCGTGATCCACTCACGCGCACGGACTTCCAGTTCGGAGCGGTCCTCGCGCAACCTCTTCAGCGTCTGAGTGTCTAGGTCGTAATAGGTGGTTTTGACAAAATCGTTCTTGGTGTCTGCGATCAAACCGCCTAGTGCACTCAATACCCCAGGGGTCATAGGCACAACAAGTTCCGACATATTTAGTGCACGCGCCAAATAGCATGCCAGCATTGGCCCTGCTCCGCCGAAAGGCAGCAGTGAAAACTCGCGTGGGTCAATGCCAAAGCGCGATACCAGTCGGCTTACCCCGGCGTACATGCCCGAGACAGCGACGTTGAT
Source organism: Pseudomonadota bacterium (assembly GCA_023427945.1). Lineage (GTDB taxonomy): Bacteria > Pseudomonadota > Gammaproteobacteria > Burkholderiales > Burkholderiaceae_B > Schauerella. Next base: position 4,297 of record JAEYZR010000237.1, on the reverse strand, counting down.
AATGGCCTCAGCAGTTTGCTGAACATCCTGGCCAAGCTTCTGCGCCAGTTGACCGATAGCTTGCTGGGCTGCATCTCGGTCGACTGTTACCGCGTTGTATCCGAGATCAGACTGCCCCAGAATGCCCAGGGTAGCGAACGCATCGGTAATTGTCGGACGTGTGCCGCCTCGTCCGTAGCAGACCGGACCTGGATTGGATCCTGCGCTGTCCGGACCGACCTTCAGTACGCCGAATTCATCCACCCAGGCGACCGAACCACCGCCATCACCGATGGATGTCACGGAGATCGATGGTATATGGATCTGGAAATCGCCGATGTACTCGCCTGTCGCGTACTGCGGCTGACCGTCGATAATCAACGCCACATCCGCTGTAGTCCCACCGATATCCAGGCTCATGCAATGCTTGAAGCCGCACTGACTTGCGATATAGGCAGCCCCAATGACTCCCGAGGCTGTACCTGAAAGAATCATCTGTACGCAGTTGCTCTTTCCTTGGTCTGCACTCATGACCCCACCATTGGATTTGGTCACTTTGAGTTCGGCACCTACTCCGGTCTGTGCCAGCGCCGTTTGCAGCTGGGTCAGGTAGTGCGCAACTTTAGGCTGAACGTAACCCCCGATAACCGCAGTCTGAGTGCGCTCGTACTCTCGGATGATAGGCCAGACCTCGTGCGAGCAGGACACGAACATATCTGGCCTGGCTTTCTGGATTATCTGCTTGACCTGTTGCTCATGTGCTGGATTACGGTATGAATGCAAAAGGGAAACAACCAGACCCTCACAATCGGCAAGCTCAGCAGCAGCCAACGCGGCCAGCACACTTTCCTCATCCACGGGAGTATCCACGCTGCCGTCGAAGTTAAGACGCTCGACGACACCAAAGACACGATCGCGTGGAATGAGTGGTTCCGGGCGCGACGACATGAGGTGATACATGTCAGGTATTTTCAGCCGTGCCACATCCAACACGTCTTCAAAGTTCAACGTGGTGATCAAGCCTAAACGCAGGCCTTTGCGTTGAACCACCGCATTGACTCCAACCGTCGTGCCATGGGTGAAATAGCTGACATCCTGAGCATGGATACCATAACGCTGAGTCAGGGCCTCCATGCCTGCCAAGACTTCGCTGCCGGGACTATCGGGGCGTGAGAAAACCTTGAGAGTTCTCACCGCCAGTGTGTTGCTGTCGAGCACGGCGAAATCTGCGAAGGAGCCGCCGATATCGACGCCGATTCTGAGTGTCATGTTGCTATTCTCTCGTTGAAGCCTTAGCGGCCGATTTGCTTGTTCCAGAGTTCGATCCAACTAGCCGAGTTCTTGGCCACGTCATCGAACGAAATCCAGAGAGAGCCACCTTCGGTCGCCACGCGAGGCTTGACCTTGTCGGAGTAACTCACCTGTGTATTGGAGGCTGCATACTGCATTGCGTTGGCAAAGCAGGTCTGCCCTTCGGCCGAAGCGAGTGTGTTCAGGGAATCCCAGCCCAGAGGCGAGCCGTTTTTCACTTTCTGGGCCATGTTGGGCCATGCCACTGAACCCGGCGTTGGATTGATGTAGCCGATAATGGAAGTACCTGCATCGTGCTCCGCCCATGCTCGGCCATCGAAATACATAGCCATGTCGATATCACCATTGCGTAGTGAGACCAAGGGGGAATTGGGTTCGCTGTAGAAGACCACGTTGCCACTGTCGCGCATGCGCTTGACCTGATCGATAGCCACTTGGGCGTTATCGAGGCTGCCCCCGAACACCGTCGCAAACAGACCGATCAAACCCTGAGTGGTGCCCGAATAGGCAATGCCCGGTATCCCGGCACGCCATTTCCCCGCGACCACACCATCGACAAATTCCTGCCAGCTCTTGGGCGGATCCTTGACCTCGCTGGTGTTGTACATCAGCCCGAAATTTCCGTACGTGACGGGAAAGCCGTAACCACCACCGAACTCCACCAGTCTGGGCAGCAGTTGCGCATAGTTTGGTACCTCTTTGGCACTGATAGCCTCAACCAAGCCTCGCTCACGTGCGAGCTTGCCTGAATCCACAGCGCCCACCATGACATCTATTGGCGGCTTCTGAGGATTGGCGGCGATTTGATTGATCCATTGCGTCGGGCTGCCCAGGATCACATCGACCTTTTTCCCCGTTGCTTTCTCGAACGGTTGTACAAAGCAGGTCCGATAGGCCTGCTCCCAGGAGCCGCCATAAGCGGTGACGGTCAGATCGGCGGCAGCGGCAAGGCCGGAACCGAAAGTCAGACCGATGCCCAGCACAGGCGACAACAGGGAGCGGGAGAAAGTGACAGATTTGCGTTTCATGATGTTGGCCAATTAAGAATTTATGGAAAGGAACAACAGGCGGAACATGAACAACTCATTGAGTGGTTAGGGCTTTAAGGCCAAAACGGCGCTCAATCACGAACAACAGCAACAGCGTGATTGCCATTTGGATCGTGCTGATGGCAGCAATCGCTGGATCGAACTGATTTTGCAGGTAGGACAGCATTACGACGGGTAGAGTCGTCACATTGGCGGTGCCGAAAAAGTACGACACACCGAGGTTGTCGATCGACACGAGCACTGCGAACAGTGCTCCGGCGAAAATGCCCGGGGCAATCAGCGGTAACGTGACATGACGGAAAGTTTGCCAACGGGTTGCGCCAAGGACCGAAGAAGCTTCCGCATAGTGCGTATCGATATTGCGAAAGACGGCCATCACCGTGCGTAGGATGTAGGGCACGGAGACAGCGGTATGAGCAACAAGCAACGACGGAAACGATCTGGTAATGCCGATATTTGACAGGTAGTAAAGTAGCGACAGGCCGATCACCAGCGGCGGAATCGCTAGCGGTGAAAGCAGAAAAGCCACCAGTAGATTTGCCCAACGCCCCTGGGCTCTGGCCAGACCCAGAGCAGCCGGCACCGCGAGCAGTATGGCCAAGGCCGCCGACGCTGCAGCCAGGTAAAGACTGGTCATCAGCGATGTCATAAAGGGGCGATACTCAATGGCGCGTTCATACCATCTCAGCGAAAAACCCGAGTAGGGAAAGACCAACGCCTGGCCTGGAGTAAAGGACACCGCGACCACGATAAGGATGGGGGCCAGCAGAAATGTCACGAAAAGGAGCACATACAAACCGAGTAAACCAGTGCCCATGACTGAGCGCACGCGCGCATCGAGCGGATTGATATTCGGGATCATCGTGCCCCCTTGACGCGGTTGAATGAGGCTTGCAGGTAAAGGCAGATCAGTACGATAAGCAGTAAGACCGTTCCCATGGCACTAGCGAAACCGAGATTTTGAGCCTGGCTGAACTGCTGAAATACCAACAAAGGCAAGGTGACAACACTTCCCTCTCCAAGCAGCAGCATGGTGACGAAACTGCCATTCGCGATCATGAATACAAGCGCGCATCCCGTTACGATGCCTTCCAACGACAGCGGCACAGTAATCAGTGCGAAGGTCCGAAAGGCGCCAGCACCAAGAATGCGCGCGGAATCCTCAAGCCGCTGATCTACTCCACGCAGCACCGGCACAATCGACAACACCATGAAAGGGATCAGCACATGCACCATGCCTACGTAAACGATGCCGGCGTTGTTCAGGAAGTTCATTGGCCGATCTATCAGACCGAAATCGATCAGTAGGTTGTTGACGAGACCACGGCGGGCAAACAGTACCTGCCAACCAAACGTTCGCATGATGATCGAGGTCAACAGCGGAGTTACCAGGATCAGCAGCAGCGGCATTGCAAGTTTCCTGGTTTTGCGAACCATGAAATAGGCAATCGGATAGCCCAGGAACAAGCAGAGTACGGTCGTGATCGCACTAACCTTGAGCGTGTTCAAAATCACCCCTAAGTAATAGGGATCACCGAACAGACGCATGTAGTGCTCAAAGGTAGGCTGAGCAGTCTGGCCGCTCAGTGCGGCCAGCCCTAGGCTGCGCGCACCGTTCTGCAAAAGTGGCACGCCGAAAAAAAACAGCAGGACGACAAACGCAGGCAGCCATAGCCACAACTTGCGGGGCCAACGACGCGAGGCGGAGGCGGCTTGTGTCGAACGAGAGATTGTCTGGGATCGAGGCTGCAACATTACACAGCCTCATTGCCGCTGGAGGTTTCCGTCGCCAGTATTGTGACGTCTTGCGGATTGAGCCCCATCGAGATCCGACTGCCGACCTCGGGTATCCGGCCCGCGCCAGAACTTGCTTGCAAGGTGACATAAATCCGTTGCGACAAGCCTGGTACGTCCACTAAAAGCGAGAACTGATTGCCTTTGAACACACACTCTCCCAC
>JAEYZR010000081.1 GCA_023427945.1 Pseudomonadota bacterium | reverse complement strand
ATGCCATGCCGCCCATCCCGCCGGCCTTACGGCCGACCTGCAGCCGGCCCTACCGCCGACCTGCAGCCGCCGCTACCCCACGGCACGTAGCGCGATCACTCACATGCTGATCGTGGTGTTCACTTTGCGGGCATGCGCCGACCATCGTGCGGTAATGGTTTTCGTCTGCGTCCAGCACTGCACCGCCTGCTTGCCGTTGGGACCGAGATCGCCCAGCTTGGAGCCTCTGGAGCCGGTGAAGCTGAACCACGCCACGGGCACGGGGATGGGAATGTTGATGCCGATCTGTCCCACATCCACGTTGTTCTGGAAGTAGCGGGCGGCGCCGCCGTCCTGGGTGAACAGCGCGACTCCGTTGCCGTTGGGATTGCGGTTGATGAACGCCACGGCGTCCTCCAGGGTGTCCACGCCGACCACGCACAGCACCGGCCCGAATATCTCCTCCTTGTAGATCGCCATGTTTTCGGTCACGTTGTCGAAAATGGTGGGCCCCACGAAGTTGCCCGAGGCATAGTCGGCCACCTGGATGTCGCGGCCATCGAGCAGGAGGGTGGCGCCTTCCGACACCCCCTTGGCGATCAGCCCGTTGACCCGTTCGCGTGCCTGGGGTGAAACCAGAGGACCCAGATCGGCCTCGCGATCCGTGCCCACATTGACTTTCAGCTGTCTGCTGCGCGCCACGAAGTCGGGCAACCATTGTCGTGCCTCGCCCACCAGGACAGCGACCGACGCGGCCATGCAGCGCTGGCCAGCAGCACCGAAGGCGGCGCCTACGAGTTGATTCAGTGCCACCTCAGGATCGGCATCGGGCAGGATCACGCAGTGGTTCTTCGCACCCATCATGGCCTGGCAACGTTTGCCCGAGTCGCTCGCACGCCGATAGATTTCGGTGCCCACCCGGGTCGATCCGATGAACGATACGGCTTTGATGTCGGGGTGATCGCACAGCGCCATCGCCGTTGCCGCACCGCCGTGCACGACGTTCAGCACGCCTGGCGGCAGACCGGCCTGGTGGGCGAGTTCGGCCAGAAAGAGGGATGCGCTGGGGTCTTGCTCCGAAGGTTTCAAGACAAAAGTGTTGCCGCATGCGATGGCAATCGGAAACATGAAGCAGGGCAACATGACCGGAAAGTTGAATGCCGTGATGCCGGCGCACACGCCCAGCGGCTGGATGGTGGTGTAGACATCGATGCCCGAGGCGGCGTTCTCGGCATATTCGCCCAGTTGCAGGCTGGCGATGGCGCAGGCATGTTCCACGACTTCCAGGCCACGTCCGACTTCGCCCTCGGCGTCGGGCAGGGTCTTGCCATGTTCGCGGGTGATCAGCTCGGCCAGCTTGCCGGTGTTCTCACGTATGAGTTGCTGCAACTTGAGCATCACGCGCATGCGGGTGCCCTGGCCGCTGTTGCGCCAGGTGGCGAAGGCGTCGCGTGCGCTGGCGACGGCCGCGTTCAGTTCGGCAGACGTGGCCATCGGCACGCGTCCGACCACTTTCTGGGTGGCGGGGTCCAGCACGTCCATCCACTCCGTGGTGGTGCTTTGGACCGCCTTGCCGTCGATCAACAGGGGGATTTTCGGGATATCGCTCACGTTCGTTGTCCTTTCAGGGTTTGACCAGCGGGCAGCTCGATTCCGACAAGGGCTGGAAGGCTTCTGCGGCGGGAATGGTGGCGATCAGGCGGGAATAGTCCCAATCGTTTTTCGACTCTTCAGGTTTTTTCACCTGATAGAGATACATGTCGTGAATGACACGGCCATCGGGGCGGATGGATGCGTTGCGCATGATCGGATCATCGATGGGCAGCTCGCGCATCTTGTCGGCCACCACCTTGCCATCGGTGCTGCCCGTGGCGGCCACGGCGCGCAGGTAGTGCAGTACGCTGGAATAGACGCCAGCCTGGGTCATGGTGGGTTTGAGTCCGCCGAAGGCTGTCGCAAAACGGTCGGACCACTTGCGCGTGGCGTCATCGAAGTCCCAATAGAAGCCGTCGACGTAGGTCAGCCCTTGCGCGTTGTTCAGGCCCAGGGCCCGCAGGTCCGAGAGGAAGATCAGCAGCGAGACCAGTTTCTGGCCACCAGCCACGACACCGAACTCTTTGGCCTGCTTGACTGCCGTCACCGTGTCCTGCCCCCCGTTGGCCAGTGCGACCACCTGGGCTTTGCTGCCTTGCGCCTGCAACAGGTATGAGGCGAAGTCGGCAGAGTTCAGCGGGTGGCGCACGCTGCCGGACACCGAGCCGCCCAGCGCCTTCACACGTTTGGAGGTGTCCGCCTCCAGCGAGTGGCCGAACGCGTAGTCGACCGTCACGAAATACCAGGACTTGCCGCCGGCATCGATGGTGGCCTTGGCGCCGCCTGCCGATTGCGAGAACGTGTCGAACATCCAGTGAAAGCCGACTGGCGAACACTCTTTGTTGGTCAGCGCCGTGGTTGCCGGCCCGGAGAACAGTACGACCTTGTTCTTCTCGCGGGCAATGCCCTGTACGGCCAGCGCAACGGCAGAGTTGGTGAGGTCGGCGATGGCCGTGACGCCATCGCGGTCGAACCATTCGCGTGCGCGCGCGGCGCCGACATCGGCCTTGTTCTGGTTGTCGGCCGAGACGAGATCGATCTTCATCCCCTTGCATTCCGCCGCCAGGCAGGTGTCGATGGCCAGTCTGGCTGCGGCAACCGAACCTGCGCCACCCATCGAGGCGTAGTTGCCTGCCATGTCGGTGAGCACGCCGATTTTTACGGGAGGCTTTTCGGCGGCCCTTGCGGGGTGTCCAGAAAGCACAACGCTCGCGCCCCAGGTCAGGGCAGCGAGCGTTGCGAGGTGAGGTTTGAGCATCTGCATGTCTTGTCTCCGATCTCGTTATGTCATCGGCGAGCACCTGAAAGATGCTGCCATCGGTCAAGCCGACCAAACGAGTGTAGAGAGCGAAAAATGCAGAATCAAGGCGTATAAATGCAGAGTTTCAATGCATTTATGCAGATTGGGCCCATGCTGGCGCCAATGCGCCACACGCGTCACGGAATCCTGACTCCGTGACGCGTGACGGTATCAGTCGACCGTTGCGCCCGATGCCTTGACGACGGGAGCCCATTTGTCGACTTCGCCTTGCACGAAAGCGGCGAATTCAGGTTGCGTCATTTTCGAGCCGATCGCGCCAAGCTGCTTGAAGGTTTCCTGGACTTGCGGCGAGTCCTGGGCCTGCACGATGGCGGCATTGAGCTTGTTCACGATTTCCGGCGGCGTGTTGGCCGGCGCGGTCAGGCCAAACCAGGAGGACACGTCGAAGTCGGGGAAGCCCGATTCCTTCATCGTGGGCAGATCCGGCGCCGACGGCGAACGCTCCTGCGTGGTCACCGCCAGCGCGCGCAGCTTGCCGGACTGCACGTGAGGCCAGGCCGAAGGCATGTTGTCGAAGTCGTATTGCACCTGGCCGCCGATCAGATCGGTCAGTGCCGGTGCGCTGCCCTTGTAGGGCACGTGCAGCACGTCGATGCCTGCCTGCATCTTGAACAGCTCGCCCGCCATGTGGATGGAGGTGCCGCTGCCCGACGAGGCAAAGGCCATCTTGCCGGGGTGGGCCTTGGCGTAGTCGACCAGTTCCTTGACCGTCTTGGCCGGCACCTGAGGATTGACGACCAGCACGTTGGGCACCTGGGCACCCATTGCCACCGGCACCAGATCCTTGGTGATGTCAAAGCGCAGGTTCTTGTAGAGCGTGTGGTTGATCGTGTTGGTCACCGCCATGAAGTACAGCGTGTAGCCATCGGGGTCGGCGCGTACGACCGCCTCGGCGGCGATGTTGCTGCCGGCGCCGGGACGGTTCTCCACCACGAAGCTCTGGCCCAGTGTTTCGGTCAGCTGCTTGGCAAGAATGCGGGCGATGACGTCGGTCGATCCACCGGCGGAGAAGCCGACGACGATACGGACGGTGCGCTCAGGGTAGGCCGCCTGGGCCGCCAGAGGGAGCGCGAACGTACAGGCAGCCAGGCCCGCGATCAAGGTCTTGCGACGCAGGTTGGAAAAGAAAGCGTGTTTCATAAAGTCTCCATATAGGTAGCCGGCGTCGCAAGTTGCACGATTTCGACGTATCGGGCGCGATTGTGCCTGCTACATGCCCCCAGGGCAATGTGCAATCGTTACGGAATCTGTCCAGGGGGCCCGCGAGCGTCCTGTCCGGGCGAAGGCGGACGTTTTGTTTGCTATGCTCGGCGCTCGGTCCTTAACTTGCGCGCGGTGCGCAGATCAGGCTGCCGGAGTTCATGCGCATGGCACGCTTCTACAAATATTTTTTTCGCGGCTTGATCACCATCCTCCCGGTGGGCATCACGATCTATCTCCTTTATTTATTCCTCGCCTGGAGTGAGCAGATGGCGTTGGTCGTGCTGCGCCCGTTCATCGGCACGTTCTATGTTCCCGGGCTGGGTTTGTTGCTGGGCGTGCTGGGGATTGTCGCCATTGGCTATCTGGTGTCGAAAAAGAGCATGTCGCGTTACATGGGCTGGATCGAACTTCCTTTCACCAATATTCCGGTCGTCAAAAGCATTTATTCGTCGCTCAAGAGCTTCGCCGATTATTTTGCGCCTTCGTCCAAGGAGACGGCCCAGCAGGTCGTGATCCTGCGCATGCCTGGCCAGCCTATGGAGGTCGTCGGCCTGGTCACGCGAGTGGGCACCGACGGCCTGCCGGCAGGCTTCATGCCGGGCAACCGGGTGGCGGTGTATCTGCCCATGGGCTACATGATCGGTGGCTACACGGTTTTTGTGCCGCAGGAATGGGTGCAACCCATTGAAATGAGCGTGGAAGAAGCGATGCGTTCGTCGCTGATCGCCTGGATGGCTCGCAGCGAAACGACTCGCTGACGCATACTGTTGTTTCTAGCACGCCACTGTGGGTTGCCCTCGCTTAAAACATGCCTGTAATCATGCGGCATGACCCATAATATGCGGCTGTTTTTGTAGTTCTTTCCAAGGCGCTGCACACGTATGCAAGATGAAGGCGTATTCCGTTGGGTTGGCAATGCTCTGGGCGAGATTCTTCGCTCACTTGTCGACGCTGTCGGTTTCATATTCGGCAAGCTCGGCGCGGCTGTGCACGAATTTTTTGCCGGTGTGGCCGGAGCGATGGGCATCGACCCTTCGTTCCTGAATATCGTATGGATCGTCCTGGGCGTCTGGATGCTGTTCTCGGCCATACGCGCGTTTGCACGCCGCCACATTTTTGCCGGTATCGTCTGGCTGTTCCTGGTGTCGCTTCTGTTCGGCCTGCTCATGAGTACCCCGGCCGAAGCGTCACGCTCGCAAGTACGCAGTGGCTCGGCCTTGCCCGCGGGCACCCGAGTCGTTCCGCTGGCACGTCCCCCATCCGCCGTGGTTCCGCACGTCGTACCCGGTGCAGAATCTGGCGTGATCACCCCGGCCCACGCGCCGCGCCAGCATCCTCCTGTTCGTCATCTCTGATCGTCTCGATGCTCTATAGGTTTGCCGCCGATCTCGTACTCGTCTTTCATGGATTGTTCGTCCTGTTTGTCGTGATCGGTGGTTTGCTGTCCCTGTGGCGGCCACGCTGGTCATGGCTGCACATCCTGGCAGCCCTGTGGGGGGCGACCGTCATGCTCACGGGAATGATCTGCCCGCTCACGCCGCTGGAAAACAGCCTGCGCCTGGCGGGTGGGCAGGAGGGATATTCCGGTGGTTTCATCGAGCACTACATCACCTCGGTCATCTATCCGGAGGGGCTGACCCGGCCGGTGCAGATGGGGCTGGGTGGCCTGGTCATCCTGCTCAATGCCGTGATCTACGGTTTTATCTGGTCGCGACGCGGGCGCGCCAGACCCGGTCGCTGCCGGGCGGCACGGATCAGCGCGATGGCCTGGCCGGCGATTCTGCCTGTGTGTCATCGGGGAACAGGACGCCACGAGCCTGCCGGGAAGGCAGCACGCAGGCGACGCTATGACCGCAATCTGGCACGACGGTGACCTGGCGCTGTTTCTGCGGTGCAATCATTTTTCGGTCGTACTCGGCATAGGCCAGCCCGCGTTCGAGTCGATAAGGGCCCTGTGCCTGAGCCGCGCAGGACTTGTCCAGAATCTTGTAGTAGGCGCCCGGGCCTTTGCCGGTGTCCTTTTCGCCCTGCATGTAATGCACCTCGGCCTGGGCGTAATGAGCGCGTGCCTGCGCCGCGGAGCGCCCCAGATTGGCGGGCATGTCTTCAATGCCATATTTCCACTTGTCTACGTCCGGGCACGCTGCCGGGTCGGCCGGAGGGTGAGGGCGGTAGCTGTCGAAATAAAGCCAGGAGCCGGGATCGGACACGATGAATCGCAGGCGAACCTCGGCGCTCGCACGCGGGTTGGAAAAGCCGATGTAGTGCTGGATGGTTTGCGCCCCGGCGGAAAAGCCAAACAGCGTGATGGTCTTGACCGAGGGGTACTTGCGGTGAACCTCGTCGACCAGGGCATCCAGCGCGGCGAAGGACGTCGGGCCGGCCTGCTTGTCGAAATGGCCCACGCCGCCCTGCATCCAGCTGCCGCATGTCCAGGTAATGTCCGATGGCCTGGCTTCGGGTGTTCCCGACGACTGGCAACGGGATGCCTGCGAGCGGGCAACCTGGAAGAGCGGGGCCACCACGACAGTGTCGTTCATCCGTCCGGCTTTCTCGGTTGCCTTGATGGCCGAGTCAAAGGTTCGGGTCACGTCGCGTGGATAGCCGTGCAGTGCAATCAGGGCGGCAACCGGCGCCTGCTCGCCCGCTTTCGGTTGCGAGGTGTAGTAGCCGAGATCGCCGTTTTCACCGGCGGGCGAGAACGACACAAAGCATTCCGGTGCAGCGCGATGGCAGTCTGTGCCCTCGCTGGTCGATGCCGCATGGGCGGGCAGAGAGGTGGTCAGCGCGCAGGCCGCAAGAATTGCGGCCACGCGAGCGGTCGTGATGCCCGGGGTGGAGGCGAGCACGTGGACGCTGGACTGGACGGTCGGGTTTGATCGGCCCATCGTGTGGGCGATCATATCGGGGGTGTTGCGCATCTGGCGTGATATTCCTTGGTTTTGAAAATGACTTGCCCACTCTGGACGAACGGCTCATGGTTCGCGTTGATCCTGCCGTGGGCCGGCGGCACGGCCTGCTGTGGCCGAGGCTTCATCCGACGGTTGCAGCACCAGGGAGGCGGGCCGGTACATCGGCGTGTTCGCCTGCCGCAGGCGGCCCAGCACATCGAACAGGATGGCGCTGCGCACGCCATAGGCGGCACGTGGCGAAGACACGTAGGCCGAGGCGTTGAACATCAGGTTGCCACTGGCATCGATGCCGTCGATGAATACATTGGGCGCCGGTGTATCCAGCACGCCCGGGTGTTCGGCAAAAGCTGCCATGATCACCTCGCGGACATGTTCGGCATCGGTCACCAGAGGCATGGGCAGTTTGATCGTGACCACGCCCAGTGGATTGCTGTGCGTGACGTTGCGCACGGTCTTGGTGATGAACTCCGAGTTCGGCACGATGACCGTGGAACGGTCCGACATCTGGATTTCGGTCGCCCGCACGTTCACGCGCACGATGTCGCCCTCTATGCCGCCCAGGGCCACCCAGTCGCCCACTTTCACCGGGCGTTCGGCCAGCATGATCAGGCCCGACACAAAGTTCTGCACCACCGCCTGCAGGCCGAAACCGATACCCACCGAAAGTGCCGATGCCACCCATGCGATGCGCTCCAGCCCGATGCCCACGGCGGACAGCGTCAGCGCAACCGCCAGCACGATGCCCATGTAGCCGAACAGCGTGCTGGCCGATGCTTGCATGCCGGGGTCCAGTTGCGTCGTGGGCAGGTAGCGCCGCGACAGCCATCCCTTGAACAGCCGTACAGCCAGCAAAGTGAGCAGCAGCACGGCAACGGCCTGCGCCACGCGCGCCGGGCGTATGACGACCTCCCCGATGGCAATGCCGCCGCGCACCTGGTCCAGACGCTGGAACAGTTCAAAGGGGCCCGCGCCCAACGGCGCGAGCAGCAGCAAGAGGGCGAGCAGCGCCAGCAGCACCCGGACGGAGCCGGCGAGCAGCACGCCGGCCTGCTCGCGCAGCCGCGGGTGGGCGAGCTCGGGCGTGTCCTCGCCGCCACTCTTTTGAGGGTTCAGCAGCGTGGTGAAGAGATCGTCGCTGAACACCGAGAACAGATAGGCCGAGGCCAGCACCACCAGCGTCCAGCTCAGTTGTTTGATGATGAAGCTGCCAAAGGCGACATAACCGATCAGGATGCTGGTGGCGCCGATGGCCAGCACGATCCAGGCTGTTCCGACGGCGATGGACATCCACAGGGGACGAGCGACCGGGTTGGTCGATTCGGGGTCGGCGCATGCCTGGCGGCGAGCGCTTTCAAAACGCAGCAAGCTGATGGCCAGCAGCCCGCCGAGCACGAGCGCGATCATGCAGTTGATGGCGACGGTGAGCGTCAGGCTGGCGTTGATTTCGCTGGCGATGCGCTCGCTCAGGAATATCAGCACCAGCGTGACGGCCAGAAAAATGGCGAAGGCGCGCAACCGCAAGGCCACCAGATCGGGAATCGAGGGCAGCCGCCACGACGTTCGGTAAGGCGAAAGCAATGCGCCGCCCAGGCCGGCCACGTAGCCTGCAAAGCAGACCATTGCCACCGTGCTGCGCAGCACGGAGCGCAGATCCCTGTCGACTTCGCCTGACCAGGTCAGGCCGAAATACACCGCCTGCGCCATCAGGCCCGGGATCGCTAGCCCGAGAATGACGATGGTGATGGCATGGACGGAGCGGCGCAGCCGACCCGAAGGCACCCGTTTGGCCGTGATTTTCAGCAGACGGTGCGAGGCCCACATGTGCAGGGCGACCAGCGCCAGCGCCGCGGCCACGATGCTCAGCCAGTTTGCCCATGTCGTCTGTGCAAAGACGGCACGCAGCTCACTGCCCAGTTGCGCCAGCCGTGCGCCGTCGCGCGGCACATCGCCCTGGAATTCGGCCCAGAAATCCGACCCCAGGATAGAGGTAGTGCGCTCGCCCATCTGCGCCTGAAACTGCGACCGTCGCAGCGAGGAGACGTCATCTATGGCCTGGCCCGCCTCGACCGCCATCAGGCGGGCCAGTTTGACCTGGGCATCGAGCGAGCTGCGGCTTTTTTCGAGTTGGGCCCGCTGGGCGGCCACGTTGGGCGCCTCCTGCTTGTCCTCCTGCACCTCGCCCAGTTCGGTCAGCCTGGCCTGTACGCTTTCCAGCTGTGGGGTAAGCGCATCGGCAGCGGCGTTGGCCTGAGACTGTACGGTGATGGCCTTGTTGCGCAGGCCGCTCAGGGCGGAAGGGTTGACCTTGTCTTCACCCAGCGTCGCCTGCACCCGATCCAGATCTTTGCGTGCCTGCTCCAGCGTCTTGGCCTGATCGGGCGGCGCTTCGCCCGCCCAGGTCGATCCCGTCCAGCCGAACAGGCCGACAATCAACAGCAGTAGGGCGAGCGCAGCACGGCGCCGCAAGGCATGGGTTTTCATGCAGGGCAACTTACCACCAGCGAGCTGTCAACAAGCTGCGCAATAGATTGCCGGTTGAATCAAGGTAATACAGGTGCCCGTCTGGTCGTGCTGATCAGCAACCAGCTCAAACCGCTGGCCGCCATGCCCAGGGTGAGCGCGAGCGCCATGCGCCATGCGCTGCCATAGACCAGCGCGACCCCCCAGCCGCTGGCGATGGAGAAGAAGACCATCTGGATGAAGCCCAGCACCGAAGCCGCCGTCCCGGCAAGAGCCGGAACGCGGCCCAGCACGGTAAGCGTCATGCCCGGAAAGGCCAGGGTCAGCCCGCAGGCAAAAATGCCCAGCGGAATGACGGTGTAAGCGACCGACAACACATCGGCCAGCCCGGTGTAGGCCAGGTTCAGCGCGCAGCTCAGGCTCATCACGCCGAATCCGGCGGCAATCAGGTGGCTGGGCGCGGCACGCGGTGCCAGCCGTGCCGCCAGATAGGAGCCGCTCAACATACCGGCCACCAGCGGCACGAACAGATAGCCGAAATCGGTTTCTGACAGGCGCAGCACCTGTGTCACGAAGTCGTGTGCCCCGCCGATCATGAAACCGAACCCTGCAAACAGCAGGCCGAAGGAGAGAGAAAGAGCGAGAAAGATGCGATCACTCAGAATGTGCGCGATGTTACGAATGAACACCGTGGGAACGAATGCCTGACGCTTGTGGGGAGGCAGCGTTTCCGGCAGGCCCCAGGCGCACAAGGCCATGCTGGCCAGGGCAACCAGCAGCATCAGCACGAAGATCATGCGCCACCCGAAGCCTGCTGCAAGGTAGCCTCCCAGCACGGGCGCCACGGCCGGTGACACACTGAACACCATGATGATGTAGGACAGGGTGCGCTGGGCAACCGCACCCTTGTAGCAATCGTTGACCACCGCTTGTCCGATGACCATGCCTGCTCCGGCCGACAGGCCCTGCAGGACGCGACCGGCCACCAGCCATTCGAACGATGGACTGGCGGCTGCGGCCAGCGCGCCCACGGTATAGATGCACAGGGCCGCGATCAGGACGCGGCGGCGGCCGAATGTATCGGACAGCGTGCCGTGCAACAGCATGGTGAAGGCATAGGCCAGCATGTAGTAGCCCAGCGTGCTTTGAACATCCTCGCGGGAGCGCTGGAAGGTGTGGCCGATCTCGCCGAAGGCGGGCAGGTAGGCGTCGATCGTGAGCGGCCCCAGGCAGGCGAGGGCCCCCAGGATGAAGACCATATAGGGATAGGGTGGTAGAGCGGGGCTTTGCGGTACTGAGGATGAGGACGTCATGGAAACGATGATGCGCCCGCGCCTGTTGGACGCGGGCTCGGGATGAATCGAGCGGGCTTGTTCGAGCGGGCTTATGCGTGCCGGCAGGACGCGTAAGAGTAACGGATAGATGTGGAATGAATGTGACGCAGTGCCTTTCAGGACGCCCGTGCAATGCGCACGGGCACGGACTTGTAGGCGGGCGTCAGGCTGATGGGATCATGGTCGGCCAGGGCAATCATGCCGTTGCCCTCGGGATAGTAGACCGCAACCGAACCACGGGCAATGTCGAAGGCCACCGCCGTCACGCCCTGCATCGACCGACGCGTGCCGTCCTGCCGGGACGCCACGATGTCCACCTTGTCGCCGTGGGCCAGGTTCAGGTCGGCCAGATCCTGGGCATTGACGAACACGACATCGCGGCGCGAGGTCACGCCACGATAGCGGTCGCTTTCGCTGTAGATGGTGGTGTTGTACTGATCGTGGCTGCGGATCGTGGTGAGCGTCAGTTCGCTGCTGTCGGAGCCGCAGGTCGCCAGCGCATCGGTACGCATGAAGTTGGCGCGCCCATTCGGAGTCAGCCACCTGCGCTCGGCCGAAGCAATGGTCAGGCGGAAACCGCCCGGCTCTTTGATGCGCTCGTTGTAGGGTGCGAAGTCGGGAAAGACTTTTTCGATGGCATCGCGAATCAGGCTGTAGTCGGCGACCAGCGTGTCCCAATCGACACGCGTGTCGGGCAATGTGGCCTTTGCCATTCGTGCCACGATGGCCGGTTCGGACAGCAGTTGATCCGAGGCAGGCGGCAGGCTGCCGCGCGAGGCATGCACCATCGACATGGAGTCTTCGACGGTGACCGTCTGCACCATGCCGTTCTGCACGTCCAGCTCGGTGCGGCCCAGGCAGGGCAGGATGATGGACGTCCTGGCCGTGATGAGATGCGAGCGGTTCAGCTTGGTGGCGATGTGCACGGCCAGATCCAGCTTGCGCATGGCTGCGAAGGTGGCCTGCGGGTCCGAAATGGCCACGGCGAGGTTGCCGCCCAGACAGATCAGCGCGCGTGACTGCCCATCGCGAATGGCAGCGATGCTTTCGACGGCAGAATGGCCTTTTTCGCTGGGCGGCTTGAAACCGAAGGTGGTTTCGATGCCGTCGAGCAGCGCCTTGTTGGGGACTTCCGTGATGCCCACTGTCCGGTCACCCTGCACATTGGAGTGGCCGCGCAACGGACATATGCCGGCACCCTGGCGCCCGATGTTGCCGCGCATCAGCAACAGGTTGGAGATCTGCTGGACGTTCTGCGTGCCGTGGGTATGCTGGGTGATGCCCATGCCATAGCAGATGATGACGCGATGCGCCTTGGCATAGACGTCGGTGATGGATTCGATGTCGGCGCGTGTGAGCCCGGAGTGCCGTTCGATGTCATCCCAGGTCAGCGTGCGCAGGTCCTGGCTGAAAAGCTCGAAATTGGCCGTGTGCTCCTGGATGAAGTCGTGATCCAGCACCGCCTGGCCGCCGGCCTGCATGCTTGCCGCATCGCGCTCGAGCAACAGTTTCATCATGCCTTGCAGGGCAGCCTGATCGCCTCCGACGCGCAGCTTGTAGTAGGTGGACGCGATGCGCGTGGACGACAGCGTGGCCATCTCCATGGGGTGCTGCGGCGATGTGAACCGCTCCAGGCCACGTTCGGCCAGGGGATTGAGCACCACGATGGGTACGTCGCGTTTGGACGCCTCGCGCAGCGTCGAGAGCATGCGCGGGTGGTTGGTTCCGGGATTGTGGCCGATGCAGAAGATCGCATCACAATGGTCGAAATCTTCCAGCGTGACGGTGCCCTTGCCTACGCCAATGGCAGGAGGAAGCCCGACACTGGTGGCCTCGTGGCACATGTTGGAGCAATCCGGGAAGTTGTTGGTGCCGTATTCCCGGACAAAAAGCTGGTACAGAAAGGCCGCCTCGTTGGACGTGCGCCCCGATGTGTAGAACTCGGCCATGTCCGGATCGGGCAGGGCGCGCAGGGCCTGGCCGATCTGGTGCATCGCAGCGTCCCACTCGATGGGAACGTACTTGTCCAGCGCCGCATCGTAGATCATCGGGTGAGTGAGCCGACCCTGGTCTTCGAGCTGGTGATCGCTCCATTGCCACAAGGCGGACACCGTGTTGTCGGCAAAGAATTCGGGCGTGGTGCGCTTGGCAGTCGCCTCCCATGAAACCGCCTTGGCGCCGTTCTCGCAGAACTCGAAGGATGACGTATGTTTGGGGTCGGGCCAGGCGCAGCCCGGGCAATCGAACCCGTCAGGCTGGTTGACCTTGAGCAACATGCGCGAGTCGCGCCCGACCGCCATCTGGCGTCGCAATGCCTGCGCCACCGCGCCCAGTGCCGCCCAGCCTCCGGCGGGCCCGGTATAGGTGTGGACGCC
>JAEYZR010000044.1 GCA_023427945.1 Pseudomonadota bacterium | reverse complement strand
CGTATGACCTGAGCGTGCGAATAGCCGCGTCCGTCTGTGAACGCGGGAAAGTCGACGGCGATGAAAGCGACTGCACGACTGTCGAAAGAGCCGTCGCCTTCCTCGCGCAGCGTCCAGGGGTCGTCGTCCGGTGCAATCAGGATCGCGACTGGGTGCTTGCGCTGCTGCAGCGCACTGGCTTGCGCATGCCAGGTCGACAGCGGCACGATCCAGCCTGGCTCATCCTCGGGCAGGCTGCGGTCTGGCGCGTCGGTGGCATCAGGCGCAAAAACCCGCGATTCATCGAAGACCAGTTTGCCGTGACGGATGAGGTGGGCGGTTTCGGTATGGCTCATGATAGGGTCACTGTAGGGCAGGGCTTTTCTGACGGCTGGCATCGCCTTCGCCATACACGCCGAGTTTGAAGGGTTCCAGCCCGATGCGCCCGACCACGTCCACGAAGCGTTCTGCTTCGCTGTCGCGCGCGGCCAGGTACGTTCGAACGAGCTTCTCCACGACTTCAGGTACATCGTCACGGGCGAATGACGGGCCGATGATCTTGCCGATTGCGGCACCGCCAGCGCGCGCCACGCCGTTGGCATCCGCGACCTGATCCGCACCGCCGCTCTGGCGTCCGCCTATGGTGACCTGATACCACTCCTCGCCGGCTTTATCGACGCCCAGAATACCAATGTGCCCGACGTGATGGTGACCGCAGGCGTTGATGCAGCCGGAAATGTTCAGATCCAGTTCACCGATCTCATAAACGAAATCCAGATTGTCGAATCGTTCCTGGATGGCCTGGGCGACCGGAATGGAAACGGCGTTGGCCAAGGCACAGAAATCACCGCCCGGACAGGCGATGATGTTTGTCAGCATGCCGATGTTTGCAGTGGCCAGGCCCAGCGGCTTGATGGTTTCCCACAATTCGAACAAGCGGTGGCGCGGCACATCGGCGAGTATGAGATTCTGCTCGTGTGAGACGCGCAGCTCGCCGAAGCCAAAATCTTCGGCGATGTCGGCAATGGCTTCCATCTGTTTGTCGGTCACGTCGCCGGGAGGTACACCAGTCTGTTTGAGCGACAGCGTGACAGCCACATAACCGGGAACCTTGTGTGCGTGAACGTTGCGGCGCAACCAGTGCCCAAAGGAGGGGTGCTGAGCGGCCAGTGCGTCGGTAGCGTCGGCGACTTGCGCAACGCTGGCATCGTACTTTGGCCACACGAACTGGCGCGCAATGCGATCGAGCTCGCTTTGTGTGATCTTGCCCGGGCCATCCTTGATCCGCAGCCACTCGGCTTCGACCTGTTCGCGGTAGACCTCCGGGGTGAGATCCTTCACCAGAATCTTGATGCGCGCCTTGTACTTGTTGTCGCGACGACCATGCAGGTTGTACACCCGCAAACAGGCTTGCAGATAAGTCAGAAGGTCGTACCAGGCCACGAACGGCGAAATGAGTTTGCCCACGATCGGCGTGCGGCCCATGCCGCCACCCACCCATACCTTGAAGCCGGTCACGCCATTCTGCTCGCAGGCTTGCAGGCCGATGTCATGCACGCCGACGGCCGCACGGTCATGCGATGCGCCGCTGACGGCAATCTTGAATTTACGGGGCAGGAAGGCGAACTCGGGATGCAGCGTGGACCACTGTCGGATGATTTCGCACCAGATCAGAGGATTGACGGTCTCGTCGGGTGCGATGCCGGCAAAATGGTCGGTGGTGGTATTGCGTATGCAATTGCCACTGGTCTGGATGGCGTGCATCTGCACCTTTGCCAGCTCGGCCAGAATGTCCGGCACATCTTCCAGCTTGGGCCAGTTGAACTGGATGTTCTGCCGCGTGCTGAAATGGCCATAGCCGCGATCCCATTTGCGAGCGATGTGCGCAAGGGTGCGCAACTGGCGAGAGGCCAGCATGCCGTATGGGATGGCCACGCGCAGCATGGGTGCGTGGCGCTGGATGTACAGCCCATTTTGCAGGCGCAGCGGACGGAAGTCGTCGTCGCTGAGTTCGTTGTTGAGAAACCGGCGGGTCTGATCGGCAAACTGCTGCACGCGTTCGTCGACGATTTGCTGGTCGATGGAGTCGTATATATACATGTGCGCTCCTCCTGTCGAGGAGTAGACATTCGCCTGGGCGACTGTCCATTTCCGGGGTGGACAATCGGAAATTATAGGAGCGCACTCTGTTTCCCACCCCGATTCATATCGAATAACGATATGACGATGAGCTATATATCTCGGGCGTGCCGCGATATTTCATGGGGTTCGGACGGGCTGCACGGTCGCCGATGTGGCCAGGCGAGATTGTGGCGGCACGCAGGCTTCCCGGGCTGTCGTCCGGCTTGCGTGCCGACGCAGGTCAGTTGGGTGAAGTACCCGTCAGATTGCCCAGTGCGCTACCGATTCCTTCCACCGTATGGCCGATTCCGCCCACCAGTCCTTCGATGCTAATTCCCAGCACGCCTGCCAGTCCACCCGCCACCCGCATGGAAAGATTGTCATTCATCTTGAAGCTGGGTTTGGACAGGGGGCCGCTCAGGGTGAAGTCGAATTCGGCGCGGCCTTTGTTATCTTGCAGCGCAGCAATGGCGGCACGTCTGGGCAAGGAAAGCAGTCCACCTTCGGCCAGATGAAGATCGCTCAAGGTCAGGCGACCTTGGGCATTGACCTGTTGATTGGCCACGCGTGTTTTCAGCTTCAGTCCGACACGCCCGTCATCGAATGCCAGCTTTGAGCCTTTCTGAAGATAGGGTGCGATGTATCTGACCGGAACGGCGTTCAACGACGTGTCGATATCGGCATCACGCGAGCCTATGTCGATCCAGCCCTTGTTGGACATGGTGCCGTTCGGTTTGCCAGCGAACTCGCCCGTGATGATGATGTCAGTGCGCTGACCTCCGGCTGGAAAGCGCATCGGCCCGATCTGCGCCTGTGCATGGGTGATGGGAATATGATGTGCCGGCTTGCTAATCTGCCCATCGTAGAAATCGATGGTGCCGTCACGAAATTCCAGCCGCTCGATGTGGCTCTCGAGCTTTCTTCGCTCGCTGCCGTCGGCTCGTGTTTTCGCGTGTTCGCGCAATGAGGGCAATACGTCGATACCCCCTGACGGCTTGCGGAAAGCGGTCAGTGTGTAGTTGCTGACGGTTATTGCAGAAATTTCAACCTTCCTGGAAAAAAGCGCAGCCCACTTCGGACGGATTTCCACCGCTTGCGCCCTGAGCGCCTGCTTGCCGGGCCAGCCCTGGGGCGCATCGATCACGACATCGGTGAGCAACACATGATTCCAGGTCACGCTGATATCGGACGCTCGTCCCTGGTCGCCCAGCCACTCCAACGCAACGGAGCGCACCTTGTTGGCTGCCAGATAGATACCGATCACGGCCATCAGGCCCAGGCCGACCACGACCGCCAGCAGCCAGATGAGGCCTTTCTGTGTACGAGTACGTGCCATGCTCAGCCTTGCAACAGTGAGTGATCGGAGGTTGGATCGACGTGCGCTTCATACTTCGTGAGTAGAGCAGACGTGCAAACAGGCGCATATGAATGCGCCTGCTTCATGGTACATCTTGCGTCGCTTGTTGCCGTTGACCGTATACTCCTGGCGTACGAATCAACCGACTCGTACGGCATGTTGGACGACCGAACGCCTAGCGTACGATCCGGCCGACCTAGTGATCCTTTGGCCGGTTTAGCCGCCGGTGACAGGGCGCGGTTGCGAGGGCTGAGCGCCGTTGCCGCGGTTGGTGGATTCTGGCTGCATGTTCGAGCCGCTTTTGCTCGTGTCGCTACCGGACATGGTGCCGTGCGTGCCACCAGTATGAGTCTGGCCGCCCATGGTGCCCGAAGAGTGGCTGGTGGTACCCGTACCGGTGCCTATCGTCGAATTGGAGCCGGCAGGCGCCGGAGCCGTCGCACCTTGGGTAGTGGGCTGGTTCAACGGGGCGCTCGTCGAGTCGTTCGGCGTATTTGAAGGTGCGCCGGGGGTTGCAGCAAAGGCAGAACCCGAAGCGAGCAGGGCGCCGGTCATAATAGCGGATGCGATGTAGCGTTTGTTCATGGTGGTGACTCCTTTTGTGAGTGTCGATCTTCCTGAGCAATAGGTGTGCCTGCGCGCATTCGTCGCCACCGCAGTGGGCATCATTCATCGAGCGCGCCCAGCCGAACAGCAACAGAAGGATTTGAAAATGAACCCCAAGATCTCCTGGCACGACCGCGCAGGCCGGACACAGGAAGCCACGTTGCTGAGCAGCGCTTTCTCGCCGCGCATTCCCGCGCGAGTCGAAGCAGTCGATGACACGCTGTCGGCCGACCTGGCTTTTCGCAAGGCAAGCGAGGGAACTGCCCTGATCTGGGAGGGCGATTATCAGAATGCGCGGCAACTGCTCAGCGCCTTGGCTCGGCGCCTGGACGCCCGCAGGCAGGAGCGTGCGAGCAAGGCAAACAAACCCGGGCGGAAGGCATCGGCCGACGCGGCGCCGGTCGCTGCCGAGCCGGACGCCACTCGATTTCATGCCTACCGCATGGCGCAATCCAATCGGGCACGTGTGCTGGGTATGGTGTGGGTGGTACTGAATGATGACTACGGCGTCGAGCTCTCGCGCGCACCCGATGTAGCGAACGCCTGCCGTCAGGCGTTCGGGGTTGCGGGTGGCCGGCGGGTGATTGCCCTGCGCGAGCTCCTGGGAGTGGTGGGTGCCGCGCAATGGCGCGAACGCGGCGTGAGCATTCCAGCGTTGGGAGCCGACGCCAGGGTGCATCCATACTTTGGCGTCTTCTCGCCTGTGCGAGGTGAATACCTGGACATGGTGCAGACGGCAAAACTTCCGGCTTCCGTTGGCACAGCATGGGATATTGGCACAGGCACAGGCGTGTTGGCAGCCATCCTCGCGCACCGGGGTGTGGCCAACGTGGTTGGCACCGACAACAGTGTGGCCGCGCTTGCGTGTGCGCGGGACAACATCAAGCGGCTCGGGCTGCAAAGTCAGGTCACGATCACTGAGGCCGACATGTTTCCCGATGGAATGGCCGACCTGATCGTATGCAACCCACCGTGGTTGCCTGCCAAGCCCACATCAAGCATCGAGCTGGCGATCTACGATGCCGACAGTCGCATGCTGACGAGCTTCGTGCGAGGTCTGGCGGAGCATCTCCATCCGGCAGGGGAGGGTTGGCTGATTCTTTCGGACCTTGCCGTTCGGTTGGGCTTGCGCGGTGCTGGCGCGCTGGATGCTCTGATCGGTGAATCCGGCTTGCGTGTGCTGCAAAGGCTGGATCGCAAACCAGTGCATGCCAAGGCGCTCGATGCCGACGACCCGCTAGCCTATGCGCGCGCAGGCGAGGTGACTTCATTGTGGCGCCTGGCCCGGGCGATCTGATCGCACGCTATGATCCCTATGAACGCACTGGCGCAATGCGCGTGCAATGACCCCAACAGGAGAACCGAATGACTCGAAAAATCGTACAAATTTCCTCGGGCGCGGCGGAAAACCCGGGCAACGGTGCGGCCTTGCTGTATGCGCTGGCAGACGACGGCACGACGTGGCAGTTGACCAAGCGTACATCACCCGAAATTTCGGCAGACTGGGAATTGTTGCCCGCGTTGCCCCAGACAGACGAGGTTTGATATGGCTCAGGATCTGAATGACATTCCGGATCAGCCCGATGCGAACCAGGAGGTCGCCGTCACCCAGAATGATTGGGAGGATCTGGTGACTGAATGGCATCAAGCGGGAACACAGACGCAGGAGACGTTTGCCCAGCTTACCTGGCCCGACGTCGATGTGCAGGCACTCGATGCCTGGTTGTCGGCCGTGGAGCGTCAGAGCATTGCCAAGACACGTCTGGCGGCGTTGGCTGAACTGCAGCTTCGCAAGAAGTAAGAGGCTTGCGTGGCGAATTTCAATGATTTTGATGACGTCCGGGGATGGCTGGCCGGACGTGACGTTTCAGTCTTGCGCGAGCAGGTCGCCAGCTCCGCCTTGGGTGGAAAATCGCTGGAAGTCGCAAAGGCGTACATCGCTCACATAGAAGAGCATGGCTACGATGCGCTGGACGATTCGCAGGATGACGAGGACGATGATCCCAAGTGGACCTGGAACGTCTGGCGGGTGGCCATCGTCGGCACGTTCGTGATCGGCCCGCCCTTGCTGGTCTGGGCCATCAACAGCTGGCGCAGCTGAGCACCCCGCGGGGCACTCAGTCCCGAGTGTCGTCTCCTACATCCAGTGCATCCAGGACCGCTTCCAGCGTTTCGGATGCGCTGCACAGGAAAACCGCCGCATCGCCCGGGTTCATGTTTTCGATGACCTCAAGTAGTTTGTCCTGCACGTCGTCTTCCGCGGACACAATGTTGGCATGGACCTGCGCACCACTTTCGAACACGTCCACGGGCACGATTTGCGCAAGTAGTTCGAGATCGGGATCGGCCACGACGGCAAACAGTGTGACGGCTTCGCCGTCCAGGGTGGTCGTGATGCGCACGCCACCGGGTATGGGGGTGTCGATAGTGCTGATGATTTCCATTGCGGGCGTTCCTGTTTTTTGTAGGTCGTATTTGAACAGAAACAGGAGCCCAGGGGCAGGCGGGTGGGCCGGGCCCGCTAATTGCTCAACAGGTCAGGCCTATTGTTGGCAACTGATTGGAGCACACCATGAACAAAGATCAAGTGAAAGGCCGTGTTGAGCAAGCAACCGGTAAAGTGAAGGAAGTCGCTGGCAAAGCAACGGGAAGCACATCCACCGAGCTGAAAGGCAAGGTTCAGCAAGTTGCTGGCAAGACCCAGGCTGAATACGGTGATGCCAAGGAAGACATCAAGAAGGATAAGTGACCACAGCTTTGATCGCCATGCTATAAGCATGGCGATGCGGCCGGACAGATGCAGGCGCCATTCGGTTTGAATGGCGCTTTTCCTTTTGGCGCATCTGTTTCTACCAGGTTGCGGAGTGGATTTATGTCGGATGTCGGCGATTGCCAGGTGGCGATCGTAGGAGCAGGGCCAGCAGGTTTGATGGCTGCGGAACTGTGCGCACAACACGGATTGTCGGTTCACGTCTTCGATGCCATGCCGTCGATGGGACGGAAGTTTTTATTGGCAGGGCTGGGCGGGCTGAACCTGACCCATAGTGAAGATGCCGAGGCGTTTCTCGCCCGCTACCAGGATCGTACGCAACAGGTGGCCCGATGGCTGAAGGATTTTGACGCTCAGGTTTTGCGGGAGTGGGCGCTTGGGCTCGGCGTGCACACATTCGTGGGATCCTCGGGGCGTGTTTTCCCGACTGAGATGAAGGCTGCGCCACTGCTGCGGGCCTGGGTGTCACGATTGCGCGCGGCGGGCGTGAACTTTCACATGCGGCACAGACTGCTTGAGCTCTCTGCCACCCGCCAACTGATCTTCGAGGCCCATGGGCAGCGCCGTGTCGTACAGGCCCAGGCCGTTGTCCTGGCTTGCGGCGGAGCCAGTTGGCCCAGCCTGGGGTCGGACGGGAAGTGGGTCGACTGGTTGGGACGCCTGGGTGTCGAGATCGAACCGTTGGCACCGTCGAACTGTGGTTTCGAGGTGGCGTGGTCGTCGCACTTCAAGGATCGCCAGCGCGGCGAACCGGTGAAAAACGTACGGGCCTGGGTGCACACCGGCCATCGGGATGAAGCGTGCGAACGGGACGAAGGGTTCGCGCGTGCTGGCGAAATGATGATCAGCGAGCACGGCATCGAAGGCGGGCTCATCTACAGCCTTTCCCGCGCAATCCGGCTTGCCGGTCAGCAGGGGCCGGTTGCGCTGGCCGTCGACCTGCTGCCCCATCACGATTTGACGCGGGTGACGTCTGCGCTGGCGCGCGGACGGGGCGCGAAATCGTGGTCCAGCCATCTGGCAAGCGCCCTGGGCTTGAAGGGCGTGCGTGCGGCGTTGCTTCGCGAGTGTGCTCCCCGCCAGGCCTGGGAGAACCCGCAGTTGCTTGCCCTGAACATCAAGCGGCTGGTTATTCCATTGGGCGGGCCCAGGCCGATTGCCGAAGCAATCAGTTGTGCTGGTGGCGTCAGGTTCGATGCCCTGGACGAGGATCTGCAATGTTCTGCGTTGGCGCGTGTGTTTTGTGCTGGCGAGATGATCGACTGGGACGCGCCCACGGGTGGTTATCTGTTGACGGCCGTCATGGCCAGCGGACGGGTTGCAGGACGTGGCGTGGTCGCGGCGCTGGGCGGCGCACGGGACACTTGAGCACACGTTCGAGAGTTCAGGCCGGCGTCGACTCCAGCATGTCACGCGCCACCGCTTCCGCGACTTCGATGCCGTCGATGGCCGCAGAGTAGATGCCGCCGGCATAGCCTGCCCCTTCACCCGCTGGGTACAGGCCCGCCACATTCATGCTCTGCAAGGTGTCGGGCCGCCGTGTGATGCCGATAGGAGACGACGTGCGTGTTTCCACACCCGTCAGGACGGCATCGTCCAGGGCAAAGCCTTTCAGCTTGCGATCAATCGCCGGCAACGCCTCGCGGATGGCGGCAATGGCATAGTCCGGCAATACCGTACTCAGATCGCAGGGGGTCACGCCAGGCTTGTAGGAGGGCACCACGCTGCCCAGCGTGGTGGAAGCGCGGCCGGCGATGAAATCACCGACAGTCTGCGCGGGAGCGAAATAGTTGCCGCCGCCCAGTTCAAAGGCCCGTGTTTCCCACTTGCGCTGGAAGTCGATGCCGGCGAGGACATCGCCCGGGTAATCCTTGGGTGTGATGCCAACGACGATACCGGCGTTGGCATTGCGCTCGGCCCGCGAATACTGGCTCATGCCGTTGGTCACCAGTTTGCCGGGCTCGGACGCGGCGGCCACGACCGTCCCGCCCGGGCACATACAGAAGCTGTACACCGAACGGCCGTTGCTGCAGTGATGGACGACCTTGTAATCGGCCGCACCTAGTATGGGATGGCGAGCATGGGCGCCAAAGCGGCGGGCGTCGATCAGGCTTTGCGGGTGTTCGATACGAAATCCCACGGAAAATGGCTTGGCCTGGATGTAGACGCCGCGACGATGCAGCATTTCAAAGGTGTCACGGGAGCTGTGCCCCACAGCCAGCACGGCGTGTTCCACGGGAAGGGTCGTGCCGTCGGACAATGCAAGCGCACGCAGGCGTCCCGCTTCGATATGGATGTCGTCCACCCGGGTCTGGAACCGGACTTCGCCACCCAGCGCGATGATGTCGGCACGCATTTTCTCGACCATGCTGACCAGACGGAACGTACCGATATGGGGCTTGCTGACGTAGAGAATTTCTTCCGGCGCGCCGGCTCGCACGAATTCTTCCAGCACCTTGCGGCCAAGGTGGCGCGGATCCTTGATCTGGCTGTAGAGTTTGCCATCAGAAAACGTACCCGCTCCGCCTTCACCGAACTGCACGTTCGATTCAGGGTTGAGGACTTGAGTACGCCATAGTCCGAACGTGTCCTTGGTGCGTTCGCGCACCGCCTTGCCACGCTCGAGAATGATGGGCGCAAAGCCCATCTGGGCCAGGATCAAGCCTGCAAACAGACCACAGGGACCCATGCCGATGACGACGGGGCGCGGATAGCGGCGACCGGGCACGGCATGCAGGCCAGGCGCGTAACGCATGTCTGGCGTGGGCGCAATGTGGGGATCGTCCGCAAATGTCTGCAGCAAGGTCTTGCAATGCGCCTCGCTCAACGCCACGTCGACGGTGTACACCAGCACGATTGCGCTGCGTTTGCGGGCATCGTAGGAGCGTTTGTGAACAGTGAACACCGGTTGAGCCCCGGCAGGCAGAGCCAGGCGGGTTGCGACAGCGATGGCGAGAGCCTCCTGGTCATGATCCAGGGGCAGTTTGAGTTCGGAAATGCGTAACATTGAAAATCCCGGCCGCGTAAGCACGCGCAACCGGGATTTTAACTGGCTTGATGGGTAATTGTTGGGCGAGCGTCACTACGCGACAGGTGAGGGCGGCACGACCGGTGGATCGCTTGGTGTGGGTGGTGCAGGTGAGGGGGGCTCCTGCGGCACGGGATGCTCGCCGGGCAGTGGCGACTCTCGATGCTCACCCTGCATCATGGCAATGGACGGTTCAAAAGGCACGCTCGAAACGCGTGGAACGAAAGATGGGATGGTCAGCATTTTGTGACTCCTTTGACAAGCTCACCGCAAGTGTGCGGTTGGCTCTCGAAATGCAATCGACGTGCCTGGCCGTTGTCGTTTTCCCGTCACCTCAGTTATCTCCATGCGCAACAGGCGATACTGATTATGTCTTGCGGAACCAAGGGTTTTGCCCGCGCCACTGGCCGCAGGTCGTGAATTCGAAAAGTGGCGCCCATGCTGGGGTTGATCTCTTCTACGTTTTGATACCAGAAAGTGAGATGGCGAAGGTGCACGCTGCCGTAATCTCACCTTGTCGAGCCAGAGGGGCTCGGTTTTCAGAAAACTGCGCTGAGGAGTAATCATGAAGAACAAAGCGATTTTGGTCGTGCTGCTGGCCATGTCCGCCCTGACGGCGGGTTGCAACACCATTGATGGTGCCGGTCGCGACATCGAGCGCGGCGGAGAGAAGATTCAAGGCGCGGCTAACCGCTGATCTAGATTGGATCGTACAGGTCGAGCCTGCCGAGCGCCGTGGAGATGCTCGGATTTGACCGACATGTATCGCAGCGTCGTGCACCTGAAACGCATCGCTTACCGGCGATGCGTTTTTTTTGTGTTGCCGGTGTTTACATATCGCTGCGCATCGGCCTGCATCATTTACATAACCGAAGACTCTTGCAACAAACGCTCAGTAAAGTACGGATATTGCTAATGGAGGGAAATCATGTTTCGCACGACGCCGAAATTGACTCCTGACCAGTTTCGCTGGTTGAAGGAGTTGCGCACACAGCGAGTGGCGGCACGTTGTCTGCCCGATACCGTGCGCAATCAGTTGATCGCGCTGAACTACATTACTGCGACTGATGATGGTCTCGCACGCATGACGGGTCAGGGCCAGGAGGCCATCGGCGCCCACGTCGCCTGTTGAGGTCGGCGGCCTGGCCTTGAATGCCGGGCGCGGCGGGGCGCTGGTGCATAATGCCGGAATTATGCAGACGGAAATCGCTCAATGAAAAAATTGATCTTGACGGGTGCGCTGCTCGCCGTCGGCCTGGCGGGTTGCGCTTCGAAGGGAGTGCAGGAAGCGGGCGGTGACTATCCCACCCAGAGTTTCACCGTGGAGACGGACTACGAATCAGCATACCGCCGGGCAGGAGAGTTCATGCGCGTGTGCTGGACTGATGCAGAACACCGTTATGGCCGCACCTATGTCGTGCTGCGCAACGTAGATCGCAAGGGCACCCTGGGTACCTTGTCGCTTACCCGTCCAGAGCAGACCCACCGCTCGCTCATGCTGATTGAATCCGAGCCTGCCGGGCCGCGCCAGGCCAAGGTCACCGTGTCGGTACTGGGCACGCCACCGTGGGACGATGCACAGATGGATGCCGCGCGGCGATCGATCGAATCTGCCACGCCGCAGTGCATCCCTGAATTTTAAGATTTGCTGGTCTCCCCCTGGCCAGTCTGTTGCGCTTCAGGCGCAGGATTGCCCGGGTCGCCAGGTTGATTGTGCACACGCACCGATCGGGGCATGCCCGCCACGTCGGAGGCATCGCTGGGCATAGGCAGCACGCGCGTGCCTGATTCCTTGGTCTCAGGCGCCGGATTGCCATGTACGGGCTTGGGTGCCTGGGCGCCGGGTACTTTCCTGTCAGGATGCAATCCGGCCGTTTCTTCCTGCATGCGTTCAGTGGCGAGTCGTTCTGCTTCGGTCATATCTGTAGCTCCTTTCAGTGGGCAAAGAATCGATGAGCGCGCTGTCCGCTTGTCCGGCGCAGGCTGCGTGCTGTCCGCCCAGTTCGATTCTGTCGTGTCGATTCTGGCAGGAGCGTTGCCAGGCGCACTGCTGTTCGCTGCGGCCTCGGGAGCCGGAGCGGTGGGCCGGGACGCTTCCTGAGTCGTGGTCGCCTCATCCGGCTTGGGCGGCATGCGTGGCACCTCCACGGGGCTGTCGGGAGCAAACACTTTCCCGCCGCTATCGCCAAGCCGTTGTACTTTTTCGCTGGCTGCCTGTTTTCGTTCGTCCGATGACATAGTTACCCCCCCGAATCAAGGAACTGCAAACGTCATCCATGGACGCAAGACATGTTCCCGCTGTGTCGTGGGAGCGGTGGCGGCACGATGTTGCCCGATTGCCCTCATCGCGAAAAATTATTCAGCAACCCGTTGAATGTCGCGAGCGCCAGGGATAATATACGCAAAGCGTATACATGGAGGCGCCAAGTGTCGATTTCTCAACAGGCTTTTCTGCGCGATGCGATGCGCAAACTCAATCTGACTCGCGATGTTTTTGCTACGCGCATCGGCGTCAAGCGCCGTGCACTGGACACCTGGCTGCTACCGGAGGGGTCGCAGGAATTCCGTGCCATGCCCGACGTGGTGGATCGTTTCGTGTCGGAAATCGTTCAAAATGACGAACTCCTCAAAAAGTATACGCAAAGTGGCCAGGCTGGCGAGCTGCGTGATCGCATTGCTGTAAACGGTCGTGCCCAATTGCTGTCTGTGGAGCAGTTCACGCGGGAATCCGCCGAGGATCTCTTTCGCGTTGCCGACATGATGCAGCCGATCGCGCGACGCCAGAAGGTGTCACGGGTGCTCGAGGGCGCAGTGTTGGGCAACCTTTTCTTCGAAGCCAGCACGCGCACCAGAGTGAGCTTCGGTTCGGCTTTCTGCCGGCTTGGTGGTTCGGTGTGCGACACCACGGGTTTCACTTTTTCCTCGATGGCCAAAGGCGAGTCGATCTACGACACCAGTCGAGTCATGAGTGGCTATGTCGATGCCATGGTGATTCGCCATCCCGAGCAGGGCTCGGTAGCGGAGTTTGCGGCGGCTACCAACATCCCGGTGGTCAATGGCGGTGATGGGCCAGGGGAACACCCCAGCCAGGCATTGCTTGATCTGTACACCATCCTCACCGAGTTCTCGCGTCTGGGCAAACTTCTCGATGGGGCGCACATCGCACTGGTGGGCGATTTGAAGTATGGCCGTACGGTTCATTCGTTGATCAAGTTGCTGTCGCTGTATCGCGGTGTGAAGTTCACGCTGATATCGCCGCCGGGACTGGAAATGCCGCCGTCGATCATTGAAAAAGCCAGCCGCAACGGCAACGTCATCGAGCAGAAGAACTCGCTGGCCGAAGGGTTGCCCGGGGCCGACGTGATCTACGCGACACGCGTGCAGAAGGAACGGTTCGCCGACGAAGCGACAGAAGGATATTCGCCTGACTTCCAGATCAACACGGCGATGATCAACACGTACTGCAGCAGCGAGACGATCGTCATGCATCCGTTGCCTCGCGACAGCCGTCCGGGCGCCAACGATCTGAGTGTCGACCTCAACCACGACTCCCGCCTGGCGATCTTCCGTCAGACCGACAACGGGATTCCGGTGCGCATGGCGATTTTTGCCGTACTGCTCGGAGTCGAGGGGCTTGTGCGCCATTCGATGCGCGACGTGACATGGCGCCATCCTTCGCACATCGGTCCTGACGACTCCGCGTTTCACGGTCTCGAATAAAGCGCGCGTCGTACACGCTGCGGCGCGACACGGCAACGCCCCGGGAGGGGCTTGGGTGGCACGTCCGCCACAGTCTCCGACAGGCTTGTGCGCCTGCGCCGGGACAGCGTTGGCTGCTTGGGTTATCGTTGGGCACCACAAGGCACGATGACATGCGGGCCGGCCGCCGCTATGCGAGGACGGCGGGCTCTGCAGGACGGGCATAAGGAGATCAAATGGCAGGTGCCGCAGTCGACCACGAGGCATTGTTGCGCGCTTGCGCACAGCGTGACCAGCAGGCTTTCAAGGTGCTTTACGAGGCCGAGGCCGGCCGGATGCTCGCGTTGTCGGCGCGTATGCTCAGACGCCAGGACGAGGCCGAGGAGCTGGTGCAGGATGCCTTTATCCAGATCTGGAGCCACGCCGATCGTTTCGATGCCACGCTGGGGTCTGGGCGCGCCTGGATCTACAGCATCCTTCGTTATAGGGTGCTCAACCGGTTACGCGCCAAGGGCGAAGTGCCTCTGGACGACGCTTTGCTGCACGTGCAGGTCGATGAGGCTCCGGGGCCCGACGCCGCTGCTCATGAGCGGCGTGAAGCGCACCGGCTGGACCGGTGTCTGGAGCATCTTGACGATCCGAGGCGCGGACCGATTCTGTTGGCATTCTATCAAGGGCTTTCGCACGGACAGATTGCTGCCCGGCTTGCGACGCCGCTGGGTACGATCAAAAGCAGAATCCGCGCCGGACTGCGTGCGCTTCAGGAGTGCCTGCAAGCATGACGATTCCTGATTCCGATATTGATCGCCGCGTGCTCGTGGGCGAATACGTGCTGGGGCTGCTGGAAGACCAGGAGCACGATGATGTGCGTGCCTGGGTTCAGTCTGACCGGCAGGCCGGTGCGATGGCACTCCAGTGGGAAGCGCATTTCCTTGCATTGAGTGATCGCCTTGCTCCTGCGGCTCTGCCGGCTTCGTTATGGTCAAGCATTGAAGCTGCGCTGGGCGATGCCACCGGGGCCGCACACGCTGGCACACATACACCCGTCACAAGGCCCGCCAAGGCGCCTGCCTCTACGGGGTTGTGGCAGAGGTTCTGGGAAAATGCGTCGGTCTGGCGATGGGTGAGCGCGGGCTTTGCCGCAGCGACGATCGCGCTTGCCGTCCTGCCGAACTGGCGTACCGTTGAGCCTTCCGCTACGCGCATCGCGGTTCTGCAACAGCCTGGACAGGCTGCACAGCCAGGCTGGGTGGTGAGTGTGATGGAAGGTGGCGATGTCATGCTCAAGGGCCTCGCTGCGCTACCCACACCGGCAGGCAAATCGATCCAGATCTGGACGTTGGCCCCGGGCGAGAAGACACCGCGTTCGATGGGTTTGCTGGCCGATCGCCAGAGCGTACGAATCGATGCCAATCTGGTGGGGGCCGTCCAGCCCGGGCAACTGTTTGAGTTCACGCTTGAACAGGAAGGTGGCTCGCCAACAGGTTTGCCGACTGGGCCGGTGCTGTATATCGGTCGCATCGTGGCGGCGACGATGTAAGAAGCCGGGGCAGTTGCCCGGCTTCACAGGCTCAAGCCAACCCCGGTGCCGCGAGGGGCAGGGGCCGGTTGAGGGGCGGCTGCAGCACTCGCCCCAACTGGGGCCTAGCTCAGGTGCTGAAGAAGCACCTGCAAAGGGTGCGGCAATTGTTTGCCGGCCAGTCGATCGACCTGGCTGCGGCAGGAATACCCGTCGGCGACCAGGGTTTCGTTTTCCTGTTCGCCGGCAACGATCGGTCCCCAGGATTGGTTGAAGATGATCTTGGATGTCTGCACGTTGCGTGTTTCGTGACCGTAGGTGCCTGACATGCCGCAGCAGCCGCTGGGCGTGACGCTCAGGCTCAGGCCGTGACGTTCGAACACGCTCTGCCACTGGCTGACGGCAGAGGGGTAGTTGGTCTTTTCGGTGCAATGGGCGAGCAGGCGATAGACCTTCTTTGGGTGCTTCTCCGGCAGTGCCGAGGACGTTGCACGGGCCGCATCCGCAGGCGTGGCCACCTTCAACAACCATTCCTGGGGCAGCATGACCGTGGGTGCCGCACTGCCCAGAAGCTTCGCGTATTCCTGCCGGTAGACCAGCGTCATGGCGGGATCCAGGCCGACAAGGGGAATATCGTATTGCGCCAGTGCCGACAACTGTGCAGCGTTGCGGCGCGCGGCTTTCTCGAACGCGCCCAGGAACCCCTGCACCTGCAATGGCTTGCCGTTGGGCAGGTAGGGCGCGAGCATGACGCGATAGCCCATATGGGTGGCCAGCGCGATCCAGTCGATGGCCAGGCGCGTTTCGAAATAGCGGGTGAACGCGTCCTGCACGAGCACGACCACGCGCGAACGTTCGGCCTGCGACAGCGCCGCCAGCGTGTAACGCGTGGCGGGCAGAACATCGTAGCGCTTCAAGGCGCTGGCAAAATCGTCCAGTGCGATCTCGGGGCTATCGACCATGCCGGCATGGCGGGCGAGCAGGCTGCGCACCATCGAACGGCGCATGATGCCGTTGTAGAGCGCGGGTGCCCGAGCGAGCGTGGGAATGGTGAATTCGAGCGACCCGATCAGGTAGTCCTTCATGGGACGCAGGTAGCGCCCGTGGTAGAGCTCCAGGAAGCGCGAGCGGAATTCCGGCACGTTGACCTTGACCGGGCATTGGCCTGCGCAGGATTTACAGGCCAGACAGCCTGCCATCGCGTCATACACCTGATGCGAGAAGTCGGCCTGGCCGCTGCGCGAACGACGCCAGGAGTTGCGGGCGCGCTGGACCCAGTTGCGCAGGCCTGCGCGGCGTACCTGTTGGCTGTTCTCCAGCACGTTCACTCCGGCATCGCCTTGCAGCCTGAGCCATTCGCGCATGAGCGAGGCGCGGCCCTTGGG
>JAEYZR010000035.1 GCA_023427945.1 Pseudomonadota bacterium | reverse complement strand
GGTATGAACACCGCAAGCGCGCTCTGCTGTTGGCCACGCTCCCCAGGCAGCGTTATGCGCGTGCGTTCGAACCGGGGTGTGGCAACGGGTTGTTCACTGAACAGTTGGCGGGACGATGCGCGCAGCTTGTTGCAACCGACGTGAGCGAACGTGCCGTGTCGGCTTGCCAGGACAGGCTGAAGGCCCATTCGCACGTGCATGTGACTCAGGGAGGCTTGCCCCGCGACATTCCCGCAGGGAAATTCGATTTGATCGTGGTCGGAGAATTAGGTTATTACTTTGATGCGCCGGCCTGGGTGCGTGTCGCCCATCGACTGCGCCAATGTCTGACCGACGATGGCACGATGATGGCCTGTCATTGGAAAGCACCCTTTGACGCTCGGCGATCAGATACTGCATTCGTTCATGACGCGCTGCGAACCAGCGGTGGCCTGCACCAGCAGTCTTTACATGACGAACCTGATTTCGTGATCGAGGTGTGGACGTGTGGTGAACTAAGCCTTGCGGGCCAGGAGGGACTGCGATGAGTTCTGGTCTGCTTGAAAATTCCGGTCACACCAGGATCGCCGTGATTGTGCCGGCCCACAATGAAGACCAGTATTTGGGTGCCTGTTTGATGAGCCTGCGTCAGGCGGTGGCTCATCCTTCGCTGGAGGGCAGTGTGGTCGAGATCGTGGTGGTGCTGGATCACTGCGAGGACAGGTCTTTGGTCGTTGCAACCGAGGCAGGAGTGATCTGCGTGGAACTGGATGCCTGCAATGTGGGTGCTGCGCGCGATGCCGGTGCCCGGCTGGCGCTTTCCCGGGGCGCGACCTGGCTTGCCTTCACCGATGCTGACAGCCACGTCGAGGCAGATTGGCTGGCGGCCCAGCAACATGTGATCGCGGCGCACGCGTGCGATGCCATTTGCGGAGTCGTGGCGGTTGATGACTGGTCGGACTATCCCCAGCACGTGCGTGTGCAGTACGAGGCGAATTACGAGAGCCGCGATGGGCATCGTCACATTCACGGCGCCAACCTTGGCGTGAGCGCGGCGGCCTATCTGCGGACAGGGGGATTCCGGCCACTGGCTTGCCACGAAGATGTGACGCTCGTTCGAGAAATGGAAGCCCTGGGCATGTGCGTCGCCTGGAGCGCGAAACCTAGCGTGCGCACGAGTTCGCGGCGGATGGCAAGACTGGCAGGTGGTTTCTCCGATTTCCTCAAATCGCTGGAAGCAGCCTTGCCGTTGACGCCCTGTGCCGATACATCTCTACCCATTGCTCGGGGCGTTTGAGTGCAAAGCGTCGTGCACGCCGGTCGAACTCTGGTCGTGTCTGCGCATCTGGATGACGGCATATTGAGTTGCGGCGAGTTTCTTTCTGCCAGTCGCAACGCCACGGTACTGACGGTGTTTGCGGGTATGCCTGGTGACGTTGGCGTGCTTACCGACTACGACCGGCAATGTGGGTTCGCATCAGCCGGGCAGGCTATGCACACGCGTCGGGAGGAAGATCGTCGCGCTCTGTCCATGATCGGTGCGGGGATTGCGCATCTGGCGTTCAAGGACAGCCAATATGAACGCCTGCCAGACGTCGAGGACATGGCCCAGGTGCTGACCGGCGCGCTGATCCATCCCCAGTGGGACACGGTCGTCATGCCGATGGGGCTGTTCCATTGCGATCATGAGCGGGTTTCAGACGCATGTATGCGAGTGGCGCGTCATGCACTCGCAAGCCCATCGAAGCAGTGGATTCTGTATGAGGACGTACCGTATCGGCGCCGTCTGGGAGTGATGCAGCAGCGGTTGGCGGCGCTGATGGGGCGAGGGTGGATACTGGCACCTGTGGCGTTGGAGACGGACGCCCATGGCACCAGCGGTAGTGAAACGGCAGACTTGAAACGTAAAGCACTCGCCTGCTATGCCAGTCAGTTAGCGACGCTGGGTTTGTCGCATGGTGGCGATCAGCAGGCTCCAGAGCGTTTCTGGTCCATGACGCTCAATGATTCTTGACCAGCCACGCCAGCGCCTTGATGGCGTCGTCGATCTGCTTTTCCGTATGCGTACAGGACATGAAAAAACGCAGGCGCGCAGCCTGTTCCGGCACAGCGGGATAGAGAATGGGCTGAACGTTGAAGCCTTCCTCGAACAATTTGCGTGACCAGCGTGCAGCGCGCAGGGAACTGCCGGCGATGGCGGGAATGACCGCCAGTCCGGTGCTGGTGCCCGTGTTCACCCCAGCCGCCTGCGCACCCGCCAGGAACTGGGCGCCGCGTCGTTTAAGCATGGCCACGCGCTCAGGATGTGCGTGCAGTTGTTCCAGTGCCGCCAGAGAGGCTGCGGCCATCGACGGCGGCATGCCCACGCTGTACAGAAAACCGGGAGCCAGGAACTTCAAGTGTTCGACCAGCGCGGTTTCACCCGCGATGTAACCGCCGCAGCCTGCCAGCGATTTGCTCAGCGTTCCCATCCATATGTCTACGTCACTGCCTGCCAGGCCATAGTGTTCGCGTATGCCATGCCCGCGCTCGCCCATCACGCCCAGCGAGTGGGCTTCGTCGACCATCAGAAATGCGCGATGGCGTCGCTTGATTTCGATGAAGGCCGGCAGGTCCGGGAAGTCGCCATCCATGCTGTAAATGCCTTCCAGCACGATGAGTACGCGCTCGAACTGCATGCGTTGGCCCGACAGAATATTGTCCAGCGCATTGGCATCATTGTGTGCAAACGGAATGCGCTTGGCACCCGACAGTTGGATCCCCTGCAGCACGCTGTTATGAATAAATTCGTCGTGCAGCACCAGATCGCGTGGACCGAACAGGTGTCCGATGGTCGATACGTTGGTTGCGTGGCCGCTGACAAAGACAATGGCGTCGTCGGTGTCATAAAGATTGGCCAGGCCTTGCTCCAGCGCCCGGTGTACCGGTCGTTCGCCGGACACCAGTCGACTGGCCGAAACGGTGGTTCCGTAGGTATCGATGGCCGATTTGGCCGCCTGGGTCACGACGGGGTCGTCTGCCATGCCCAGGTAGTTGTAGTTGGCGAAATTCACGTAGGACTTGCCGGCGATGGTCGTCGTAGCGGCAGTGTGCCCTTCATGCATCTTGAAGAACGGACTTTTGATGCCCAGCCGGGCCGCACCTTCGTTGATGATGCGCAACTGCTGATATTGCGGATGCAAATGAAAACGGTAGAAGGCTTCGGGTACAAGCGCGTTCGCCCCGGCAGCCGGGGCCGTCGGTGGGGGGGACGCGGGAGACTTGCCGGCCTGACGCAATTTGCGCGTCAAGGCGTCGGCGATGAGCTTATCTTTGAGCTTTGCGGACAGGCCAAACGACATCAGTGAATCATTCTATTAGGTTGGTCGCCGGACGCAGCGAGTTTCTCGGTCAGCTCCTCCAGCGCAGCGGGAGTGATTGCCGCGTCGTGCTGGGCAGCGATCTGTTCGATTTGTGCACGTGTGCCGTCGGCTTGCGAAGCGTCCGGCACCTCATCGCCCTTGAGCATCTTGATCAGGCGATCCGCGAGCTTGGAAAGGGTGGGGCTATCGTTCAGTGCCATGACGGGCAGGCGTACACCGAAGCGCGCTTCCAGGGCGACGACAAGTTCCACCCCCATCAACGAATCCAGCCCCATGTCGTAAATCGACCGGGTAGGATCGATTTTCTCGGGCGTGACGCGCAGGATGTCACCCACTTCGTGGCGCAGCAGTTCCACAAAGCGCATGTGCAGTTCGGCGTCCGAGAGCGTCGTGATCCAGAGGCTGATATCGTTGCACTGACCTTCTTCGCTAGCGTCATGCTTGCTGCGACGTGCCAGGGCGGAGAACTTGGGTTGCGTGGCGCTGGGTAAAAAGCGTGAGAGTGCGCGCCAGTCCAGCTCCATCACTCCCAGATTGTTGGCTTGCGCAAGAATCATGTCCTCCAGGGCGCGCAAGGCCACATCGGAGGACAGCGCCGAGCCGCCCATACGGGATTGCAGAGCTTGCTTGATGCTCTCGTTCTGCGCCAGAAAACCAACGTCGTCGATCGCACCCCATTTGACGCAGGTCGCAGGCAGACCTGCCTGACGACGGCGTACGGCCAGTCCTTCGAGCCAGGTGTTCGCCGCGACATAGTTGCTTTGTCCCGGATTGCCCAACAGCGTTGTGGCGGAAGAGAACATCACGAAAAGATCCAGCGGCAGGGCAGTCGTCAGTTCATGAAGGTGCCGTGCACCCAGGATCTTGGCCGCCATCGTGCGTTGTAGTTGTGCGCCTGTCATTCCGCGCACCAAACCGTCGTCGATCACCACTGCCGCGTGCACGATGCCCTTGATGACCGGCAACTCGGCTGCGGCCTGTTCGAGCAGCGCCTGCAAGGCCGATCGGTCGGTCACGTCGCATGCCTGGGCAAGCACCTTCACTCCCTGCGCCTGGAAGGCAGCCAAGGCCTGCTGCGCCTCGCTGCTTGCCGGACCACTGCGACTGGCGAGCACGAGATGGCGAGCACCGCGCTCGACCAGCCACTGAGCCGTGCGCAGTCCGAAACCACCCAGTCCCCCCGTCACCAGATAACTGGCATCGGCGTCCAGCTCGAGGCGATTGGGCTTGCGCCGTTCGACTGCGGTGTGGGTCTGCTGGATGCCGTTGCGATAGGTGACGACGATCTTGCCGATCTGACGTGCCTGCTGCATGAAGCGGAACGCGTCGACAATCTCGCTGGCGTCGAAAAGGCGGTAAGGCAGGGCGTGCAGTACACCCTGTTCAAACAGCCCCATCATGTCGGCAAAAAGCCGGTGGGTGAGTTCCGGGCGCGCGTGCATCAACTGATCGGCATCGATGCCGAAATAGCTGATGTTGTTGCGAAAGGGCCGCAGACCGATGCGGGTATTTTCGTAGAAGTCGCGTTTGCCCAACTCCAGGAAACGGCCGAAGGGCTTGAGCACCCTGAAGTTGCGATTGACAGCCTCACCGGCCAGAGAGTTGAGCACGACGTCCACACCTTTGCCGTTTGTGTCGGCCAGGATCTCGTCGGCAAACGTCAAGGCACGCGAGTCATATATGTGGGTCACGCCCATCAGGCGGAGGAAGTCGCGCTTTTCGCTCGACCCGGCGGTAGCGTAGATTTCGGCGCCGATATGCTGGGCATACTGAATGGCTGCGATGCCGACCCCGCCTGCCGCACCATGGATCAGTACTTTTTCGCCACGCGAGAGTTTGGCCAGGTGTTCGAACGCGTAGTAGACGGTGAAGAACGTGCTGGGTATGGTGGCTGCCGCCTCGAACGACATGTGACGCGGCATGTGCGAGATCGCACTGACCTTGGTCAGCATGCGGTTGCCAAAGCTCGAAGGGCCAAACCCCACGACGCGATCGCCGGGTTGATACGTGTCGACGTCGGCCCCGACGCGGCGCACGACCCCCGAGAACTCCAGCCCCAGACTTGGGCCGGCGAATCCGTTCTCGATGGCCTCGTCGGACAGCATGCCAAGCGCATACATGACGTCGCGAAAATTCAGGCCGGTAGCGTGAATGTCCACTTCAACTTCGTCAAGCGCCGGTTCCAGCGCGGCATGGGCTTCCCAACGCAGGTTGCGCAGTTGTCCCGGAAACTCGAATCCAAGCTTGATGGTACTGCCGCTGTCGGTTTCGACCCCATGCTCTGCTTTCTTGAGCGAGGGACGAGGGCGCGGCAGGCTCGCCATTCTGGGGGCGCGTCGGATCACGCCTTTTTCGCCCACACCCAACAGCAGTTCCGCATCGCGGTCGGGCGCGAGCATCTCTGCGGCCAGCGCAGCGTTCAACGGCGCAATGTGTTCGTCCAGATCGTAATCCAGGTCGATGGCGCGCACGCTGTACCCCGACGCTTCGTTCATCATCGTGCGCGCATATCCCCACAGTGTGGCGTCATGAGCGTAGGTGATGGTCGAGCTGCCCGATTCGCGCGCGAGGGCGTCGCGCATCAAAACATGCGCACCTTGGGTCAGGACCCAGATGCAGGCGCTGCTGGCGTTGGCCTCGCAGGCCTGGGCGATTTCGGCCGCGATGGCGCAGCGGCGTGTCTGCGCGGCCAGCGATGCGTTGGCATCGGAAGGTTCGTGGCGTGTCAGCCCATGCGCATGGACGATGTGGTCGATCGATCCGTGCTGGCGCGAGACGTCTGCCAGCAGAGCCATCATGGGCTGTGCAGCGCTCGATATTCCCGAAGGCAAGCTGGCGACTTCGTCACGCATGTCGGTTTCCCACGTCGGGGTACGCACGACAATGTTATGTCCCGCAGCGCCAAGCGTCTGACTGAGGTCGGCACTCAGGCGGCTGGCATCCGCATCCTCATCTGTCAGTATCAGCCACAACGGTATCTTGCCGGGAGCAGGCGCTGAAGCAGAATCCTGCACTGCACCTGTGGACACTTGAGCCGCGAGAGCCCGGGCGGTGGGTTGTGCAGAAAGCACGTAGGCACCCGATGACGCATCGGGTGCGAAATCGACCGGATCTTCACAGGACAAGCCTAAGGCACGAAGTTCGGCCTGCCAGAAGGCAGGCGGCTGCTGACGCGACACGCGACCGCCGTTAGTGGCTTCCGCCCACCAGGTCGGCTCGGTCCCGAATATCAAGTCCAGCCAGAAGGCCGGATAGCTGTTGACCAGTAGCAGCGCGCCATGAGGAGCGAGTTGTTGAGAGGCAAACGCCAGGCTGCGGCGCGCATCTGGCAAACTCATCAGACCGACGTCGAGCACAACGAGATCGGCGTGCTGTAGATCGTCGCCTCCGGTCGCGGTCAGGTCGATGAGGAGCGCATCAGGGTAGTTGTCGAGCTGTCGATGGCTTGCGGCCAAGGTATCGGCATCGCCTGACGCAAAGGCGTAAGACGTGAGATGCGGATCAATGTGAGCGCAGAGTTCAACGCCCATCAATGGCGCGGCCGCCCCGATTTCCAGAAGGCTCAAACGGGCGCCCGCCGAAAGATGCTGCTGGACATC
This sequence comes from Pseudomonadota bacterium, assembly GCA_023427945.1. Classification (GTDB taxonomy): domain Bacteria; phylum Pseudomonadota; class Gammaproteobacteria; order Burkholderiales; family Burkholderiaceae_B; genus Schauerella. The sequence goes on along the minus strand of JAEYZR010000035.1, from coordinate 5,915 downwards.
CAGGGCAAACGTGGTGAGATAGCGAGAGAGGTCCTGACGGACGGCCAATCCTTGCACGTGTGAAGCGAGCGCTGCGGGCGTCGCGTCGCGCGGCGTCGTGTCGACCAGTGTCCGTTCGTGGCTGAGCAACTTGGGCAAATGCTGGCCGACCCTGCCGATAGTTTGCACGATGGCAAAGTAGTCGGGGTATTCGCGCAGCAGGCTGTTCCAGATATCGATGGCGGGTGGCTGTTCAGCATCGATCAAGAGCGTCCAGCCCGTAGGCGTGACCCGCGCCGACTCGTCTTCGACCAGGCGTGTCAGTATCGAATTGAGCAGTATGGCCTGATCGGGACTGTGAGCCCGCAAAGCCTCCACCGTGCCAGACGGTAAGTGACCTTGCGCATCGGCCATCGAAAGCAGCGCCTCGCGCGCGAACTGGATTGCCAGGGCATCGGCCAGCGGTTCGACCTCAGACGCGAAACGGAGCGCCGTTGACGCAAGCGCCGGCTCCTGGGAAACCTTGCGCAGGCCGCCGACCAATTCGTTGAACTGAACATCGGCCAATGGATGGGTATGCACGGTATGGCGCGGTACCGGGACTGCCAGGTAGTCGGGAAAACTGAGTTGATCCAGTGGGTTCTTCTGCAGGCGAACGCTGCGGAATCGCGCTTCTTCGATCGCGGCGATCTGCACGCCATCTTCGTCAAAGAGGCTGAACCGAGCCACCAGTGCATGGGGGGTGCGGCGCAGTACCGTTGCACGCACACCGCTTACGCGATGTTCGCCGGCGCGCGCGATCACGCGTCCTACCTTGGCTGGCACGAAAGCCGAACCGGTGCCCAGACTCAAATCGTGTTTGAGCAGCTGAATGATGAGCTGGAAGGTGCAGTCGAGCATCGCCGGATGCAGGTGAGCGCCGACTAGCTCCTGGTTAATACTAGGATCGGCCACGAGCCTGGCGATGACAGTGTGTTCGTTTTCCTGCCATCCGTGAGCCACGGCTGAGTACGCCGGTCCATAGGACAATCCGACAGCGCGCGTCAGAGCGATATGTTCTTCGCCATCAAAATCCGGGGCGCGAGCAGGCCACACGGGCGCGGCATCGACGAGCCCCAAACCTTTAGGCTCGGCCAGCACGCGCGCGTAGGCATGAGCGGTGAAGTCATCTTCGCTACCCTGGGTTTTTGCCTGGATAGTGAGCTTGCCATCACCTGTTTCGAGCAAGGTGTGCAGGATTTTGGTCTCGTCATCTTCCAGCAGCAGTGGCGCACGAATGTCGATTTCCTCGACCTCGGCAAAGGCAGCGTGCTGATGGGCAAACGCGGCGGCCAGCGCGATTTCGACAAATCCCGCACCTGGAAACACGGTGGCGTTGCCCACCACATGATCGCCAAGCGTCGGGCAGCGGCACGTGTCCAGCTGGTTTTCCCAGGCGGCAGCATGTTGCTTCAATCGATAACCGAGCAGCGCGTGTTCGCGTGTCCGGTAGAGGGATTGGCCCGCCTGCGCGGTGGTCACATGCCAGTGCACCTCACGTTGCCAGGGATAGGATGCGAGATCGACGTAGCGACCTGGCCCGGGGAAATACGAATGCCAGTCGACCTTTGCGCCAGCGACCAGCGCCTGACCAGCGGCACTGCGTACTTTGCCGACGTGGAGCTCGCCGCGCTGGCCGGTGACGATCTGACGACCGTCACGCTCGCCAGCCTTGACGGCGTCGGAGACATAGCTCTTGAGTACGGGATGGGGGCCGACCTCGATGAAAATGTTGAAGCCGTCTTCGACCAGTGCGGTGGCCGCCTGTTCAAAACGCACGCTTTCACGGATATTGCGCCACCAATATTCCGCACCCATCTCCGTGCCTTCGATGCGTTTGCCATGCACTGCGGAGTAGAAGGGCGTAGAGCCTGCGCGGGCGCTCAATCCGTCGAGCGCTGTCAGAAGGTCGCCTTCGATCGGGTCCATGGCGGGGCTGTGGAAGGCGTAGTCCAGATCCAGCCTTTTATGGAAGATCCGTTTGGCGCCAAGCGCGTTTTCCAGCGTTTTCAGATCGTCGGGATGACCGGCAACCGTGGCGCCGCGAACGCTGTTGTATCCGGCCACGCTTACCCTGTCGGTCATCTTCAGGCCGCTCAGCGTGCCGGCGATCGTTGCCCCGCTTACACCGACTGCCGTCATGGCGCCATTGCCCTTCGTGCGCCCTTGCAGACGGCTGCGGTGATAGATCACCCGCGTTGCCGATTCCAGACTCAGTACGCCACTTGCCCATGCCGCGGCTACTTCGCCCACGCTGTGGCCGACGACTGCCTGGGGTTTGATTCCTGCGTGCGCAAGCATGCTGGTGATGCCAACCTGCAACGCAAACAGGGCGGGCTGCGCGAACTCTGTGCGCTGATAGCCATCGCCGCGCGCGGCGTCCAGATGGCCTGCCAGATCATCGCTGAGCTTGTAGCCTCCCAGAGGCTCGAAGTACTCGTCGATCTGCGAGATGACCTCGGCAAAGACCGGGTCTTCCAGCAGCGCGCGTCCCATGCCGACCCACTGGGATCCGTTGCCGGAGTAAACGAGCACGGCTCCTTGTGCGTGGGCGACCGCCGTGCCGCTGGCGGCCTCCTGCTTGGGCAGTGTTCCCTCGCTGAAGGTGCGTAAATGTGCGGCGATGGTGCTTGCCGAGGTGCCGAACACGACGGCGCGGTGATCATGCCATTCGCGACGGAATGCCGCATGGTAAGCCACGTCGTAAAGTGCACTTGGAGGCATGTCCTGAAGTCTGTCGGCCATTGCCAGTGCTGCGGCGTTCAGCGCGTTGGGCGTGCGGGCGCTGACGACAACAGGCAAGGCGGCCGTCGCCATGAGGCCGGATGCCTCGGGCTGCTCGACTTCATGGCTTTGCAGAATGATGTGCGCATTCGCACCACCGAAACCGAAAGAATTGACACCAATCGTCAGTTGGCCACGGGGCTTCAATGCCCGAGGTTTGGTGACGATGTCCAGATTCCACTCATCCAGCTTGATGTTGGGGTTGATGGTCTTGATGCCTATCGTTGCCGGAACTTCGCGGTGAAGCAGGCAATAGATTGCCTTGGCCAGCCCGGCCACGCCTGACGCCGCTTCCAGATGGCCCATGTTGCTTTTCACGGATCCAATGGGAAGGGCTTTTCGCCGTGCGCTGGCAAGTGCCTGACTGATCGCGCGAGTTTCGATAGGATCGCCCACTGCGGTTCCTGTCCCGTGGGCCTCGAGGTAGTCGATGTCGGCGATATCGATGCCAGCCTTTTCGTACGCACGTGCCATCAGGGTCGCTTGTGCGTTCACGCTGGGCACCGTGATGCCCGACTTGCGGCCATCTGTGTTGACGGCGGAGTGCGCGATCACGCAGAGAATATGATCGCCGTCGGCGACGGCGGTGTCGTAGTCCTTCAAAAGGAACAGGCCGCCACCCTCGGAGCGTACGTAACCATCGCCGGAGGCATCAAATACGTTGCAACGGCCCTTGCGCGATAGCATGGAAGCTTTGGAGAACGTCACAAAGCCATAGGGGTGCAGGTGCAGGCTGACGCCGCCGGCCAGTGCATGAGTGACTTCGCCTGTCGCGATGGCCCTGCAGGCCTGGTGGAAGGCGACCATCGACGAGGAGCAGGCGGTATCGACCGCCATGCTGGGACCACGCAGATCGAATATGTACGACAGGCGATTGGCGGCAATGCTTGCGGTGTTGCCGGTCGCAAACGATGCATCGATGGCATCGAAGTCGTCTGACAGGCGATACGAATAATCGGCGCTGGCAATGCCGATATAGACGCCAGTGTCCGAGCCGCGCAGGGAGGATGGCTTGATGCCAGCGTGTTCGATGGCTTCCCAACCCATTTCCAGCAACAGGCGTTGCTGTGGGTCCATCAGGCTTGCTTCACGCGGGCTGATGCCGAAAAATGCAGCATCGAACCGGGTGATGTCGCCGATCGTTCCCGCTGAAAATGTATAGCTGGTACCAGGATGAGATTTGTCGGGATGCAGGTATGCATCTTTGGCCCAGCGCTGGGGGTCAACTTCTGTGACTAGATCCTTCCCTGCCAGCAGGTCAGACCAATAGGTCTGCTGATTGGTACCCGGGAAACGGAAAGAAAGTCCAATTACGGCAACGCGCTTTGCCATTCAACGATATCCTTGCTTATACATTTTTCACTGGCACGAGTAGTCTCGCGCTGTCTGTCGTCCGTAGCTCTGCCTACACCGGCATGCCTGAATTTGTCTCCGCCTCTAACTGTGCCGAGCTTGTAAACTCGGTTTTCACATTATGATCTGGGCGAGTATTGGTCTTGTCACAAACTCATCGTTTTAGGTACATTTGCTCCGTGCTGCAGGGTGATAATGAGACAAGCGATCGGCAGTATATCGTCATACGCAAGTATCCCACGAACACCTGTCAAAAAAGTAAGAAAGCCTAAGAACGATTGTGAAGAGTGTGACTGAGCGTATCTTTGCTTGCATTGACCTCGGTTTTGTTGCGTAGGCGTGTGAGGCAGCGTAGGGCGTGGTAATATAAGGCCAAATAGCGTGATCGATTTCTGATGATTGATCGCAGTGATCACTGGTTTGCGATTGGTTGATAAGTTTTTGTAATGATGGCTGATAGTTTCCGCACTCGAACTACGACGACGACTTGCGCCATTGGCGGCGTGAGCGTTCCGTTAGTGTGCGATGTCTACCCCGGTGGTCTTTGATTTCACGCAGTTCGGATCCTTACACGGCCTTCAGGCCGCGTTTTTCGTTTTCGGCTTCAATATTCGCACCATTTAACTTGCAGCAGGAATGAACATGGTTCAGATTACATTGCCCGACGGCTCCAGGCGCGAGTACCCCGGTCCGGTCACCGTTGCCGAAGTGGCACAATCCATCGGGGCCGGCCTGGCCAAGGCAGCTCTGGGCGGAAAGGTGACGCACGACGGTCTTCCAACCAGGCTTGTGGACACCGGTTTCACCATCGAGCGTGACGCGCAGTTGGCTATTGTCACTGCCAAGGACGCAGATGGCGTCGACATGATTCGGCATTCCAGCGCGCATTTGTTGGCGCATGCCGTAAAAACATTGTTCCCCGATGCGCAAGTTACCATTGGTCCAGTCATCGACAATGGCTTTTATTACGATTTTTCGTATAAGCGTCCGTTCACGCCCGAAGATCTGGCAGCCATCGAAAAGAAAATGGCTGAGCTTGCCAAGCGTGATGAACGCGTCACCCGTGAAGAATGGTTGCGGGACGATGCAGTTGCGTTTTTCAAGGGTATCGGCGAGGACTACAAGGCCGAGATAATCGCGTCCATTCCCGGTAACGAGGTGATCAGCCTGTATCGTCAGGGCGATTTCGTCGACCTCTGTCGCGGGCCGCACGTGCCGAGCACAGGCAAGTTGAAGGTATTCAAACTGATGAAAGTCGCCGGGGCCTATTGGCGCGGCGATAGCAACAACGAGATGTTGCAGCGCATCTACGGCACTGCATGGGCCTCCAAGGAGGATCAGGAAGCCTACCTGCATATGCTGGAGGAGGCCGAAAAGCGCGATCATCGCAAAATCGGGCGCGATCTTGACCTGTTCCATTTTCAGGAAGAGGGTCCGGGCCTGATTTTCTGGCATCCCCGCGGATGGTCGATCTGGCAGCAAGTCGAGCAGTATATGCGGCGTGTCTACCAGGATAATGGTTATCAGGAAGTGAAGGCGCCACAGATTCTCGATATTTCACTCTGGAAAAAAACGGGCCATTGGGAAAACTATCGTGAAAATATGTTCACGACGGAATCTGAAAACCGCATGTATGGTTTGAAGCCGATGAATTGCCCTGGTCATGTGCAGATTTTCAATTCCGGTCTGCATTCCTATCGCGATTTGCCTTTGCGCTACGGTGAGTTCGGCCAGTGCCACCGAAATGAGCCCTCCGGTTC